>DATLAN010000061.1:0-23207 GCA_035527455.1 Thermoguttaceae bacterium
CCGGTGCCGATTGGCTCCAGTTCCGCGGTCCCGGGGCGTCGGGCGTTTCCGAGGACACGGGCCTACCGACGACCTGGAGCGCGACGGAGAACGTCGTCTGGAAGACGGCCATGCCCGGCTTCGGAGCTTCGACTCCGATCACATTGGGCGACAAGATTTTCCTGACTGCCTACAGCGGCTACGGACTCGACTCGGCCGAGCCGGGCGACCAGGCCGACCTGGTGCAACACGTCCTGTGCGTCGATCGGGCCTCCGGCAAGATCCTCTGGGACAAGACGAGCAAGGCCCGGCTGCCGGAAGAAGAACTCGGCAGCATGTTGGCGCTGCACGGCTACGCGTCGAGCACCCCGGCGACCGACGGCAAGACGCTCTACGTCTTCTTCGGCCGCTCGGGCGTGAAGGCGTACAGCCTCGACGGCGAATTGCTTTGGACCACGCTGGTCGGCGACGGCACGGACGGCTGGGGAAGCGCCACCGCGCCGATCCTCGCCGGCGACCTGGTGATCGTCAACGCCAGCGTGGAAAGCCAGTCGGTCGTGGCGCTGAACAAGACGACCGGCGAAGAGGTATGGCGGGCGAAAGACGTTCCCCGGTCGTGGGCCACGCCCGCACTGGTCGACCCGGGCGACGGCAAGCAGGAACTGGTCGTGAGCATGGAGTTCGAGGTGCGGGGTTACGATCCGGCCACCGGCGAGCAGCTCTGGAATTGCACCGCCGTACAGGATTACGTGGTCCCGACCGTGATCGCCCACGACGGCGTGGTCTTCGTCACCGGCGGGCGGAAACCGCTGACCGTGGCCATCCGCGCCGGCGGCCGGGGCGACGTGACCGACACCCACCTGCTCTGGGAACTGAGAAAGACGTCCAAGGTCCCCACGCCGCTCTACCACAACGGGCTGCTCTACTTCATCGACCATTTGGGAATCGCTTATTGTGTCGACGCGGCGACCGGCGAGGTGATCTACACCGAGCGGCTTTCGGGCACGGGCGTGGTCTACGCCTCGCAGGTGTTGGCCGACGGCAAGCTCTATTCGGTCAGCCGCACCAACGGGGCGATGGTGTTGGCCGCCGGCAAGGAGTTCAAGGAACTGGCCCGAAACGACCTGGGCGACCAGAGCGTCTTCAACGCCACGCCCGTCATCAGCAACGGCCAACTGTTGCTGCGCAGCGACAAGTTCTTGTATTGTATCGGCAAGTAGTGTTCCGGACAGAAATGAGCTTGAACGTCCTTTGGCGAGGGTGGCACGCCCTGAGGAACGAAGGGCGTGATCGGGCAGCTCTTCCACGCCCTTCGTTCCTCAGGGCGTGCCACCCCTTGAGTTCCTCAGGGCGTGCCACCCCTTGACACATTTCGATTGCTGGGACATCATTCGAATAACTGCCTTGGGGCGCTCGACCGAGCGCAGGTCGATGTTTCGTCGACCGGGTCCCGTTGGACTTGCGGCAAAAGCGATAGACAGTAGCACGCTACTGTGCAAGGCAGCCGGGTGTCGCGGGCCGGCAACGGCTCGCGACGCCTGCTTTTCTTTGGAGGTCGCCGGCGGGGAGTTTCGCTATGGGGTTGTTGAATTGGCTGCTGAAAGGCCGCGGCTTCGGCACCGAGGAGTTGGCACGGCGACTGGGCACGGACCTGCCGCAACTCGAAGACGTGGTGCCGCACTACCGTGAGTTCGGCATCCCGAAACACTCCGGCGGGGTGCGGCGGATCTTCGCGCCGGCTCCGGACCTCAAGACGTTGCAGCGGCGGATTCTCCGTCGGCTGCTTGCCCGGCTGAGGGCCCATCCGGCGGCGACGGCCTATGAGCGGGGCCGATCGATCGTGACCAACGCCCGGGCGCATCAGGCCCAGGCGGTCGTGCTGCGGTTCGACCTGGTGGATTTTTTCCCTTCGACGGGCGAGGGCCGTTTGCGGCGATACTTTCGCCGGATCGGTTGGAACCGTCCGGCCACGCAGTTGCTGTTGCGATGGTGTACCTATCGCGGCGGCCTGCCGCAGGGCGCGCCGACCAGCCCCCGGCTGAGCAACCTGGTCAACTACCGGCTCGACGCCCGGCTCTCCGGCATGGCGACCGCGTTGGGAGGAGTCTACACCCGGTACGCCGACGACATCACGATTTCGTTTGCCGAGGACGATCGGGGCAAAGTCATGTCGGTGCAACGGTACGTTCGCCAGGTGGTCGAGCAGGAAGGTTACCGGCTCCACCGCCGCAAGAAGCAGAGCGTCCGCCGCCGCCATCAACGCCAGACCGTCACCGGGCTGGTGGTCAACGATCGGGTGAATCTGCCGCGCGAAGTCCGCCGGTGGCTGAGGGCCGTGGAGCACCGCACCCAGAGCGGGTCGGTCCTTTCGCTGCGCGACTACAAGCCGCTGGAGCGCCGCAGCCGCAAGAGCCCCACGCTCACGCCCGCCCAGTTGGAAGGCTGGCTGGCGCTGCAATCGATGGTCGATCGGCAGGGGCGGGACCGTTTAGTTTAGCGGGCGGGCTTGCCCGCCGTTGAAGTATCCGGCTTTTCCCGCCGGACTAACGGCGGGCACGCCCGCCCGCTAAACGTTCCTCGAAATACTGTGCGAAACGCGGTTCGCCGGGAGTGATACCGCCTGCTTGCATCCCCCGCCACGGCGAGTTAACATGCTGGAATGTTGCGGTCGTACGGGCCGCCCGCGTCTTTCCCCAAAGTCGTCCGTCCCATGGAGCCGTCATCATGCTGCGATCCGTCGTTCGTTCCCTTGTTTTGCCGATGGTCGGGTTCGTCGCCTTCTCCTGCATCGCCGCGCCAGCATCCGCCCAAGGCGCCGAAAAGCCCAACGTGCTGTTCATCGCCGTCGATGATCTGAACGACTGGACGACCTTCCTGGGCGGATACCCGGGCGTGAAGACGCCGAACCTCGATCGGCTGGCACGGCGGGGGACCTTCTTCACCAAGGCCTATTGCTCGGCGCCGGCGTGCAATCCCTCGCGGGCGAGCCTGCTCTGCGGCGTCCGGCCGTCGACCTCGGGCGTGTACTACAATTCGAATCCCTGGCGGCCGAAAATGCCCGACGCCGTTACCCTGCCGCAGCACTTCATGGCCGGTGGGTACAAGGTCCACGGGGCGGGCAAGATCTTCCACGGAGGGTTCAAGGACCCGCAGTCCTGGCAGGTCTATTTCGATCGGCCCGGCGATCCGATGCCCAAGACCAGACCGGCCAACGGCATCCCCAACACGGCCCATTTCGATTGGGGGCCGATCGAAGAGGACGACGATGCCATGGGCGACACGCAGGTGACGAACTTCGGCGTCGAGTTTCTCGGCCAAGCGCACGACAAGCCGTTCTTCCTGGCCGTCGGGCTGTTCCGCCCGCACCTGCCCTGGTACGTGCCGCGGAAGTACTTCGACGGGTATCCGCTGGGCGACGTCGTCCTGCCCGAGGTCAAAGAGGACGACCTGGACGACGTGCCGCCGATCGGCCGCCGCATGGCCGGGCCCGAGGGCGACCACGCCAAGGTGCTCGAGTACAAGCAGTGGGAAAAGGCCGTGCAGGGCTACCTGGCCTCGATCACCTACACCGACGGACAGATCGGCCGGCTGCTGGACGCGCTGGACAAGAGCCCCTACGCCCGCAACACGATCATCGTGCTCTGGACCGATCACGGCTGGCACCTGGGCGAGAAGCTGCACTGGCGGAAGTTCACCCTCTGGGAAGAGGCCGGGCGGGTGCCGATGATCTTCGTCGTGCCCGGGCTGACCGAGCCGGAGACCCGCTGCGAGCGGACCGTCAGCCTGCTGGACATCTATCCGACGCTGGCCGATCTGTGCGGATTGCCGGTCGGCGAGCATTTGGAGGGCAAGAGTCTCAAGCCGCTGTTGGAGGACCCGGCGGCGGAGTGGGACCGGCCGGTGGTGACCACGCACGGACGCCAGAACCATTCGGTCCGGTCCGAGCGTTGGCGCTACATCCGCTACAGCGACGGGACCGAAGAGCTTTACGATCACCAGAACGATCCGATGGAATGGACCAACCTGGCCGGCGACCCGAAAGCGGCCGCCGTGAAGGAGAAGCTGGCCGGTTCGCTGCCGAAGGTCAACGTTGAAGAAGGACGACGGAAGGGAAAATAGCACCAAACGGTTCTTGACATCGTTGCCGTAAGCTCTGGGGTGGCACGCCCTGAGGAACGAAGGGCGTGGTATGTCGGCCATACACGCCCTTCGTTCCTCAGGGCGTGCCACCCACCATAACATCACAGACTCAATGGCAAACTGCCGAAAAACCGTTTGGTGATAGGGAGCGTCCCGCAATGGCCCTTTGCCGTCATCCCGTCTTCAATCTGCAATTTACAATACCCAATTTGCAGTTTGCAATTCTCCTCTCCCTCGTCGTTGGTTCCTCGCTGCCCACATCCCCTGGCGTCGCCGACGAGCAAAAGCAGGAACGATACTCGGCCGTCCTGACCGACGGCCGGCGCATCTCCGGTGATGAGGTGACCGACTGGGGACGCCCGGACGGATCGCCGCGGCTGGCCAACCAGCCGCTTCTGCAATCCCCCACGCCGGTCCGGTGGCTGCTGGACAACGCGCTGCCCGCGAGCCAAACGCCCGACGCCTTCGTGGAATTCTGGAATGCCGATCGTTTGCCCGGTACGGTCGTCGAAACGTGCGTCTTTGGAACCGACGCCTCGGACGTGATGCTGCCGGACCACCTGGTGGTCGAACCGCAGATCGAGCTGCTGGACAGGCAGCGAAAGGCGTTGCCCTACGTGCGTGTGGTCCTCGGCATGGTGCGGCGGATCGTGTGGGAGCCGGCGGCCGACGATCGCTACCGGCCGGCGACGGTCTTCTTCCGCGACGGACGCCGGCTGGAGTTCCGCCGGCACCGCTTCCTGGACGCTGGACTGAGCCTGCTGACCGAGTCGGGAGTCCAGTCGGTCGGCTTCGATGAAATCGCCGAGTTCCACGCACCGCGGATCGACCCGTGGGAAGCCTATTACGACGAGGTCGCGGTGCTCAGTCCCCAGTTGGAAGAACGGCTGTTCCAACTCGAGACGACCACCGGGCTGATCGCCACCGCATCGGCCCCGCGGTTCGAGGTCGCGTCGTACAGCGACGCCGGGCAGCCCGACCGTTGGTGGCACCTGATCCAGCCGGCCTGGAGCCTGGACGCGCTGGCCGTGAATTATCGCGAGATTCGCTTGCGGCGGTATTTCGCGGCGGATGAAGTCCCGCTTTGGCGCATCGAGCCGATCCACGCCGTCAATCGTTCGGCACTGCACGCCGACTGGCGACGGCAGACCAACCGCAGCGTCGTCGGCCGGCCGCTGGAAAGCGGGCCGCAAGGATACGGCTGGGGGTTCGGCGTCCACGGGCTTTGCGAGTTGACGTTCCCCCTGCCGCCGATCGTGCAGCGTTTCCGCACGCAGTTGAAACTCGACGCGAGCGCCGGCAGCGGCGGTTGCGTTCGGGCGTCCGTGTTCGCCGGGGTCTTGCGCCCGGGGGAAGACGCCGGTGCCCAGCGCAGCCGCCAGCGATTGTACCAGAGCAGCCTGCTGATCGGATCGAAGGACCTTCTCGATACGGGCAATCTCCAACTGAAACGGATCGGTCCGGACGATACGGCCTTGTTGACCCTGGCGGTGGATCCGGTCTACAACGGCCATCCTAAGGACGCCGACCCGTTGGATATCCGGGACATGCTCAACTGGTTGGAGCCGACCGTGCTGTTGGATCGAGCGGCTTTGGCCGAGGCGGTCCGTCGGCGGCAGGCGGAGGCGATTTGGGCGTGGCAAGGTTGGACGCTGGAGGATCCCGATCGCCGGGCGTTTCGCCTGCACAGCCTGTGGGAAGCGATGCCGGGACAGGGAGCCGGCTTCCGGTTCGCCGTCGCCAGCGACGGGCCGCTGGTCCTCTCGCGGAGTGTCCGCGTCGGTTCCCGGCAGAAATGGCTGATCCTGTCGGCCGGCCGCCCTGCGGAAGAGACGCCCGGTTCGATCGTCGAGGTGCGCATCGACGGAGAACCGGCGGCGGAATACGAGGTGCCCGTCCGCACGCCCGGACGTAAAGAACCGTCGCCCTTGGTCGTTCCGCTGGAGGCGCTGGCGGGGCAGTCCGTCCGATTTCAGATCGTGCAACGGCCGATCGACGCCAACGCGAAGGGTGCGGCGGTCGATTGGCGGGCGATCACCTTTGCCGACCGGTTGCCGATGTTGAGCGAGGTGTTCGAGGACGGGGCCGCGTGGGAACTGCTGCCGGATGAGGGCGAGGAAGTTGCCGAAGCCGAACTGCAGAACGAAGACGCCTATTCCGGCACCGGCTGCCTGCGGATCACGCCCGGCGGCCGCTGCCGGATCGAGCTGGCCGACGGCCCCGCGGCGATCCGCGAGCGTCCCCGGTGGGGCGAGTACCGCTATCTCCGCTTCGCGTTTCGCAAACGCGGCCAGGGACAGGTCCGGATCGAACTCGGCCACGACGGCGAACAAGACCGCAAGCTGCAGTACTTCGCCGGGCGGGGCGACCCGGGCGACGAGTCGGCCAAACGCGTTTGGATCTGGTCCACGCATGCCGATCTGCCCGACGCGTGGATCGTCGAAACGTGCGACCTGCACGGCGACTTCAACCGCTTCAGCGGGAACGTCACCAGCGTGACACTCTCTTGTACCGGAGGCGACGAGGTGCTGTTCGACCACGTCTACCTCGCCCGGACGATCGAGGACCTCGAACGGGTCCAGGTCGATCGCGTGGCCACACCGGACCAGGCCGCTCGGGCGGCGCGTGCCGACATGGTCCAACCGTCGCTGGAGAAGGCCTTTCCAGCCACCGTGTTGCTTCGCGGCAACGGCCGGACGTTCAGCGGCGTGATCGTCAGCCCGGAGGGCCACGTGCTCACCGCCGGTCATTGCGCGATGGGTCCCAGCGACGAGGTCACCGTGACGTTGCACGACGGCCGCTCATTGGCGGGGAAACGGCTGGGTGTGGATCGGGCCAACAATACGGCCATGGTCAAGATCCTCGACGAAGGCGAATACCCTTTTCTCAAAATCGCCGATTCGGGGTACGACCTGCTGCGGGAGCTGCTCCTCGGCGTGGCCCATCAGGTGGACTTCGAGCCGGGCCGGCGGCCGCTGGCCCATTTGACGTGGACTACCGGAGAGGTCGACGGTCTGCTCTGGACGAACTTCGGCGAACCGATCGTCGGCTCCGGCGGGCCGCTGCTGATCGCCACCAACGCCTCGCCCGGCGAAGGACGGCTCGTCGGCGTACACGGCCGTTCGCAATGGGGCAAATTCCTCTACACGCCGATCGCAAAGTACCAGGAACACTGGGACCGGCTCGAGAAAGGCGACGTCTGGGGCCAATGGGCTCCCGGCACCGGGCCGCTGCTGGGCATCTTCACCGCCGAGGAACCGAACGTCTGCAAGATCAGCCAGCTCGTGCCCGAAGGCCCGGCGGAAAAGGCCGGTCTGCGCGTGGGCGACGTGATCCAATCGATCGATGGGCAACCCGTCGCCGACAGCGACTCGCTCGCGCCGGTGCTCGCCGCGAAAGATCCCGGTCAGGAAGTCCAAGTGAAGATCGATCGCGACGGAAAAGCACTCGATGTTCAACTCGTGTTGGGCGCAAGCAGATGACGCTGCCGCAAAAAGGGGTCAGAACGGTCAGAACGATTTTCTACGCAACAAGAAAGTTCCGACCCCTTTTCTGTGCGGCGAGGGCATGGAAAGCGACGTGGCCAACGTCCGGCGGATCGCCTCGCGGAACCCGACCGGCCGGATCCCGAACGCCGCCAGTGCGGAACGGTCGCGAACCACCGTGGGGCTTCGCAGCCCTTCGATCAGCGCCCTGCCCACTCGGGCATGGACAGGCGTGACCAGGGCGAGCCAAAGGCTGGAGAGATAGGGCGTCAGCACGGGCACGGAGATCATCCATCGGCGCAGCCCCCGCTGGCGGGCGTACTCCCGCATGACCTGCCCATACGAGACTCGATCGGGTCCGCCGATCTCGAAGACGCGACTTTCCCCCTCCGGCAGATCCAAGGCCCCCAGCAAATATTGCAGGACGTCTTCCATGGCGATGGGTTGGGTGGGCGTCGACACCCATTTCGGACAGATCATCACGGGAAGTCGTTCGACCAGGGCGCGAATCAACTCGAACGAAAGGCTGCCCGAACCGATCACGATCGACGCGCGGAACTCGATCACGTCGACCCCGGACGACCGCAGGATTCGGCCGACCTCCTGCCGGCTGCGCAGATGGTCCGACAGCGGGCCGCCGGGGTCGCCCAGCCCGCCCAGGTAAACGATCCTGCGGACGTGGTTTTCGGCGGCCGCGTCGGCAAAATGGGCCGCGCCGAGCCGGTCCAGCCGCTCGAAGTCGCCCCCGGCCTGCATGGCGTGGATCAGGTAATACGCGGTGTGGACGCCCTTCAGCGCGGCCGAGAGGGACTCCCGCTCCAGCACGTCGCCGTAGACAGTTTCCCTCGAGCAGCCGGCCACACGGCGGCGCGACGGTTCCGTGCGGCGACTGATGCAACGCACCCTCACGCCGCGAGCCTGAAGCCTCGGCAGCAACCGGCTGCCGATAAAGCCCGTCGCTCCGGTCAAACCCACAACGAGACTGTCGCTCGACGGCAACATGGCGCGCCCCGGAATGGCTCGGCCCCTTGTCTAAAACAATTATACACGGCATCGCGGGCCGTGCCGGTTCGGCACCGGGAAGGTGCTGGAATTATATCTGGAATTATATTCAGACATATAGTCCATAGCTTTTATCCATGAAAGGCCACATATCCTTTGACCGATTCTACGGATTCCGCTAGAATCGGCTTCGTTGGCGAGTTTACTGTTCTTGGCACCAGTATCTTGAGGCAGCGTTCGCGCCCGCCACCAAAAACCCCGTGGCTGGGGAGTCTCTCCGGGCGCAGTTGTCGATTGCTTCATCCGTGGCGGTCGCCCCTGGACATCTCCCCGGTGACTGCCCGGACCCCGTGGAAAAAAGGGGACGGGCACCGAGCCGGCAGCGCTTTTCCGCGACTTTCACATCATTCGCGGCTCGGAGCCAGTCCCCATTTTCCACTCGCCGCTGACAGTTCGAATTCCTTACTGCTTTCAGACAAACCGTGATCACGTCCCAGAACCCAGGAAAAGCGGAGGACCAAACGATGAGATTCCTGTCGAGTACCGTATTGTTGTGCGTCGTGGCGTGCGTCGTGCCGGCGCTGGGCGAAGACATCTTCGACCCGCCTTGGGATGCCACCTTGCCGAATCAGACCAGCCAGACCTGGGAGATCCCGCAGCTCATCCAGACGGGGCCGATCGAGCCGGACCTGCCGCGCCTGCCCACGATCATGGAGAACCCGTACGGCGACGCCACCATCAGCTTCCTCGCCCCGATCAACATCGAACCCATCCCGGGACCGCACGGCGAACCGATCGACACCGTGCATATCGGCCCGGGTGGAGGGCAGTTGGTCATCGATATCTTCAACAACGAGGACCCGCTCGCCCAGAAGCTGATCTTCTGGCAGATCACCTCGGACAAGTCGCCGACGCCGACCGGTTCCCCGCCGATGACGAATCCGCCGGGCACGTCGTTGCCTTCGCCCTATCCGCAGATCCAATGGCCGAACGGCACCTGGTACACGTACAACGGCCTGATTTCCATCCAGCCCAATCCGGATCGCGAGCAGATCATCTTCGACCTGGTCGAGAGCACCAACATCTCGGAGATCGTCATCGACACGGTTTGCGTTCCCGAACCTTCCACGCTGGCCCTGCTGGGCGCGGGAGCGGTCGCCCTGCTGGTCGGCGTTCGGCGCCGGAGGCGCGCGCGAGCCTGATGATGCCGGATGAGAGACCCGATCAGTCGGGTCACTACAAGCGGACTCAGTCCAACTTGATCACCGAGATCGTGTAGGGCTTGTCCCAGGTCTGGTTCACGCCGCCGGGGAGGGGGAAGTCCATGTTGGAGACGATCACTTCGTTGCCGCGCACCAGCACTTCGCAGGGCTGGTCGAGCTTGCCGCCGGTGCCGTCGTTCTCCTCGTCGACGGCCAGCGTCTGCACCGAGCCGTCCTTGGGATCGACGATCTGCACGGCGTTGGCGATCGAGTCGGCCACGTAGATCTTCTCCGTCCGGGCGTCGTAGAAGATCCCGTCGCAGCATTTCATGTGATCGGCCTTGGTCCAGATCGGGGCCTCTTTGCCGGCTCCCAGGTCGGCGACGGCGATCTTGTGGATCGTGCCGTCGGCGAAGTTGCCGCAGTAGAGGTTCCCCTCGGCGTCGAACGTCAGGCCGTCGGCTCCGAACGTACAATCCGGGTTGAACGTCTTGATCCAGGCGACCAGGTGCGGGTCCTCTATCGACGGCAGCGTCAGCTTCGTGCCCTCTTCCTCCAGCTTCACCCGAAAGATGCCGCTGATCTGCGGCTCGGTCTTGTCGGCCGGGTCCTGCTTGGGCACCATGGTCGTGTCGCTCACGTAGAGGTAGCCGTCGCGGATGATCACGGCGTTGGCCACCACGATGCCCTCGATGACCACGACCGGATCGCCGGCCGGATCGTAGTTCTCGTCCAGCGGAATCCGCAGCACGCGGGACTTGTTGCCCGGGTCGGCCGTGTTGGAGAACCACTGCAGGTCGGTGATGTAGAGGTTCTTGCCCCCCGGATCGATGCACATCCCGAACGGGAACGCCGTGCCGGTCTCCGGGTGGCGGGGCGGATCGTAGTACTTCTCGAGCTGGTTGTCCTTGGTGATCTTCAGCAGCGCCGGCGGCGGGTCCTGCACGGCGTTCTGGGGGTCTTCGGCCACGTCGGCCAGCCACGAGTTGACGTTCGGCACCGCCAGGATCACGTCGCCGTTGGGCAACAGGCACATGCCGTCGGGCGTGCTGTACTCGTCAGGGAGTTCCAGCAGCAACTCGGCCTGCTTCAGCGGCTTCGACGGATCGGCCTCGTCCGGCGTCTTCTCGGGCGTCGTCTCGGGCGTCTTTTCAGGTGTTTTCTCAGGCGTCAACTCAGGCGTCAACTCAGGCGTCAACTCAGGCGTCAACTCAGGCGTCAACTCAGGCGTCAACTCAGGCGTCAACTCAGGCGTCAACTCGGGCGTCAACTCGGGCGTCTTTGCAGGCGACTTCACTGGTGTCTTTTCGGTCGGGGTCGGGGTCTGCTCCGTCTTGGGACACCCGGCCAAAACGGCCACCACGCACAGCGCGGCCAGCAGACGCGTTGTCTTGAGGATACGGAACATGGAAAAGTCTCCTTGTGTGAGTGGGAGATGTTGTGGACTTTACGATCCTACCCGCCGCGCAGCTCCTTGCGTGCCCGGCCCAGGGCGTCGGCGGCGATCATGGCGTCGATGATGCTCTCCGAGGTGACCTCGAACGGGTGATTCGCGCAGAGCGAGCCCTCGCCGGCGCAGATGTCGCCGATCGTCTGGAGCTTCTCGCGATCGACGCTCTCGAAGCCCAACTCGGCGAAGGTGACCGGCAGGCCCACGGCGATCTCGAAATCGACGATGCCGTAGACCTCGTCCATATCCACCTCGTCGTCGAGGCAGAGCTGGCTGATCACGCCGAAGGCGACCTTCTCGCCGTGCATCAGGCCCTTGCACTCGGGATAGGACGAGAGGATGTTGGCGATCATGTGCGCGGTGGCCAGCCCGCCGCTCTCGAAGCCCAGACCGGAGAGCAGCACGTTGGCCTCGACGACCTTTTCGACCGCCGGGGTGACCACGTTCAGCTCGACCGCCCGCTTGGCGTCCAGGCCGTGTTCCAGCAGGGTCTCGAAGCAGAGTTGGGCCAGGGTCAGGGCGGCCATGGTCGACTGTCCGCCGCCGAGGTTGGTCGCCCGGGTCTTGTAGGCCGCCTCGGCCTCGACCCAGGTGGACAGTCCGTCGCCCATGCCGGAGACGAACGCGCGGACCGGACCGTTGGCGATCACCTGGCTGTCGACCAGCACGAGGTGCGGATTATGGGCCCAGCACTCGAAGCCGGTGCAGTTCCCCTCGGCGTCGTACCAGACGGTGGCGGAACTGGTCGGGGTATCGGTCGAGGCGATGGTGGGCACGGTGACCATTTTCAGCCCGGCGGCCGCCGCGGTGGCCTTGGCCGTATCGAGCGTTTTGCCGCCGCCGACGCCGATCGACACGTCCGCCCCCTCGCTTTGCACAATCCGCACCACCCGATCGACCTCTTCGTGGCTCGACTCGCCCTGGAATTCCACGTCAACGACCTCGAGTCCGGCATCGGCCAGACTCGCCAGCACCGTCTCTCCGACGATACCCTTGACGCACGAATCCCACAAGACCAGCGGTTTCTTGCCCAACGCGGCCACGTACGTGCCGAGTTCCTTTAGCACGCCTCGCCCTTGCACGTACCGGTGCGGGGCGATCAATACTCGCTTCATGTCGGGGGCCTCCAGAGAGAACGGGGTCTCGATGACGCCGTATCCTACCACGAGCGGCAACCGCTGAATAGTAGCCATCTCGCTGCGGCGAGATGCAGCCTCGTCTCGCGGAGCGAGACGGCTACGGCAACTCGTACCCTTTCCGCCGTGGGCGATCCCGCAGGGCGTCGGCCTGTTCGTCGGCGACGAAAGCCTCCTGCAGCGGGTCCCAGCGGAGTTCGCGGCGCAGTTCCCGCGCGATGTTGGCCAGGTGGCAGATCGTGGCCGCGCGGTGGCCCGTTTCGACCGGTGCGTTGGGGGTGCGGCGGGTCTTGATGCAGTCGAGCCAATTCGCCAGATGCGGTTTGGCGACGATGCCCGTGCCGTTCCAGACTTCGGCCACCACCGGGTCGGGCGGATCCTGGACCAGGTCCCGCGGCTCGGTGCGGAAGTTGTTGCGGCCGATGATCATCCTGCCCCGCTCGCCGTGGAAGATCGCTCCGCCGCCGGTCCCCGTTTCCAGGTGGAGACGCATCTCGATCCCGTTGGCGTATCGCGCCGCCACGGGGCAGAATCGCATCTCGCCCGTGTGGCCCTCGACCAGCGGCCGGATCTCGACCGGGCCGCTCTCGTCCCTGCCCAAGGCCGACTGGACCTGGTCCACGCCGTGGGCGCCCCAGTTGGTCATGAAGTGGCCGGAGTAGCTTCGCCACAGGTCCCAACCGCGCCACAACACGCCGTCGATCTTGAATTCGTCCTTGACCCAGAGCTTTCGGCTGTGCGGACGCAGGGGCGTCGGCCCGCAGAAAAGGTCCCAGCCGAGACCGTCGGGCACCGGTTCCTCGGGCAGTCCGGCGTAGCGCATCGGACCGGCGTAGTTTTGCAGCTCGACGAGGGTCACCTTGCCGATCCCGCCTTCGCGGACGAACCTGCAGGCGAACCGGTTCATCTCCATGCTTCGCTGTTGCGAGCCGACCTGGCAGACGCGGCCGTGGCGCCGGACCGCTTCAACCAAGGCCCGGCCCTCGGCGATGGTCAACGTGAGGCACTTCTCGACGTAGACGTCCAAGCCCGCCTGGCAGGCCAGCATCGCCGCCAGGACGTGGTGGTGGTCGGGCGTGGCGATCACCACGGCGTCGAGCTTCGCCCGGTCGAGCATCCGCCGGTAGTCCTGATAGGCTTCACAGCGACCGGCGTCCCGCTGGCGGAAAGGTTCCAGCAGAGCGGCGAATGGTCCTTTGGCTTCCAGCGCCTCGGCCACGCGTGGCAGGTAGCAGTCGCACAGCGCGGCGACGCGGGCCTCGTCCGGCATGTTCGAGACGAGATACTTCCCGCGGATGCCGGTGCCGATCACCCCGACGATCACCCGCTCGTTGGCTCCCGGTTTGCCCGGCGCGGCCAGAACGGCTTCAGGAACGAAGTACGGCAACGACACGCCGGCCGTGGCGGCGGCGAGATTTCCGAGGAAGCGCCGTCGGGAGTGTTTTTCGCAAGCCGGCATGGCGCGTCGACCTTCTCTGGGTTCTTCAGGGGTTTTCGTGGTTCCATTTCCTGCCCGTTGAAGTCGACGGCACGCAGCAGTACGGGTTCCTCTTCTCTGATTCCAACTCTCCGCGCGTCGTGAACAGAGAAGAGGAACCCGTACTTCCCTGCCACCCCAGAGTTTACACCAACGCTGTCAAGAAATGAATCGGCCGTTTCGGAATTCAGAGTGGAGCAACCGCCGCGAGCCCTCAATCCGCCTCCAACGCCACGCAGCAAAGCGTCATGCCGTCGCGGACGTAGAGCCGGTCGCCGACCAGCGCGGGGTGCGAGAGGACTTCGCTGTCGGGCGGGAAGAGCAGCGTGCGGGAGATGGGCTCGTATCGCTCGCCGCCGGTGCCGACCAGCAGCAGCTCGCCCCGGGCGGTGGTGATCAACATGCGCTGCCCGGCGGCGATGATCGACACGTAGTCGTCGAAGGCCTCGTCGTCGGACGTCCACAGCGGTTTCAGCCCGGCCTCCAGATCGAGACAATACAGCCCCGTGCTGCAACCGAAGACCTTCCCGCCGATCACCACCGGCGTGCTCGAATCGGGGGCCAGGTCGAGCTGCACGGCCGCGGGCTTCGGCACGATCTTCCCCTTTTCGTCGAACTCGTACAGCCGCGTGCCGTTGTTCTCGGTGGTGACCAGGAGCTTGCCGTCGACGGCGATCGGCGTGGGGACGTTGAAGTCGCCTTCTTCCGGCGGCAGCAGCGTCCAGAGCCGTCGTCCGGTGGCGATGTCCCAGCCGCCCAGCGAGATCGCGTCGTAGCCGACGATCTGCCGCACGCCGCCCAGCCGGGCGACGATGAACGACGAATACGCGGCGGGCAGGCCCATGTTCTGCCAGAGGACCCTGCCGGTCGCCGGGTCGAGCGCCGCCAGGGACGCGTTGGGCGCGCCCGGATTGACGATCAACTTGCCGTCGGCCACCAGCGGCGACGAACACATGCCCCAGGTGACCAGCCCGGCGCCGAAATCTTCGATGATATTCCTCTTCCAGACGGTCTCCCCGTCGGCCAGGTTGACGCAGTGAAGATCGCCGAACGCCCCGAGCAGGTAGACCTTCTCCTCGTGGATCAGCGGAGTCGCCCGGGGCGAGTTGCCGTAGTCCAGCTTGCCGGGGGCCAGGTATTGCAGCATCCAAAGCTGCTCCCCGGTCCGGGCGTCGAGGCAACGGAAAATGTCTTGCTGGTCGAACACGTCGCGGTCGGCGACGATCACGCGCCCGCCGGCGGCGACGACGCCCGAGAGGCCGGCCCCGGTCATCGGCACCTTCCAGAGGATGTTCGGCACCACGGGCAGCTTTTCGGGCAGCCAGGGGACGACGGCGTCGCGGTTGGCACCGCGCCAACCGGGCCACTCCGCGGCCGAGGCGTCGGATGCGGCCGAGGCGTCGGACGCGGCCGGAGCGTCGGCCGGCTTGGCGTCGAAGGGCACGAACCCGTCTTTCGATTCCAGGGCCACAAGCAGGCCCGCGTTGCCGCGGACTGCCAGCAGGGCGTCGAGGATCTGCTTTTCCGCTTCCGGGCCGACCCATTGAGCGGCGAAGACGGCGACGAACGGAACGGGCTCGGTGCGGCCGATGATCCGCAGGGCGCCCTTCTCGATCTTGCCGCAACCCTCCATCAACGCCTTGGCGTAACTGGAGATGACGGCGGCCGTCGGCCGCGGGTCCTGGTTCTCCAGCATGGCGAAGGCCGCCTCGCTGCAATTGGCGGCCGTTTCCGGCTCTTGCGGCACCGGCACGCCCGACGCCTTCAACGCGGCCAACGCGGCGGCGTGCTTCTCATCCTCCTCGGCCGGGCCGAACAAGACGCGATAGCCTTTCAGATCGGCCGGGCTCTGAGCCGGGTCCAGGGCGGGAACCACGAACAGTCCGGTCAACGTCGTCGTCCCGTCCTTGCCCGTCAGCATGGCCAGCGGCCGCACGGCCAGCTTGCACTCGGCGGCATCCGATTTCACCAGCGAATACTTCCCGATCACCAGGTCGACCGGCACCGCGGAGCCGAAACGGATCGCCCGGGCGAGGTCTTCGGTGAATTCGACCTCGACCTTCCGGCCCAATCGCTGTTGGAGGAAGGCCGCCAGCTTCTCATAGTCCCGTTGGGCAAACCCTTTCACGCAGTCGCACGCTAAAGGAGCGGCCAGCGGGTCCATCACCACGATCCGCAGCGGCCGATCCGCGTCGGCCGTTTGGGCCCGACACGGCGACGGACGGACGATCGCCAGCGACAGAAGAATACAGGTCAGGACAAGCGTCGCGGTGGCGCAAAGACGACCGCTCGCCGGAAAGCGGAACGGGGATTTCCGCAATGGAAAACGAATCATGGTGTGAGTCTCCGTGCGTCTCTCCCGCCGAAAGTCGATTTCATGGGTCCGGAAAACGCCCGCCGACTGCGTTCGGCGGGGTTCCCCCCGGATCGCAGTCCGGGGGCGTTCTCACTCCGCGTTCCCCCCGGATCGCAGTCCGGGGGCGTTCTCACTCCGCGTCCCCCCGGACCGCAGTCCGGGGGCGTTTCCGTGTCGTTCATTCGTTGTTGGAACTGCCGGCGGCGTCCTTACTCAGCCGCTGCGGCCACGGCGTCTTTGATCGGGGCCATCACGATCACGTGCGAACGGGTGATGTCGAGCATGTACACGCGGCTGCCGTCGGCGGCGATGCCTATGGGGACGTGTTTGCAGCCGGGCACGATCGTCACGGTCCCGACCACGCCGAGGAACTCGCCGTCGCGGCTGAAGCGCGTGATCCGCCCGACGTTCGATTCCGACGCATAGACCACCCCGTCCGCACCCACCCGCACGCACATCGGGTTGCAGCAGCTCCCGAAGCCGTCGACCGCCTGGCGGTCCATCTTGCCGAAGGACGCGATCAGGTTCCCCTCGCGGTCGAATCGGGCCACGCGGCCGCGGGCGTTCTCGGCCACGTACAACTCGCCGTCGTGCGCCTGGATGTCCATGTTGCCGCAGCACCCCCGCAGTCCGGTGACGATCTTCTTGGCGTTGGCGAAATCATGGTCGCAGCGCCAGACGTCGAACCCGTAGCCCTGTGTGGCCGGGCAGCAGACGAAGACGTCCTGATCGGTGGCGGCGATGCTGCGGATCTGCCGTGCCCGCATGGCCGCGGACCGCTTCTGCGCGGCGAGGATTTGCGGCGTGAGCGACAACTCGCGAAGCTGCTGGCTCAGCGCGATGTACTGCTGCACGGCCTCTTCGTACTTCTTGGCGGCGGCCGCCTCGGCTTCCTCGTCGCCGCGGGCCTCGATGCGTGCCCGGGCCGCCTCCTGCAGGGCGGCCATCAGCGGCTTCATCTGCTCCTGCAACTCTTTCACCTTGGCCTCTTTGGCGGCCTTTTCCTCCTCGGTCTCTTCCTCGACCGGCTCTTCCTCTTCCGGAAGGGCCGGCAGGTCGGCAACCTGCGGCGCGTCGGCCGACTTGACCACCTTGCCGTCCTTGTCGAGCCACGCCAGCCGACCCTGACCGCCCACGATCACTCGGCCGTCCGGGGCGACGTTGATCCCCTCGGGCGTGACTTCCGGCTTCCAGGTGGCCACCAGCTTCCCTTCCGGGTCGAGCACGCGGACCTCGGACGACGCGTCGGCCCCGCAGGCGGTCAGCAGGTTGCCGTCGGGGGCCAGGCAGAACGTATTGATCCGCACCGTGTCGCCTTCGGGAGTGACGCTCAGCGTGGCGACTTGCTCGTGGGTCGGGGCGCTGCGCTCGTCGGTGAACCGGCGAATGGCATTGGCCGCCGTGTCGAGCACGAAGATGTTGCTGCCGTCGGGCGTGGTCTCGACGGTCACCCGCACGCAGCCGCCCTCGAACTTCTCCAGCACGGCCACGCCCTGGAACTCGCCCTCGGGCGTGAACTTCTTCACCGTATTCGGCGGGCCGGATTCCGCGGCGTAGAGGTTCCCGGCGGCGTCGAAGCAGAGGTTCTTCGGCTCGCAGCAACCGCCGAACCCGTCGGACGCCTTGCGATCGTACTTGCCGAACTCGGCCAGCTTCTCGCCGTCGCGGTCGTATCGCTCGACGCGGTGCCGCCCGTTGACCGGTATCCACAGTTCGCCGTCTCGGGCGCTGATATCCATCTGGCCGCAGCAGCCGGGCAGCCCCTTGACGATCCGCTTGGGGTTCTTCAAATCGTGGTCCATCCGCCAGACGGCGTACCCGTAGCTCGTCTGCATCGAACAGGCGACGAACAGGTCCTGGTCGGTCACGGCGATGCCGGTGATGGTTTTGGCCCGGTTGCGCATGGCGGCGGCCCGTGCCTCGGCCCGAGCCTTGGCGGCTTCTTCGAGGGCCTTTTGTCGGGCGGCCTTCTGCTCGTCGGTCAGTTCTTGCTTCTTCTCGGTTTTCTGGGCCCCCGCCAGGGCTTGAACCAGCACGGAGGCGATCGTTTGCCGCTCGACGACGACCGCTTCCTCGTAGACCTCGAAATCCGCCACGTCTTCGTCGGCATTTTCTGGCGTGCCGGCCGGCCAGTCGAGCGAGGCCAGCACTTTGCCGTTCTGGTCGAGCTTGATCAAACGGCCCTGGGCCCCCACGAAGATCGTCCCGTCCGGGCGTACGCAGATCGCTTGCGGCGTGGCGTCGATCTCCCACTTCTTCAGCAGTTGCCCGTCGACGGTGAACACGCGGATTTCCTTGCAGCAGGCCAGCAGGGTCCCGTCGATGTTCAGGCAGAAGCTCTCCACGCTTTCCGAGTCCGTTTGGTCGTCCACCTGGATGACCGCGGTCTGCTTGTGCGACGGTTTCCAGGCGGGGTCCGCCCGGAGTTCTTCCATCATCTTCCGCTCCCGGGCCTCGTACTCTTCCATGAAGGCCCTCATTTGGGCCTCGGCGTCGGGGGCCTGGGGTTCGTCTTCGGCGGCGGGGGCTTTCTCCTCCGCGACCGGGCTTTCGGTCTCTTCACCGGCCGGCTGGGCAACCTTCCCGATCACGACGACGACCTTCGATTCCGGCTCTGTGACGGCTTCGACCTGAACTTGCGCTCCTGGCTGGCGCGTGCCGATCGCCGAGAGCGCCGCCGCGATGTCGGTGACGACCTCGACCTGAACTTGCGCTTTTGGCTGGGCGGCAGCTTCTTCGTCGGACAGGGCCGTCCCGCAACCTGCCGAGACGACGATCAACGCGACGCACGCCAGCGCCAATCGCAGCGCGTTCTGTTCCTGCACTTTCATGGGGATAACCTCCAAGACCGGGATTCTGCCCCTTTGGGGGGAGCGTAGAGAGAAACTACCGCAAGATGGATTATCACGAACGCCCGAGGGCGTTGTCAAGCTTTTCTTCGCGGAGCCCTGCGGTATATTGGAGTTCAAGCGTGAAACCGGCGGACCGGCACGGGATTGTCCGACGCGTACAGTACGAGCCGAGCCGACGTTTGGTTTCCCGGGCGTGATGCCCGCGGGGATATAACGGTCCAAAATACAACGGCCCGATGTGTTGTCTTTGGACGCATTTCGCTGCCGAAAGTTCCCCCGACGGTGTTGTGAAAGCATCGTTTAGCGGGTGGGCTTGCCCACCGTTTGTTCTTGCTTGCGGACGTTCCGATACTCATTGACCCGAATCAGCGGAGGTACAATCATGCGACACATGACAGCACTTCGGACGACCATCTTTTTCGCGGCCGTTTTCTCCTCGCTGCTGCTTTCCCGGCAGTCGGCTTTGGCAGCGGAGGAGCCGAGCATCGGCCGCGGCTCGACGCGGACGGGTCCATCCTGCTGAGCGGAGTGACCGCATCGCCGAACTTTCCCACCACGCCGGGTGTCTTCCAGCGCGAGTTGAAAGGCAAGACCGACGCGTTCGTCGTCAAGCTGGTTCCATCCGACTGACCGAGGCAAGCGTTGGCAGAGCATGAACTTGTTGTATAATTGTAGTGCTTATCCATATAGCCCCGCGCCGCATTGACGGGCCTGGTTTCGGCGCACGAAGAGATGCCTAGCGACAAATTGCGTCGCCGGATCGCCTGGGAGGCGGCCCGGCTGATGTACGCCCGGGACGAATCGGAGTATTTTCGGGCGAAGATGAAGGCCGCCCGGCGGATCACCAGCGGCGAGCCCAAGCCGAGCGAGCTGCCCAGCAACCGCGAGATCCGCGACCAGATCGAGGCCCTGGCCCGAATGCACGAGGGCCGGCGGCGGACCGAGAACCTGCGGCGGATGCGGGTGGAGGCCCTGCGGATGATGCGCATCCTGCGGAGCTTCCGGCCGCGGCTGATCGGCAGCACGCTGACCGGCCACGTCCGCAAGGGGTCCGACATCGACCTGCACCTCTTCTCCGACAGCGTCGAGGCCGTGGCCGCTACCCTGGACGGCGAAGGGGCCCGTTACGAAATCGAGCGCAAACGGGTCCGCAAACAAGGCACGGAAACCATCTACCGCCACATCCACGTCGTCGATCATTTTCCCTTCGAGTTGACGATCTATCCGGCCAACATGGCCCATTACGTCTTCAAGAGTTCGATCACCGGCGGGGCCATCCCCCGGGCGAGCATCGCCGAGTTGGAGCAACTGCTCGAGCGGGAATACCCCGACATGCCGCTGGAACAGGCCGTGCTGGAGGCCGAGAGCAGCGTCGACCGGTTCCAGATCTTCGAGATGCTGCTGTTGCCGTTGGAGGACGTGAAGGAGAGCCGCACGTATCACCCGGAAGGCGACGTGCTCTATCACAGCCTGCAGGTGTTCGAGCTTGCCCGGAGCGAGCGGCCCTACGACGAAGAGTTTCTGCTGGCGGCCTTGTTGCACGACGTGGGCAAGGGGATCGATCGCCGGGAGCACATCGCCGCGGGCTTGGAGGCGTTGGAGGGTTTCATCACGCCGCGCACGGCCTGGCTGATCGAGCACCACATGGAGGCGCAAGCGCTGAGAGAAGGCACGTTGGGCGTCCGTTCGCGCCGGCGGTTGAAGGCGTCGGAAGACTTCGACGAACTGATCCTCCTGGCCGAATGCGACGACGCCGGCCGGCAAGTCGGCATGGAAGTGCCCGACGTGGAAGACGCCCTGGAATACCTCCGCGAACTGGCGGCGACGTGCGGGGAGTAGGTCTTGCGTCACAAGTTCTGCGCACGGTGCGCGCATGTTTGGCATAACAAGTTGTGAAAACACCGTTTAGCGGGCGGGCTTGCCCGCCGTTTGGTTGCGGCCAAAGGCCGCGTTGGGACGCCGGGGAAGAAGACCCGCGTTCACCGTTTCTTCGGCGGCATGTGGATGGCGATATCGTCGCCTTCGTAGTCGTCCTGCCGCTTGGCGGGAACGTTATCGAACCTGCGATTCCGCCCGTCGTCGTCCTGGCCGTTGGGCCCGATGCTATAGAGCAAGTAGCCTTTGCCGCGTCGCTCGTAGCGGAAGTCTTCGTCCGTGAAGGGGTCCTTGGGCATCTCGGCAATGTACGTCGGGCCGAGGTCGGATAGACTCGCCGGATAGCTGCCGTGATCGGCGCGGTACGCGGCCAATGCGAACAGCAATTCGGTCAGCCGGGCTTGCGTGGCGTTGCGGTCTTCGGCATCCAGAACCGACCGGATGCCCGGCAGAAAAAGGCCCAGGAATGCCTGGCCCATTCGCTCGGACGCCACGGCCCGGGGCGACTTGCCCGAGAGAAGGTCCTTGGCGATCGATTCGGGGTCCTTGACTTTGGCCCGCATGGCTCGCATCTCTTCTTCGATTTCATCCAGCACCTCGCTGCGGACGCGACCGACGGGTGCACGGGCACCACGGACCAGTCTGTCGTACCACGAGTTGCCCATGCGGAGGGCTACGTCCCAATCGACGGCCATGTTGGTCAGCCACTTCAGGAGCGTCTTGCGCACGGTCGGTTTGTCGGATCCACCCGTGCCGTCGAGTTCCTGCAACACGTGAGGGCCTTCCCGGGCGCTGTATGAAACCGTGTCGAGAAACATCCAGCGCTCGGCCATGTCGATCTTGTCGACACACGTCGTCATCTCGGGGAGCGTGCAAAGATCGGCCTGACACGCCCGTGCCTGTTCGGCCGTGAGTGTTCCGAAGTGCGCCATCACGGCGTCGGCGCGGCGCGCGTGGCCTTCCAGCGCTACGCCGACCAATCCGTCGACCAGCGTCGGGCCCTGTGCCGTCAGCCGAGCCAGCCGATGATAAGCAAGCAGATCGTGCCAGGCTTCGCCGGTCTTGCCTTCGTGCATGCAGAGCATCGCCCTGGCGGCCAGCGCCCGACCGGCCGAGCGGACCTCGAAGATGGCCGGGGAAAAGACGAAGACCAGCAACGAATCCTCCTCGGCGACCAGGGGCGAATAGTACCGCGGCCGCGTCGTGGCCTCGACGATGAGCCCAAGCGGCTTCTCGTTGGCTGCCAGCCAATCGGCCACGACCGGATACTGCTCTTTCGACCAGGGAGCTTCCAGCGCCTGGTCGAATTGCCTCTCCGCCAACCGTTTCCGCTTCAGATCATCGCGGTCGGCGACATACTCGTAGAAGGGAACGAAGTAATCCCCCTGCTCGGGCAACGGTGCCATCCCCAGCAGTTCGAAGTACCGACCGCGAAGCTCCTCTGGAATCTCGCCCGGCCCCATGGCCTGCCGAAGAAGAACCGCCGCGTTGTTCTCCGGCGTCACGCCGCGGCTGTAATGTTCGTTCAGCGCGGCGATGTAGTCGGGGTATCCGTCCGGCCGCAGGGGACTTACGATGCGGGTGGTTTCCTCGGAAATCGTGATCGCCACGCGGGGCTTCGTCGGCTCTTGCTCACCCGTCTGCGTCACGCCGGCCGGGGGCGTGTCGTCGGCGGGCAAAGGCACGGCCGCCATCAAGCCCAAAAACGCCGCAACCGCCACTACGGAAAACAACAGGATTCGCATGATCTCGCTCCAGTTTCCCCACGGACCGGGTCTCTCCGCCGTTCGGCAGAGGATTGCCCTTATTGTAGTCACCCGAAAGGTGTTTGATCAAGCATCTCGTGCGTAGCCCCCGCATAACGCGTCTCGGCCGTTTCCAGGCCAACAACCGCATCCCTATGGTCTCCATTCCGAAACAGCCAGACGGGTCGTCGAATCGGCGGCCCATGGGACGTCCTTCTTCGAGATCATCACGAAATGCCGAAAGAACGAAAGCGCGAAAAACAAGGCAAGGCGGATAAAGCGCCCTTCTCATCCTGTCTCCCATTTTCGCGTTTTCGTCCTTTCGTGGTTCTCTTTCTACTGCGTCTCAATCACGAAATGCCGAAAGGACGAAAACGCGAAAAACAAGACAAGGCGGACGAAGCGCCTTTCTCATCCTTATCTCCCCTTTTTCGCGTTTTCCTTCTTTCGTGTTTTCGTGATTCTCTCTCCTAATCCCCTCCATCTCAATCACGAAATGCCGAAAGAA
>DATLAN010000062.1:0-3596 GCA_035527455.1 Thermoguttaceae bacterium
CCACGGCTCGTTCGGGGCATGTCCCCGGCCGGTGCTGGAACTGCAGGATCGCCTGCGGACGCAGATGGAGGGGGAGCCCGTCCGGTTCTTCTTTCGGGAAATGCAGCCCCTGCTGGACGAGTCGCGCCGGGCGTTGGCCGCGTTGATCGGGGCCGACGAGGCCGACCTGGTGTTCGTGCGCAACGCCACCACCGGGGTGAACAGCGTGCTCCGTTCGCTGCGGTGGGCGGCCGGCGATGAACTGCTGGTGACCGACCACCAATACAACGCCTGCCGCAACGTGGTCGATTTCGTCGCCCGGCGTGCGGGGGCGAACGTCGTGGTCGCCGCGGTGCCGATGCCGGTCGAATCGCCGCAACAGGTGATCGACGCGATCTTGGGACACGTGACCGAGCGAACCCGTCTGGCGATGATCGACCACGTCACCAGCCCGACGGCCGTGGTCTTTCCGATCGAAGAACTCGTCGCCCGGCTTCAAGGGCGGGGCGTCGACGTGCTGATCGACGGGGCTCACGCCCCGGGCATGATCCCGCTGGACCTGCGGCGGATCGGCGCGGCGTATTACACGGGCAACTGCCACAAGTGGCTTTGCGCGCCGAAGGGGGCCGGTTTCCTCTACGTGCGGCGCGACAGGCAGCCGGGAATTCAGCCGGCCGTGATCAGTCACGGCTACAACACGCCGCGTCGCGGAAGTCCCCGGTTCCACGACGCGTTCGATTGGCCCGGTACCGATGACCCGACGCCCTGGTTGTGCGTCTCTGAAGCGATCCGCTTTCTCGGCAGCCTGACCGGCGGCGGGATCGAAGGGTTAATGCGGCGGAACCGAGCGCTGGCCTTGTACGGCCGGCGGTTGCTGTGTGAGGCGTTGGATCTGCGGCCCACCTGCCCGGAAGAGATGGTCGGGTCCTTGGCGGCGATGCGGTTGCCCGACGACGAGGGGCCGATTTCGCTGGACACCGGTACGTCGATCGTGCCGACGCACCCGGTACAGACGGAGTTGTTCGAGCGCTACGGCATCGAGGTGCCGATCTACCACTGGCCGGCGGCACCGCGGAAGCTGCTGCGGATTTCTGCACAGGCGTACAACGGTTCGACCCAATACGAGCAACTGGCCGAGTCGCTGCGCCGCGTCCTATCGCCGTGACAAGTAGTGGTGCGACTGTCGGTTCATGTCAGGCAGTGGATCTTCAGACGAGCTACATTGTCGCCGTGTGGTGCCCGACATTGATCGACACTGGCTGGATCGCGGCTGCCGATGTCGATCACGAAATGTCGAAAGGACGAAGACACGAAAGAAGAGCCGAGACAGACGAACCGACTTGCTCGTCTTCGTCTCACCTTTTCGCGTTTTCGCCCTTTCGTGTTTTCGTGATCCTTCCCATTGTCTGGCACGCGGTAACACCGCCGATCTTGTCGGTGAGTCCGGCGGCATGGTATGATCTTGTGCCTGACATTGATCGGTAGTCGCACCAGTAGGTCAGGCTGTGCCTGACGAAGCGAAGAACACGTGTTGACAAGGCAGGAACGATTCGACCGAGAAGCAAGGCCGTTTTTCTCCGCTTCTGAGCGTCGAACGTCAACAATGGGCATTCGCGGCATCCGCACCCGGCGGCGAAAGATATTGTCTTGCAACGGGTTACGCCAACAGGATCGAGTGCGTCGAAGTCGTTCCACGCGATTGTTGCCCGCCCCACGCCTACCCGGCCGGCGAGGTCCGCCGGTCGTTCCGGTGCGCAAGTCCTTATCCGCAAAAGACTTCGATCGTTCGCGGCCCCTTGACAGACCGCCGCGGCTCGGTTAGATTGGGCCTTTGTTTCCTCGACGCAAGCTGTTTCCCAACAATGCCTTACGGCATTTCTACCCACTTTTTCTCGATTTCGATTTTCCCGGAGCAACAATTCCCCGAGCCGCCCCAGATCGTTCGTAGTGACCGTATTCATGCGGTCTTCCCCCGACACATCCTTCACCACCACGGCCCCCGACAACTATACTGATATCCAGCACTTTACCGCCTCCACCGTCGTCGATTCAACCGCATGCATGGAGTATCGGGATGACCAGTTTTGTCGATTCGTTTGAATATCAAGAACTCCTCAACATCTCGAAGGAGCACCTTGATGCTCTGGACAGAACCCGTATTCGCGAAGACGCCGTAATCGGCGTTGACAACTACAACAGGCTCATGGTGTCAACTGTCTTCGCCGCAATCTCAATTGAGGCCGCACTGAACAACTACATTTTGATCCACTGCCTGTTTCTCGATAGACCATATCTCCAAGGACTGTTCGCCGACATCACTGAGAACTACCTGCGCGCGTCCATCCACACAAAGCTGAATCTCGTTCGAGATCATTGGCCCGATGGATTTTCCGCAGACATTCTTCAAGATGTTCGGGAACTCTTCCGTATTCGCAATCGCATCACGCATCAATCCGGCGACCTGCTCACGGCAAACGATGCCCAAGATGGCAACGCGAAAATGCGAAATCGCCCATTGACACGTAACGACATGCAGCACATGCTGCGCCATTATGACATTGCGTACGACTTCCTCAGTCGTTTCTGGTTGCCGGGCAGCCGTGAACTCGAGTATGTTCGTGATTCTGCAATACCAGATGGCGGTTCGTAACAGGCAAGTAGGGTGCGTGGAGCAAGCCGTTGTTCTCTGGTGCGTTGCGCCGGCGGAGGACCCCGCTGTGGGAAACATCGTCCGTTGCGGGCGATGGCTTGCGGAACGCACCAGTGCGAGTCTTGCCGGCTCCACGCACCCTACGCATTCGGCCGCCCGGATGTTGCTCCCGGCTCCACCCGCAGGCGGGCGAAATCTCGGCGAAATCGGAGCGTATCCGCCCGGCCACGATCGGGCAGAGGAATCCGCCGATATTGACCGTCTGGCAGCCCGGTAGTGGTGCGACTATCGATCAATGTCAGGCAGAAGATCATACCATGCCGCCGGACTCACCGGCAAGATCGGCGGTGTTACGGCGTGCCAGACAAGGGGAAGGATCACGAAAACACGAAAGGGCGAAAACACGAAAACGTGAGAGGAAGACGAACAAGTCGGTTCGTTTGTCTCGGCTCTTCTTTCGTGCCTTCGTCCTTTCGGCATTTCGTGATCGACATCGGCAGGACGCCCCAGCCAAGTAGTGGGCGACCGTCGATCAATGTCGGGCACCACGCGACGACGATGCAGCTCGTCTGAGCATCCACTGCCTGACATTAACCGATAGTTGCACCACTACTGGTTCGTGTCCTTCGCCTGGGCAGCGCCGCGATCGCGGTCGAAGTATTTCAGCAGGTTCGGCAGGAGGACGAGATCGCCGACCAGGGCTGCCGCCATGGCGATGCTGGCCAGCAGGCCGAAGTGGAACATGGGGCGGAAATCGGCCACCAGGAAGATGGCGAACCCGAAGCAGTTGACGACCGAGGTCAGCACGATCGGCCGGCCGACTTCGCCGAACGTCTCCCTGATCGCCTCGTCGGTGCCGGTCCCGTCCAAGCGGCGACGTCGATAGTGCATCACGAAGTGGACCGTGTCGTTCATCGCCACGCCCAACGCCACCGTGGCCACCATCGCCGAGCCGGAATTCAGCGGC
>DATLAN010000063.1:0-15812 GCA_035527455.1 Thermoguttaceae bacterium
TCGAGCCATGCCCGGCCGTTCGACATAGAGCAAAAAAAGAAGGGGGCGGCAGTTTTCCACTGCCGCCCCCTTTGAGTTACACGTCACTCGCTCTGCGGTTTACGCCCGGCGGCGACGCCAGAACCACAGCAGACCGAACAGTCCGGAGAGCAACATCGCCACCGTGCCCGGTTCGGGAATCACGTTGACCACGGTGATCGTACCGTACTCTTTGGGGCTGCCGAAACCGGCCACGTATTCGAGGGTGAACTCGCTCACGTCGGTGCCGGGCAGGACGAGAGGACCGAGGTTGACGTCGGTGTAGATCATCTGCGACCCGAAGGCTCCTTCGCCGACGGTACTGGGATTGGCCGACACGAGCGTGAAGCCCTGACCCAGCGGCAGAATGTCCTGCACGCCCAGCAGCCCTTCCTGGGTGAACAGCCCGTTGCTCTGGATGTTCCAGCTCATCACGCTGCCGACCGAGATGATGAACTCGCCGGTCGCCGGGTTGTACTCGGCGATGGCCGTGCCCGGTGCGGCCGGGCCCGGGTCGGCCGGCGAGAAGTTGGCGATCAGGTCGTTGATGTCCTGGCCGTCCACCAGGCCGTCTCCGCGACCGAGCGGCGGTCCGCCGGCCGTGTCGTTGTCCGTCCAGTTCTTGTCGGCCGGATCTCCGAACTGGCTGAACTCGGCGATCAGCGTGTTGATGTCCCGGCCGTCCACCCGGCCGTCGCCGTCGCCGTCGCCGCCCTTGGCGATGAACAAGTCGGCCGTGACGCTCCGGTAGCCGCCGGGCGGATCCACCGGGGGATCGTTCGGATCGGCCAGCTCGTAGGTCAGACCGTGGTCGAACACGCCCAAGCCGATGTGACCCAGGTGCTTCTCGCGGTCGTAGTTGGGATCGGTCGGATCGGTGATCACCGGCGGCGGCGGGTCAAACTGACCGTGCAGCACGCCTTCAGCGACCGCGGTGACCAACGGGTAGCTGTGCAACCCGAGGTTGTTGCCCGGATCCAGCGGATTGACGTTGCCCACGCCGATCGGCGTCAGTTGCAGCTTGCCGGCAAGGTAGGTTTCCAGATCGCCGACGTTGACGAGCTGGTCGTGGGCGAGGCCGTTGACTTCCAGATCGACGATGGAGCTTCCGAGTAGTTCGATCTCGCCGTCGAGGTTCAACGTGGCGATGCCGCTGCCGGTTCCGTCGCCGGGAGTGACCGTTCCCTGGATCACGACCTGGCCGGCCAACGTGCCGTGGCCTTGGACGTCGTTGAGGAAAGCGGACCCGTCGCCGGTGCCGAAGCCGGCACCGTAGATCATACCGATTTCCGCGGGTGACAACGGGCGGTCGTAGATGTAGATGTCATCCAACATGATCCGGGCATGATTGCCGATGTTCGGCGGGGCGCCGGTGCCGCTGTTGTCTCTGGCCCCGAAGACCAGAAGGCTGCCCGTGTCGGGGATGGCGCCGGTGTCGCCGATCTGGGCGTCGACCTGGCCGTTGACGTACAGGATCCGTTGGGCCCCGTCGTAGGTACCGACGACCAGTTTCCACTCGTTGTTGTTGATATCGGTGGCTCCCCGGATGTCGTCGCCGCCGGAAGTGCCCCGCAACGTAAAGGAGGCCTCGTTGTTGCCGCCGTTGCGGCGAAGCTGCCAGCCTTCATCGTTTTCACCCCGCTTGGAGACGAAGGGTTCCCAGTTGCCGTTAGGCCAACCCTTCACCCATACGGCGACCGTCATGGCACTGCCCAGATCGAAGTCGTCTTCGGTGGCGGTGCCGGTGAATTGGTCGACCACCGCGTAGTGGTTGTTGGCTTGGGACAGATCGAGCGACTTGCCGCCGGACACGGCGACGTCGGAGGAATAGAGTCCGCCGCTGAGCGTGCCGTTGTGGTTGCCCAGGGCGAAGCCGGCGCTGTCGTTGATCGTCTCGTCGTCGAAGGTCCAGCGGCCGACCAGTCCGCCCGTCGGGGCGTCGCCGCGGATGTCGGTAACCTCGATGACCCCGCCGTCGAGCGTGAGCAGGTCGACGTTGGCGACCAGATCGGAGCCTCGGACCTTGAAGCTGCCGCCGTCGGCGTTGATCTCCAACGAACCGGCGGCAAAGCGATCGAGAACCGTCAGGTCGTTGCCGTTGGTGTTCGCCAGACCGCCCTTGACCGCCTGGACCGACGTGAAGGTAACCGGCAACTGCGTGTCGAACACGCCGCCGCTTTCCACGTTGAGGCTGTCAGCCGTCAGCGAGCCGCCCGGGTTGACGTTGATCGTACCGCCGCTGCCGACTGTGACCGCTTCGGTATCCAGCGAGGAGTTGATCTCCAGAGTGCCGTTCGAGACGGTCGTCGTCGGAGCCGTCGCGATCCCCAGCCAGCCAGTCTGACCGGGGTCGCTGGGATCGAGGAACATCCGGGCTCCGCCGGGCGCCGTGACCTCCAGTTGGCCGAACTCGCCTCCGCTGTTCTCGTAGTACGCGAAGGCGAAAGCATATTGCTCTCCCTCGACCAGCGAAAGGGTCGCCGTGTGCGGCGAGTTCCACCCTTCCGGCGGCAGGCTCACGGCCACCGCCTCGCCGGCGGCGTCTTCGAAGTCGCCGTTGCGGTTGAGGTCGAACCAGAGAATCTCCTGGTCGTCGGCGTGCGTATGGAACTGGAAGTCGCCGGTACTCGGGGCGCGGAAGACGCCGGTCCACATGAACGCGTAGTTGTCCCCGCTACCGTCGTCGTACAGCGACGTGGTCCAGTAGCCCGACGAGGTCGGCGTCAGGTTGAACAGACCGCCGTTGTTGCCGTTGGCGACGCCGTCGTCGATGCCCAAGAGGTTCGCATCGTTGTTCCCGCCGTCGTACCGCATCCACTCGATCCGGTCGGAGATGAAGCCGCCGTTGGTGATCACCGGCTGGTTGAGCACCATCGTGCCACCGGTCACCCGCACATTCGAAGTGCTGGTAATGGGGGTATCGATCATCATCGTGCCCGCACTGACGGCCGTGATGCCGGCGTAGTCCTTGGCGCCGACCGCGGTGACATTGACCGTCCCGCCGGCCGCCTCGATGCCGCCGTCGCCGGTCACGGGACCGTCGACGTTGATCGTGTATCCGTCCCGCGCGTCGAACGACAGGACGGCATAGTTGCTCATCGTGGCCCCTGTCGAGGCGCTGCCGTAGGTCAATTCGACTCCGCCTACGCCGCCGGGCACTTCGGCGGCACCCAGCGTGCCGTTGCCGCCGACGATCAGAGACTGGTCGAAGGTCTGATTGCCCCCGGTGCTGGAGATGGTCAGCCCGCCGCCGTCGAACGCGAAGCTGGCCGCCCCGAACGTGTTCAGGCCCGTGCCGATCAAGCCGACCAATTCGCCGGACTGCAGATCGAAGGTGGTGTTCTCCAAGCCGCTACCGGCTTTATTCACGATCGTCTGGGCGGAGCCGTTGATCTGGATATGGACGTTCCGCCCGCCGGCGGCGATGCCGGAATCTCGGGTCAAGAGCGTATTGACGTTGGAATGGAAGCCCACGGTCGTGTCGCCCGCACCGTTGAGCGCGATCGTTGCGAAGCTGGCCGGCGCGTTGCCCGCAGTCGTCAGCGTGACGTCCGGGTCGATGTCCAGCGTCCCCAGCACGGCGCCGGCGTGCGAACCGACCTCGAGGGTCGAGTCGGCGATCGCCGAGAACGTGAACCCGCTGAGATCGACCTCGGCGATACCGTTGCCCGTCCAGAGCCCCGCCTGGCTCGCCGCGCCGGGCTCGACGGTCTGTCGGGTGTCCCAACTGGGCAACTTGAGCGTGGGCTCGATATTGGAGCCGCCGGTGCCCTCGCGATGGGCGATGGCGTATTTGTACGACTCGCCTTCCGTCAGCGGAACCCACGGGTTGTAGGCGTTGCCGCAACAATTTCGCGTGACGATCAGTTCGTTCTCCGATGTCTCGAAGACGCCGTTCTGATTCATATCGAGGTAAATCCGCGCTACATCGTCGGTCCGATTGGTCCCGAACTCGTAGATCCCCGTCTCCGGTGCATTGAATGTGCCGAAGAAGAGGGTCTCGTAATTGTCGTTTTGCTGCAGGGCAGAGAACCCGACCGAGTTGAGCCCGGCGTCCCCGTTGCGGAAGTCGTTGTCGTTGCGATAGTCGATCCGCCCGACAATCGCGTCGGCCCCTTCCAACGTCTGGTCCGGCACTTCACCCAGCAGTCCGCCGGTACCGGTTCCGTCGCCGATCCCGTTGATCAGATCGTCGTTGCCGGGATTACCGATGTAGACGCTTCCATTGAGCACGTTGTTGACCTCCCCCGGAAGTCCCACGACTTTGAGTGTGCCGCCGGAGAGCCGTGCTCGGGTTGACGCCTCCCAAGAGTCCGGCCCCATCATCGTCAGCGTGCCGCCATGGGCGTCGATGATGGCGTTGCCCATGCCGGTCATGAAGCCCGACTCGATGGTCAGGCTGCTCGGGCCCGCCTTGGAGAAGACGAAATCGCCCGTGGTCGCGCTGCCGTCGATCACGTTGTAATCGGTCTGCGTCTGCGGATCGATGCCGACCGCCGTAGCGCCGGGTGCAATGGTCGTCCCGGTAAAGCTGATGCTTACTGCACCAGCGGTCGTCAGCACGCCGTTCTGCAGCGTCAAGGCGCCGAACGTGGCCCCCGAATCGTGGGTGGTCGCCTGCAGCGTGGAATCGCCGGTCACCACGACCGGAGCGCTGAAGTTCACCGACCCGATCGACGTCTGCGTACCGGTCCAGATGCCGGGCTGAGTGGAGGGATTGATGATCTCCTCGGCGAGCATGAAGGGCGTCTGATAAAGGGCTTGGATCCTCGACCCGCCGCCGTGCTCCATGTGAGCGACCGCGACCGCGTAGGACTCGCCGCCGACCAGGTCCACCCAGTGGTCGCCGCCGTTTTCCCACGCCAGCCGCTCGTCGGCCTGGAAGACGCCGTCCTGGTTCAAGTCGAGCCAGAGCGAGCTGCGGTCGTCGTCGGCGCCGATCCGGAACTTGTAGGCACCGTCACCGTCGCTGGCCAGGAAGTTGGCGGTGAAGAGCGTCTGGTAGTCGTCGTCGCGATCGATTTCCGCAATGGCGGCCCGGAACTCGGCGTCGCCGTTATAGTCGAGTCCGCGACCCGGCGTCTCGGGAATCGGGGGATCGGCCAGCGGATCGCCCGGATCGTAGCCGGCGCCGGTCGTCATCCAGGTGGTGCCGACGGGCGCCTGTCCCGCGATACCGCTGAAGTACTCGATATTCTGAATATCGCTGTTGTTGCGGCCGGAGTTCAGGAAGCCGCTCATGCCCAGCGCGTCGGCCTGCGTGGTGACCGTGATCTGGCCGGTCACGTTGGTGGTTCCGCCGCCCAGTTCCAGCGTGCCGACATCCAGTGCGGCGGTGTTGACCACGAGCGTTCCGGCCCCGGACTTGGTGACCTTGTTGCCGGTGGCGGTGAGGCTGTTCACGCCCAGCGTGCCCGAATCGACCTGGAAGGTCGCGTCGCCGCTGGTGACCGCGGTGCCGACGGTACCGGGTGCTGCCAACGTGGCGCCGCCGGCCAGAGTGACCGTGCTGGCGAGGCCGTTCAGTTGGTTCGAGGTCAGGATGCCGCCGGCCGCGATGTCAATCGTGCCGCCGGTGGCGTCCAATCCGACCAAGGTCAGGCTGTTGCCGGCCCCGATGGCGACCGTGCCGCCGTTGAGGTTCAGGCCAAGAGTAGAGTGGTCTGCTTCCACGTTGACGCGGCCGGAGTTGACCGTAGCGATCGCCCAGCCGTCAGGAAAGGCCCCGGCGGCGTTCCAGTGGTCGCTGCCCCAATTGTTCGGATCGCTGCCGTCCCAGGTCATCTCGGCCGGCTCTTCGAAGTGCAGGTTGTCGAAGGTGGCCTGGGCGAGCTGGTTGTTGTTGTGCGAAGTGACCGCCAGACCGATGTACGGGGAGAACATGGGGATGTCCACGCTGTCCTGCATCGTCCAATTCAGCCCGTCGGGCGAATGGTAGCCCGTGAAAGTATCCCCCACGCGGGTCAGCTTGACCCAGTAGGGCCGCGCTCCGAGGCCGTTGGTGGTGGTCGAGTAGCTCCCGCCGATCAGCGGCCGGTTCTGGAAGGAGGTACGCGGGTCGCCGGAGACGATCATCGAGGCGTGCGTGCTGACGTCGATCAGTTGGTCGCGGATCATCACGCCGGCCTTCGACCAGGAGTTGGTAACCTCGAGTCCCGTGACTCGGGCGATGATCACGGCGTCGCCGACCAGCGGGACCTCTTCATAGGCGAAGTAGAAGTGATCGTCGTTGTTGAAGATGTCGGTGCCACCGCCATTCACGGTGTACGTGTCCGTGCCGGCGTCGTACGAGAAACTCCCGGGAAGCAGGGGGTTTCCCACGCTGCCGATGTCCATACCCACCAGCGCCGCGTGGGCAGAGGGGCAAATCGCCAGCAGCGCGATCGCCAAAAGCTGTGCTACAAGTCCTAGTCTTTTCATGGCGTTTCTCCATCGAACCAGAGGAAGCGGTAACGGCTCTCCGAACTTTCGAAGGGATTTTTTTGGTTGCGTGTCGCCCTGACGTGTCGAAAAGGGCGTCGGGACAAGCCTCACTAGCGGGGATGTCTTAAAATTCCCCGATAATCAGATAATCTAGCAGAAACGGAACAACCGTCAAGCTTTTGGTAGGACATGTAAGAAGAATTCTAAAAAAAAGTCAGTCCGGCCTCAAACGGCGATATATCAGGCAGTTATTTAGATGCTGCCGATTCGTCGATTCGGATCCACTTGCCCAAATAAGGGCGGAATGCCGTCATCTGGCGAGGGATAGGGCCACCATGACAGTTATTTTTTAGACAAAATAGATATCTGCCTGCCCTCAGGAAGCGAACGTCCGTAGCTGACCGCTTGCCGGTGCGTGAAGATGGCTTGCCGGTAACGCCCGGATCCCGGCGTCATGAGATGAGAGGCCATGGCGCTGAGGTGGCGCCGAAGCTGAAGAAAAGAAGGCCCGAAACACGGCGCGAGCCGTCTCGGAATCGTTCGATCCGTGCGTCCGATGGCCCGGAATTGCGGGATTCGCAAGCCGTAAGGTTCCGCGCAGAAATAACTTGTCGAATTGGGTGGCACGCCCTGAGGAACGAAGGGCGTGACTTGGCAGGTTTTCCACGCCCTTCGTTCCTCAGGGCGTGCCACCCTCGCTGAAAAATGTACAGGTTATTTCTGCGCGGAACCTAAGCGGCTATGCCACGAACTCCGCGATCCGCTCGAACGCCGCTTCCAGGTTATCCATACTCGTGGCGAAGGACGCCCGGGCGTAACCCTCCGCCCCGAACGCCGAACCCATCACCGTGGCGACATTCTTCCGGGCCAGAAGTTCCAGACACCACTGCGCAGAATCATCGACCTGCACGCCGTTGTAGCTGCGGCCGAGATGCTCGCGGATGTTGATGAAGGCGTAAAAGGCCCCGCCCATCTCCGCGCAGCCCAGCCCGGGGATTTCCGCGATCCGCCGGGTGACGAAATCGCGCCGCCTGGTGAACTCGGCCAACATCTGTTCGACGCACGCCTGCGGGCCGGTGATCGCGGCCACCGCGGCGTACTGGCTGATGCTGCACGGGTTCGACGTCTGCTGGCTCTGCAGGTCGCCCATCGCCGTGGCCACGTTGGCCGGGGAAAGCGTCCAGCCGATCCGCCAGCCGGTCATCGCATAAGTCTTGCTCACGCCGTTGACGGTGATCGTCCGGTCCTGCAGGCCCGGCCGAACCGTGGCGAAGCTGGCGAAACGGTGTCCGGGGTAGACCAACCGGTCGTAGATCTCGTCGGCCACGACCAGCAGGTCCCGCTCGATGGCCACGTCGGCCAGCGCGCCCAACTCCTCGGGCGAATACATGCTGCCGGTCGGATTCGACGGACTGCACAGCAGCAGGATCTTCGTCTTGTCGGTCGCCGCCGATCGCAATTGCTCCGGGGTCAGTTTGAAATCGCTCTCCTGCTCGGTCTGGACGATCACGGGCACCGCGCCGCTGAGCTTGACCAGTTCCGCGTAACTGACCCAATACGGGGCCGGGATGATCACCTCGTCATCCGGGTCCAGCAGCACGGTGAAGGCGTTGTGCAGCGCGTGTTTGGCCCCGTTGGCGACCACGACTTGAGCGGGCGCATATTCCAGACCGTGGGTAGCCTGATATTGCTCGGCCACCGCCTTTTTCAACTCCAGGATCCCGCTGGCGGGTGTATAGTGGGTGTGCCCGGCCTCCATCGCCTCCAAAGCGGCCTGGCAGATGTGCTGGGGGGTGGTGAAGTCGGGCTCTCCGAGACTGAGGTCGTAAACCGTTTTGCCAGAGGCCTTTAGCTCCTTGGCCTTGGCAGCCATCGCCATCGTGGCCGAGGGCTCCAGTGCCTGGACAATCCGGGAAATGGTCGGGGGCATGGTACTACTCCGTTCGTTGTGGGCGGTTGACGCGCCGCGACGCACGTCGGAGAATGATAGTAGCTTACCCGCCCCCTTCCAAGGGACCCCCGACGTTTCGGACGGAGATTTCTCGAGCATCATGGCGAAAAGTCGCATCGGCATCTGGTTGGTTGGGGCCAAAGGGGGCGTGGCCACCACGGCCATCGTGGGAATCACGGCCCTGAAGAAGGGGCTCGTCGGTACCACCGGGCTGGTCAGCCAGCTCCCCCAGTTCCAACACCTCGATTTCGCCGACTGGTCCGACTTCGTGATCGGCGGCCACGAGATTCGCGACGTGTCTTTGATCGACGAAGCCACACGCCTGGTCACCGAGAGTCGCACGGCCACGCCCGAGATGATCGCCCGGTGCAAAGCCGATCTGCAGGGGATCGACCGGCGGATTCGGCCGGGCTGTGTTTTCAAGGTGGGGCCCACGATCGCCAGAATGGCCGGCCCGCATGTCCCTCGCCGGGAATCGCCCCGAGAGGGCGTCGAGCGGCTGCGAGGAGATTTGGACGAATTCGTCCACACCGAGCGGCTTGCGCACGCGGTCGTGGTCAACGTTGCGTCGACCGAGCCGCCGGTGGCGACGGATTCGATCCCGCCGAGTTGGGTCGAGCTGGAACGGCTGCTGGAGAAGCCTCGCAAATGTCCCCTGCCGGCCAGTTCGCTCTACGCGATCGCGGCGCTGGAGACGGGTTGTTCCTACATCAACTTCACGCCCTCGCTCGGCTCCACCCCGGCGGCCATCGACGAGTTGGCCAACCTCCGCGGCAGCCGGCACATGGGATGCGACGGCAAGACGGGCGAGACCTTGATGAAGAGCGTTCTGGCCCCCATGTTCCAGCGGCGGAACCTTCGGGTGATGAGTTGGGTGGGCCACAATATCTTCGGCAACATGGACGGCCGGGTACTGGACAACCCGGCCAACAAGCAGGCCAAACTCGCCAGCAAGGATCACCTGCTGGGCGAGATTCTCGACGATCGGCCGCAAACCCTCGTGTCGATCGAATACGTCGAGAGCTTAGGCGACTGGAAGACGGCCTGGGACCACGTCCACTTCACCGGTTTCCTCGGCGTGCCCATGGTGCTACAGTTCATCTGGCAAGGTTGCGACTCGGTGCTGGCCGCGCCGCTGGTGCTGGACCTGGTCCGCTTCACGGAGCTTGCCCACCGCCGCGGACAGACGGGCTTGTTGACCTTCCTGGCCAGTTTTTTCAAGAGTCCCTCCGGTGTGGAAGAACACCGCTTCGATTGCCAATTCCACATGCTGGAAAAGTGGGCGAAAGGGTGAAGGGGCGAAGGGTGAGGGGATGGAGAAGTCAACGAGTTGAAAACGCCCCCGCACTGCGTTGCGGGGGGTGACGCGAATACCAGAACACGTCGCAGCGATCCAACATTTCAGGACGGATACCTTGTCGAAACGAGAATCAGAACCGAACAGTTCGCCCCCACCGGCGACCGAGCCAGAAACGAAATCGCCGAAAAAACGCCGTCCCCGACGGCGGCCGAGCAAGAAGGCGAAACAAACGGCCCCATCGGCTTCGTCGGCGCCGTCGGTCCCATCGACTCCCGAGCCGCCATCGACTCCCGAGCCGCCGGAACCCGGCACGGTCGGCAGCTTCGGAGACATCCAACTCTCCCAGGTCATGCTCGACGCCCTGCGACGGGCCGATTATCTCGAGCCGACCCCAATCCAAAGCGGCCTGATTCCCCGGGCGTTGGAGGGTGTGGACCTGATGGGGCAGGCGCAGACCGGAACCGGCAAGACGGCCGCCTTCTGCATCCCGATCCTCGAACGGCTCCATCCCCACAAGCGCGGCGCCGATCCCCAGGCCCTGGTGCTCACGCCCACGCGCGAGCTGGCCGTCCAGGTCCGCGACGAGTGCTCCAAGCTGGCCGCCGGACGCAAAGCCAACGTGGTGGCCGTCTACGGCGGAAAACCCATCCGCAGCCAAATCGAGAAGCTCTCGCGCGGTGCGGAAATCGTCGTGGGCACACCCGGCCGTGTGATGGATCTGATGGACCGGGGCGTGCTGATACTCGGCGGGCTCCGCTTCGCCGTGCTCGACGAGGCCGATCGGATGCTCGACGTCGGCTTCCGGCCCGACATCGAGAAGATCCTCCGCCACTGTCCCCAATCGCGGCAGACGCTGCTCTTAAGCGCCACGATTCCGCCGCCGGTGATGCGGCTGGCCCAGCAGTACATGCGCAAGCCGGAGATGCTCAACTTCTCGCCGAAGAACCCGGCGGTCGAGACGATCGAGCAGTTCTACTTCACGGTCGATCCGCAACAGAAGTTCGACCTGCTGGTCAAGCTGCTCCAGCGGGAGAACCCTACCCAGGCGATCATTTTCTGCCGCACCAAGCGGGGAACCGAGCGCATCCATCGGCGGCTGGCGCGGAAGATCCCTTCGGTCGACACGATCTACGGCGACCTGCCGCAGACCACCCGCGATCGGGTGATGCGGGAATTTCGCGACGGAAAAACGCAGATCCTGGTGGCTACCGACGTGGTGGGCCGGGGGATCGACGTGACGCGGATCTCCCACATCATCAACTTCGACATCCCGCAGTTCTGCGACGACTACGTCCACCGCGTCGGCCGCACCGGCCGGATGGGCCGCGAAGGCGTGGCCTACACGTTCGTCACGCCCGAGGAAGGCAACGAGCTGACGCGGATCGAGGTGCGGATCAACCTCCTATTGAAACGGGCCGAGATCGAAGGCTTCGCGGTGTACGAAAAGCCCCCGGGCACCGACCAACCGGCCGAAGAGCCCTCGTCCAAACCCGTCTTCGGCGGCCGCACCCGCCGCCACCGCCGGGCGTTGTAGGCTGCATGCAGAATGCCCTGCCTTGACGCCGCCTCCGAAGGGTGGTAGGCTGTCCTCGTTTGGTGTCCTTTGCGCGAAACAAAACCGGTTTTCGTGCCGTGGCAGATCCTCCTGCAAGCACCGACGGCAGCGCAAACTCCGCTGCTTCTGAGTCGACCTCGACCAGCCTGCTGGCTCGGGCGAAGGCGGGCGACCTCGAAGCGATGGAGCAGTTGGCAACGCTGTACGAACCACGCGTTCGCCGCTGGTTGCATCGGCATTTTGACCTCCAGGCAGAAGACGCCGAGGACGTGGTCCAGGAGGTGTTCAGTGTGGTCCTGGCGAAGCTGGCCGACTTCCGCCGCGATCAGCCGGGCGATTCCTTTCGCGGCTGGCTGTGGACCGTCACCCGCAGCAAGGCGATCGATCTGTTGCGCCGCCGTCGAAATCGGCCCCAGGCCCAAGGCGGTACGGACGCCCAGCAATGGTTCGCACAGATCCCCGAGCAACTGCCCGACTCTGAAATAAGCGGCCCCGGTCCCGGCGAACGGCACGATCTGCTGCCTCGCGTGCTCGACCTGGCCCGCGCCGGCGTCGAAGACCGCACATGGCAGGCTTTTTGGCGGGTCGTGGTCGACGGGCACCCCGTCCGCCACGTGGCCGAGGACCTCGAAATGAGCGTCCGCGCCGTCTACGACGCCAAGTACCGCGTCCTGCGAAACATCCGCCGCGAACTCGACGACCTGGGCGAACTCTAACGTAGGGCAGGTTTCCCAACCTGCCAGCCCCATGTGGGGCAGGTTTCCCAACCTGCCAACCCCATCATGTCCCTGTGAGTAAGAGCCCTTGCAGTCGGCAGGTTAGGAAACCTGCCCCACGACATTCAAAAAGTCGTGCGTAAGGCGTGCGTTGTACTTGTAGGGAGGAAAACAGCCCACAACTCAACCGAACAGGGGGATCGCCCGATGCCCGCACAAGCATGCCCAAACCGCCAAAAACTCCGTGCTTACCACATCGGCGAACTCTCCGAGGAACTCGCCGAGGAGATGATCGCCCACATCAGCGAGTGCCCCCCGTGCCAGGGGGTTCTCGATACATTCGGCGCGGCCGGCGACACCCTGATGGGCTGGCTCAAGGAACCCGTCCTGCGGCAAGAACGGCTCGGTCAGGCCGAATCCCAGGAAGGCGTTGGCCGCGTCGCGGTCCTGGTGGCCGGCGAGGCCAGCGGTTCGGCCGGGCTGGGCGGAATCCGCGAACTGGGCGAATACCGACTGCTGGCCAAGCTGGGCGAGGGCGGCATGGGCGCCGTCTACAAGGCGTTGCACACCCGGCTGGAGAAGGTGGTGGCCCTGAAAGTCCTGCCCCGGGATCGCACGGCCGACTCCCAGGCGAAGGCCCGATTCGAACGCGAAATGAAGGCCGTCGGCCGGCTCAGCCACCCGAACATCGTCCAGGCATTCGACGCCCGGGAGATCGACGGCACCACCGTGTTGGTCATGGAGCACGTCGCCGGGCGAAACCTCTCCGAGTTGGTCGCCTGCACCGGTCCGCTGCGAATCGCCGACGCCTGCGAGCTGATCCGCCAGGCCGCGCTCGGCTTGCAGTGTGCCCACGAAAACGGACTCGTCCATCGCGACGTGAAGCCCTCGAACCTGATGCTCTCGACCGACGGGGTGGTCAAGATCCTCGACATGGGCCTGGCCCTGCTGCACACCGACCAGCCGCCGGGCGAGGAAATGACCTCCGCCGGCCAGGCCATGGGTACGGCGGACTACATGGCGCCGGAGCAGGTCGACGACGCCCACAGTGTTGACATCCGTGCCGACCTCTACAGCCTCGGCTGCACGCTCTACAAGCTCCTTTGCGGCGAGGCACCCTTCAGCGGTCCAAAGTACAACACGCCGATCAAGAAGTTGATGGCGCACGTGAGCGAACCGGCGCCCCCGATCCTGGTCAAGCGGACGGACGTCCCGAAAGAGCTGGCTGCGGTCGTCGATCGGCTGTTGGCCAAGGACCCGGCGCGGCGGTTCGCCACGCCCGCGGAAGTGGTTGTCGCCCTGGAGCCTTTCACTTCGGGCCATGACTTGCCGGCCTTGCTGCAACGGGCGGACGAAGCGACCGACTCGCAGTCCGACGCGATCACCGCCGCCTCCAGCACCGACGAGTTCTGCTCCTCGGCCGAGGCGGGCACGCAGCCGAGCCACGCGCCGAAACCTCGACCCCTTCCCCGTCCTTCTCGCCGTCCGCCGTGGAAGCAGATCGCAGTCGCCGCAGCCGCGGCCGGCGCGGTCGTCCTGCTGGGCGTGATCCTCACGCTGACCAACCGCCACGGCACGCTGGTGGTCGAGACAATGGACCCCGACGTCGAGGTGGTCGTCAGGGACAAGGAAACCGGCGAAGTCGTAGCGTCCCTTCGAGGCCAAGGCACGATAACGCTAAAGCCGGGCAAGTACGCGATCGAGGTCGAGGGCGACGGGTATGAAATCGACCTGGATGACAACACAACGACGATCAAGCGCGGCGAGAAGGCAGTTGTGAAAATCACGCGCAAGCCCGCACGACTGGCCGCCCATGGCATCACTATCACTGCCGACCCCAGCCTCCTGCCGGAACCCGGTACGGCGTTGAGCCACATGAGCTTGGTTGTCAACCCGTCACCGATCGACGGCATCCGCTCCTGGACGCTGGAAACCATCGGCCATCGCGGCCGGGTAGAATGCGTCGCGTACAGACCGGACGGTCGCGTCTTGGCCACCGCCGGCAGCGACGGGACAATCCGAATCTGGGATGCCGCCAACGGTGAGTTGGTTCGGGCATTGATCGGGCACGATACTTCCTTAAAGAGTGTCTCTTGGTCGCCGGACGGAAAGTTTCTGGCGTCGGCCAGTTCCGACAAGCCGATCCGTGTCTGGGAAGTCGAATCGGGCTTTGTTCGCGAGCTTCAAAGCCGGGCTGCGATAGATTCCTGCATATGTTGGTCCCCGGATGGTCGAATGCTGGCCGTCAACACGTTGAACGGCCCAATCCACATTTGGGCAATGGCATCACTAGACAAAGGAGTTGTTCGCGAGTTGGACGTAACGGCGGTACTGTGTTTGGCGTGGTCGCCCGACAGCAAGAGCCTGGCCTCCAACGGGAACGACGGAACGCTGCGGTTGTGGGACACAGAATCAGGCACGCTGCAGAAAACCCTCAAAGGGCCGGAGGGCGCGATGGTCGCTGTGGACTGGTCACCCGACGGAAAGCTGGTTGCCTGCGGACATCTTGGCCCCGCAAGCTGCGCAACCGTTTGGGATACGACAACCGATGAGGTCTTTCGGACACTACCGGGATACTACCACGGAGTTCGTTCGATAGCTTGGTCGCCCGACGGAACGGCGCTGGCCTGTGGGGCAGCAATCGATACTTGTAGCGTCCAAGTGTGGCAGATCGAGACAACCTCGCTTCTCTGGGAAGGGGAAAAACGCGAGGGTGTTGGGGGCGGACGGGGTGTGGCCTATTCTCCCGATGGGAAGACATTAGCAGTCGGAACATACAACGGCACGGTAGAATTCTTCGAAGCAAGATCGGGGCGACCGCTTCGCGCTCTGCCCGGGCATGGGGACGAGATAGAGCATGCTGTCTTTTCTCCCGATGGAAAGATGATTGCTTCGCCATACATGCACACCCACAACGAGATCCGAATCTGCGGCACCGATTCGGGCCAATTGCTGCGCCGTTCGGCCATCATTCCAGGTAGGCCGAAGCCAGTAGCGTGGTCGGCGGACCGACTCGCAATTGCCGTCTATGGTTGCCCCACTCTCATCTGGGAAACAGGCTCTCGGGACCTGTGCCAGAAGTTGAACCTGACCGGAATGGTTGTTGCCTTGTCTCCCGATGGGACAACCTTGGTCTCCAGAGGTGGCACTGAAGCCAAGCTTTGGGACGTCGCCTCTGGACGGCTGCTCTGCAACCTTCTTCCCGACACGTGGAGCTACGCCTTTTCGCCCGATGGGAAGTCGTTGGCCGTGGGGTCCGAACAAGAGATCAGAATCTGCGACGCTCGCACGGGGCAAAGGGCTCAAGTCCTTCCAAACCCCGAAAGTTATTCGATTCAGGCCCTGGGCTGGACACGCGACGGAAAGAAGTTGGCGGGCACGTTCCACCACAAATTGTACGTTTGGGACGTGGAATCAGGCGTATGCACCCACAATCGGACTTTTTTCGGCTGGGGCGCAGTACCGACTCTATGGTGGCTCGACGATGACAAGACGATCGCTGTGGGAGGCAACAACTGCCTTTTGGTCTGGAACACCGAATCAGACACACTCACGCGTAAGGTTACGGGCCACTACAACCCGTATCGGCCGTGTGCGTTCTCCCCCGAGCGTCGTCTGGTTGCCTTTCCCGGCCAGGGGCTGATTCGGCTTCATCGGCTGGATGATGGGAAGCTGCTCCGCACGATCCTCTCCTTGCGGGACGATCTGCACGGCGTGTTGAGCCCGGAGGGCCACTACCGCGGCTCGCCGGGACTGGAGGAGGAACTGGTCTACGTCGTCCAGACCGACCAGGGCCAAGAGACGCTCACACCGGACCAGTTCGCCGAGAAATACGGCTGGAAGAACGAT
>DATLAN010000064.1:0-2402 GCA_035527455.1 Thermoguttaceae bacterium
GGAGGCGTTCTTGCTCAGCGCGGAGATCAGCCCGTCGATCTGACTGGTGCTCTTCTGCGATAGAGCCAGCGTCAACGGCGCGTCGGCCAAGTGCTGCGAAACCAGGTCGTCACGGACGGCCGGCGTGATCTTGCCGGCGGCAACCAGGGATTCCAGCTTGCCCGTGTAGTTCTCGCGAGCGAGCTTGACGACGAACGGATCGGGGGCCGGCGAGGAAGCGGCTCGGCTGGCGGCCATCGCGGCAGCATCGGCGGCCGGCGCTGCGTCCGGCTTCGGCGTCTCCTCAAAGATGCCCAGCGCCTTTTCGAGTTTCTTCATCAGGTCACCAAAGGCCGCTTTCTTCTCTTGTGCGGTCATGGTCTTGTCCTTCACTAGGCTAATCACCTTGTCGGTGATCGCACTGACGATGGTTTCGGCGGGGTCGCCGCCGGTCGCGGCAGCGGGGTCGGCGGCGGGAGAACCCATGGGATTGAGTGGATCGGGCATTTGGATTTGCTCCAGTTTTAGGACAGGCACCTTGATGGTCTCGCGGGTTCCGCCGCGCGACGTTTCGATGGGCACGAAGCCGGCCAGGCCGGGGATCACCGGATCGGTGCAGAGGGCGACGTGAACGATCGGCCGCGTGTACTTGTTGCCGTGGCCGTCGACCAACTCGGGCGGGCTGAAGATCGACACGTCGCATGTACCGGCCAGCTTGATCCCCGCTTCGCCAACCAGATCCATCGTGGCGAAGAGACTCTGACCCTCGGCGAACACGTCAACGACCCAGCCGCGATTGGCTTCCGGGTCTTCGGTGTGTGTCACGGGCACCGGGATTTTGTTGCCGGCCGACAGGTAGGCCGCGGCAGTCTTGACCCAGTGTTCAAGTACGGTCGGAGTAACCGTGAAACCGAGGTTGTCCGACTGCTTGACGTACTGCCCGCAACGGATCAGCTCCTTACGGAATCGCCGAACCGGCTGGCCGCCTTCGGTGCGCGTCGGCCCAATGGGAATGGCCGCTCCGGTTGCGGCGGCGAGAATCACGGGCTGGGCTTCGTGCGTTTGCATGACTCGCGCACGATACGCCGCGCAGCCGGTGAGTGAAAAGCCCACTCGCCGCAGTTCTGTCGCGTTGAGACGTTATGGACGCGATAGGACGTTATAGACGCCGAGATTTCGGCCCGTCCTGCGAACGAGAGAGCGCAATTTCGACGGCCGCCGGGTCGAATCGGTACTCCGACCGGACCCGAACGGCGGGGATCTCACCGGCCGCTGCCATCCGCTGCACGGTGCGCGCGGAGCAATTCAGGCTCGCGGCCAGGTCCTTTGTCGTGATGTGCTTCGGAAGATTCGCCATGCTACGTCGCCGCTGGTGCGAATTGCTGCCCGGGGTTGAACTCGAATCCTTTATCCGGCCCCGGCGTGTACTCCTTGCCGTCGACCTCCACGCTGGCCGACGGGTGAACGATCTTCCGTTCGGTGAATACCTCGATTGTCGAACACCTGCAAGCGAATCCATTTGGCGGCCAGATTCGCGACCAGATTCCGTCGTCCTTCGGCGCGGTCACGCCGTCGAGCCCGACGTGTTCCGGCCGGACCCGATCGTCGCCAACCGTCACGTATTTATAGCCCCAGAGGATTTCTTGAATCGCCTCGTCCTGCCCTGCCTGCCAGCGGCCCGCGCCGTAAGCCATTTGCGTCTGTGTGCGAAAGACGTTCTCTAGGGTGAATGAGTTCTGCGGCGTGATCCCCGCGTCGGCGAACGCCTGCCGCAACGCCTTGACGCCTTCGCGGACGTGCTCGCCGGACTCCGTAGTCTCGATTAGGGCCTGCTGGATCTGCCGCTCAACGGCCATCGTCGTCTTCTGTGTGACCCGAAAGAGCCACGGCCGAAACTTCTCGCCGAGGTCTGCAAGCACGCCGGCAGTTAACCGCAGCCGACGCCGGAGCCGGGCAATCGCTTCGTCGTAGGGTGCCAGGTCCAGGGAAAGCGTGACTGGTCGATCCGCCTCCAGTCCCCGGGCCGTGCCGCTGAGGTGGGCGAGGATCATCCCGTCAAGGGCCAGCCGGCTGATTTGGTCCATCGCCCGCCGGATGATCTCCCGCACGTCCGGCCACCGGGCCCCGCGACGGACGGCCGCCAACACGTCGCGTTGCAGCCGGAAGCCAATGCGGGCGGCCCGTGGGACGCCGAGCCGCTCGACGGCAAGGCGGTCCTTGTCGTGCAACCGGGCCAAACGGCGTTCGTCGTCGGTCACTTTGCCTGCGGCACGCTTCACCTTCGGTCCCTCAGCATTTTTCGCAACTCCCGGTTCTCTTCCAGCAGGTGGTCAATCGTGCTCAGTGCCCGCTGATGCTCCTTAATCGTCGGCCCTCGCCGCCGCTTGCTCAGCCGAATCAGTTGGAACCGAGCGTCCTGCAAC
>DATLAN010000065.1:0-3321 GCA_035527455.1 Thermoguttaceae bacterium
CGTCTGAACCATGTGCGCCGAGCCGGTTGCTCCGGCAACTCCGAAATACCCGATTTGTTTCATGTCGATTACGGGAAACTGGTATTGCGCCTCACAGGTAGTCACCAGCTCCCCGTTGCCTGAGTTGCCTTCGGGATCAATAAACTGGCGATAGACCATCGTGGGGGTGGTCAACCACTGCACCAGCTCCTCGGCCAGTTCGAAGTACCAGATCTCGATTGGCGGGTAGGTCGAAGCATAGACCCCAAGTTCATCAATGTATCCGTCGACTTCCGAGTTTCCCCGGGCGGCAAGTTCCGCCAATTTCCGGAGCTTGCTCGCCGAAACCCTTCGCCCCTCCTCGAATTCCGGCATCCCGTATACGCCGCGTGTCATGATCCCGATCTCCTTATGGGTACATGGCCGTAAAATCGACCGTGGGATACGGCCGAAGAATGGCTCCGGTTTTCACGTGGTAGATATGATCCCACTGCCCGGCGGAGTCCTGAAACTTCGACCACGTCTTGTCCCGAAACGTCCAACGATACTGGAGCTTATAGGTTCGCGTCATTCCCAGCCCCACGGTGTGCGTGACAAGCGGGGCCAGGTGCCGTAGGGTCTCCGTACCGAATACCAAGGGATAGAGGAACGCCCCCACGGGGCCGGCGTTCGACACGTTCAGCACATGCGCGGCAATGGGGATCGACGTCAAGTAATGAAAGGTCAGGATGTAGTCAATGCTCCCATGCTGGTACGATGGGGCTTCGGGGGGGGCCAGCCGCTGTCCACTGGCGTCTGTCCACTTCATTTGCCCGATTTCCATTCGCCGGTTATCGGTGCACGGGACCATCTCCTCCGTCACCCACCGCCTCGGACCAGAGCCTTGGGGGGAATCCGTGGAGTAGACCACGGTCACTAAAGCGTGCTCGTATTCCGCTTTGTTTTCTCCGGCGTCGCCCTGCCGGCCAAAACCGATAATCCCCGCCCCGCGAGCGTAGCAGCCCATGCCGGGAGAATGCGGGTAGTCCCGGCCTCCGTTCTGGCCGACCAACAACAGCAGGTCGTACCGATCTTCCCAGTCGCACCGCAAGACCTGCCTCGCCCAGAGACTCCCGCCTTCGCCCCATTTTTCAATGGGGCTGTCGTTTTCCTCGCTGTATACTACGTCAGCCATCTCAGTCCGTCATGGTTCCGAGGGTTGGGATAATGGCCACCAGCTCGTCAATGGAGGTTTTAAGCTCCCCGACGGCCGTTTTCGTGTCCAGGGTGTTTTGCTCTATTTTTCTCAGAAAGGTGACTATATCGATCGCTTGTTTGTCGTTGATGCCCTCTTGCTTTTCGCGGTCGCCTCCGTCCATTCCGGCCTGGCTTAGCGGCCCTGGGGGGGGCTGCTGGAGTTGCGGCACCGGCTGCCCGGAAGGCATGACATCAAGCGGCGACTGAACGCCGATACCTCCCGACGGCTCCAGGGGACCAACCTCCTCGGTTGGCTCCCGTTCCGGCAATGCGGCGGGGGAACCGCTTTGTGGGCCCCGGGGCGGCTGGAGTTGCCTAGGTCCTTCCCATTGTTGTATGGGGCCCGGCTTCTTCTGCCCCGACGGCATCAAATCCGACGGTTCGGGAAAAGCCTCCGGCTGCTGGTCGGTCTCGGCCTCCGAGGGCTCGGCTCGCTCGATCTCGCGGGGGGCTGTTTCTTCGGGGCTTCGCCCGTCTGCTGCTTCGGGCCCGCGAGGCCCCGGCCGCTGTTCTTCCGGTTGGCCGAGCCGTCGCCGCCTCGCCTGTCGCTTCTCCCACGCCCGATCGTGGACCCTGGCCTGCCTTGCCGCCTTTGGGTCGTCTAGGGCTTTCTCTTGCGCCGGGAGTGACTGCTCCCGGGCCTTGTTCTGGTAATCTCGCCAGTCGGCCGTGTCGTCGCCTCGCCGCGGTGGCTCGATGACTGTCGCCGGCGGCGCCCATACCCTTTCTGAATCTTCGTTTCTGTCGCCCAAGCCGCTATCGGGCACGTCGTCGAGAGCCACGGAACGAGAGTCCATGGGTTCCGGGACTTGCTGTTCGCGAGGTTCCCGGGGGGGCGCCCATTCCTCCTCGTCTGCCCGGGGGGCGGGCGGCGAGGAAGCGTCTTGCTCAGACACATCGGCGTTCCTGTCATCTGGAGGGCGACTAGCCGGCGGCTGATCGCCCGCCGGGCGATGTTCCCACGAGGGAGAAGCTGGTGGCGGAACAGGGGCCTGCGACTCAGGGAACGCCCTGGGCCGCTCTCCGTCGGGGGGCTGCTCGTAATCGTCTGGTAGCTGATCTGGAGCAGGTCCTGATTGGGGCGACTCGTTTGTTTCGCCGCCCCAATCTTTCGCCCTTTCCCAGAAGTGTTTCAGCCAACTTAGGGGGCCGGCCATCGCGTTGCCCCTTCCGGATCAATCGCCATGGCTGCGGCAACCGTGGCACCGTCCGTTGCCGAGAGTACGCCGAACAGCTCGGCGCTGACCGGCTCCTCTCCCTCGTAATCCGCCTTGAGTTCCCGGATGCCTTTGGGAACACAATAAGTCATTTGCCAATACTTTGCGGCCTCGACGTTGAATTTCCCCACCGTGAAGGTGTCGATCAACGCCTGTTGAGCCGAGATGTCGTCCGTGTAGAACCCTACCGCCCACCGGCCGGCCAGCGGGCTGGTGGTTCGGCGGGCCTTACCGTCCGTGGTGCTGGAAAAGTACCGCCGCGGTCGTTTCAGATACCATTCCAGCTCCCAGTAGCGAACATGGTCCAGGGCAACCGCGTCGAATTCCACATCTAGGCTTCTTGACGACACCGCCTCCACGGGGGTCGCGTCGGCCGCGGCCCCCGACAAGACAAGGTCGCTATTGGCGCCGAACCGTACCTCATACTCGATCGGCTGTCCGGCCTCGACGGGACAACGGATCGTGAGCCGCTCGCAAATCGCGGACGTGCCGGAGATGCCCGCCGTGCCGTCAAGCGAACCGATGAATGCGAAATCGTCACCGGGGAACACGTTGGGCGTATGTCCGTAGCCCATGTAAATCCCCGTCCAATCCGAGTTGCCAGCAACGTGCCCTTCGGCGCCTAGGGTATTGGAGGCCACAAACCCCGCCTCCTCGTTCGTGACGAACAAGCGAAACGCCCGGCCAGTGCTTTCGACCGTGCCGCCAGCGGAAATGGCCATGTCTTGGCCTGAAATGACTCCCATTAAACTGCTCCTTTATCACGCCTTACGGCGGCAAATTGGCCGTCTCAAACCACACCTCTACGATGTAGAGCCACAGCGTGACCCAGCCGTTAATCCCTCGATTCAGTTCCTCGTGCTGAGCCGACGACTCCTGATCCGTCAGC
>DATLAN010000066.1:0-5152 GCA_035527455.1 Thermoguttaceae bacterium
CGAAGTTTCATCTCGCTTCAGCGAAGAAACCGGGCCCGATCGCCATGCGGCAAAGCCGGATCGGCAATCCGTTGCTGGAAGGAGATTGAGATGTGGGCTAGCGCACACTCTCGCGAAAACAACATACGTAAGTTTCCCCAGTCCAGCCCTCCTTCGCACCATCAAGGCTGCCCCTGCGCATCCTAATCCCACCCCTCCCCCGAGGCAAGGGCGAAGGGAAGGACGTGTGAATGTGAAGGAGGAGGCCGGGCGGACGCGGGGAGGAGGGACAGGGCGCCGTGTGACGGAGGGGCCGGGCGCTGGACGTTTCGAAGAGGGTTACGTCTGGGACTCCAGGCGCAACTCTGCTGTAACCCGGCACCAGGCGATACATCGCGGCCACGTGTGGAGCTACGACTTCCTGGCGGACCGCACGGAGGACGGGCGTCGGTTGAAGCTGCTGGTGGTGATCGACGAGTTCACGCGGGAATGCCTGGCCGTCGAGGCGGGCCGGACGTTCACGGCCCGGGACGTGATCCTGACCCTGCAGTATCTGTTCGCCGTGCGGGGCGCCCCGGAGCACGTGCGTAGCGACAACGGGCCGGAGTTCATCGCGAAGGAGATTCAACGCTGGCTGAATCGGGCCAGTCTGGGTACGCTGACCATCCAGAAGGCAACCCTGCCGAGGCGTTCTCGGCGGCAACGCCGGCATCAGCGATCTTGTTATTGCAACAGAGATCCTGTGGAGGTCGTCATGAATGTATTGAGAAACTGGGCGGCGGCCATTGCCGTCGCGTGCGTGCTGGCTTTGCCGGCATGGGCGGGGGAGATTCCCCAGGCGAAGCCGGAAGCGGTGGGCATGTCCGGCGAAAGGCTGGCGGAGGTCACATCCAAAGTTCAGAAGATGGTCGATGACCGGAAGATCGCCGGGGCGATCACGATGGTGGCTCGAAGGGGCAAGATCGTGCATTTCGAGACGTACGGACTGCGGGAGATCGACGAGAAGAAACCCGTCGCAGAAGACACGATCATGCGGTTGTATTCGATGACCAAACCCATCACGACCGTGGCGGCGATGATGCTGTATGACGAGGGTAAACTTGAACTGGATGATCCGGTTGAACAATACGTTCCGGAACTGAAGGGACTGAAGGTCTATCATGACACCCAACCGGTGGAGCCGGATCGCAAGGTCACCATCCGGGATCTGATGCGCCATACGTCGGGATTGACGTACGGGATCTTCGGGAATTCACCGGTCGATCAGATCTATAAAAAGGAGCGGATCATCGGCAGTCGGGATTTGCGGTCGATGGTTGAAAAGCTGGGCAGGATACCGTTGATGCATCAGCCGGGTAGCCGATGGCATTACAGCGTCTCGACGGACGTCCTCGGGTGCCTGGTGGAAAAAGTATCGGGCGGGAAACTGGACGTGTTCTTCCAGGAGCGGATCTTCAAGCCGCTGGACATGAAGGATACGGCGTTCTTTGTCCCCAAGACGAAAGTGGATCGTTTCTCATCCTGTTATTCGCCCGGGCCGGAAGGCTTGAAAGTAACAGAAAAACTCAACGCCAGCCGCTACCTGATGCCGCCGAGTTTCCTGTCCGGTGGAGGCGGGCTGGTTTCGACGGCACGGGACTACATGCGGTTCTGCCAGATGCTGATCCATAAAGGGGAACTGTTCGGCGCGCGGATCTTGAAAGCCGAAACGGTTGACATAATGACGAAGAACCAACTGCCCGAGAAGGTTTATTGGGGCGGCAAGAACGGGTTCGGCCTGGGCTTTTCCGTGCAGATTCAGGACGGGGGCTCTAGCGCCCACGCGGGTGAATACGGCTGGGGCGGCGCGGCCAGCACCCATTTCTGGATCTCGCCGAAAGACGACCTGGCCGTCGTGGCGTTGTCGCAGTTGATGCCGTTTTCGCCGCAGTTGCAGAACGCGGTGAAGCCGCTGGTGTACGAGGCTCTTGTGGATTGACAGGTCGGGGTCCGTTGCGATGAGGTCAGGCGCCCTGTCGACGTTCTCATCCCTCAAGGTGATGGAAAGGCTCCCCATCATGCAAGGCAGCCGAGGGCAGATTCTCCTGTCCGCGAAGCACATCGACAGCCGCCGTTTTCCTGCGAAGAGAACGTGCGCACTCATCATGGCGGCTGCCTTGTTTGCGGGCGTGGCCGGACAGGTCGCGGGCGAAGGGAAGGCAAAGGGGGGCGCAGCAAAGTGAAGAGGGTTCTTCCGATTCTGCCGCTTACGCTCATCTGCGTTGCTGCAACGGCCCTTGCGCAATCGCAAGCCGCCGGCGGGTGGCAACAATCCTTCAAGGCGGGCATGATCGATGCGTCCACCGGCAAGCCGATCCGGGGCACCGAGATCGTGCATCTGGCCGCGCACAAGGGCCGATTGTATGCCGGCAATGGCTACTGGATGGACACGCGGGGGCACGGGAACACCGCCTGGTCGCAGGTGCTCGTGCTGGATTCGCCGGAGGGGAGTTGGAAGGTGGACCTCGTCCTCGGGCCGCCGTATCTGCGCGTGACGGTGCTGGAGTCCGTCACGTTCACGACGGACGGTGACGGCAAGGCACTCGCGGCACCGGTGAATCTGCTGATGGCGGCATCCGATATCCAGGGCGGTGACCGTCAGACCAACATCTGGACGCGCGACGACGCCCGTAACACCTGGGTGAAGACGACGCTGGAGGGCGACCCGAAGTACCGACGCTCGACGCGCGCCCTGGTCGTCCATCGCGATCGGCAGACCGGCGTGGACCGCATCGTCATCGCCGCCGGCGCCTTGGGCATCTACAGCGGCGTCTTCGACGCCAAGCAGCCCGGCAAGGTCCGCTGGGGCAAGAAAGCGGAACTCGGGCCGGTGAGCATCCGGCCGATGGCGTTCGTCGAGGCCAACGGCAGCCTCTACGCCTCGGCCGGCGTCTCGGTCTACCGCCGCAAGGACGGAGCGTCTCCCGTCTGGGAAAAGGTCTACTCCGACGACACCCGCGAGCACTGGGAACTTGGCGGAATCCGCGGCCTGACCGCCGTGCCGTCACCGAACGGATCCGGCGAGTCGATTCTGTTTTCGCATACGGACCGCATCATCCGCATCGACCCGAAGGATGATCACAAGGCGACCGTCGAATTGCAGATCAGGCAACTGCTGGAGAAGAACTGGGGGACCGCCGTCACGGGCAGCATCATCGCCGCCTACAGCGACATGTTGCCGCTCAGAGATCCCGCAACGGGACACACCGTGCACATCATGGGCGTGCAGGGCCGGATCGAACGGGGCGGAAGGGACAGGACGTATCGCCCCGACACGTTTTTCGGCTGGTATGCCGGCGGTTCGTACCTGATCCGGGAATCCGATCAAGGCTATCGGCTGAAGGAAGTCAACGGACGGTGGACGCCCGGCAAACCCAATCTGGTGGCTCCGCGAACCTTCGTGGTCTCGCCCTTCCCGGATGACGCCGGCGGGCACGTCTACTTCGCCGGGTTCGACGCGAACTTCTTTCCGGCGCTCGACACGGCCTGGGTCTTCCGCGCCTCGATCGAAACCGTGCTCCGGGCTGACCCATGAACCGGTCGTCGCCTGCTGAGCCGACGGCCCCGGCTGTGCTGCATTGACTTACCACTCTACGAGTGGCATCCGAGTTGGGGGCGGGTCATTGCCTCCCGGCAACTCTCAGTTCTTCTTCCAGGCCGACTTCATTTCGTAAGCCTTGAGCGATTCAAGCGTCAGCGAACCGCCCTCCGCTGTCAACGAGATCGTGCCGATCGGCTTGCCCATGTCGCGACGGCCGGAGGTCTTGTAGCATGCCCCACCACCGCCGATCAACTCGTACATCGGACGGTCAACCAGGACGCGGAACGTCACCTTGCCGTCCTTCATCGCCAGCGGCATTTCGTCGAGTTTCTGGGCGGCGAAGTCGTAGGTCGCCGCATTCTCACCGAACCGGAGAACGGCTTTCGCGGCGGTTCCCTTCTTCAAGGTCACGACAATATCGAAGAGTTGGTCCGTAACGTCGAACGTGACGACCGGTGCCTCGGCTGTCAGTTCCATGTTCTCGGCCGTCTTCGGGTTCGACTTGCGAAGTTGCTGGAGTTCCTTGATCGGAGTGGCGAACATCCGGACGCCGTCTTCGGTGGTGTGCAGCGTCAGGTTGGTCGGCACGGTGAACGTTTGGTTGAACGGCATGTCCGGGATGTTGATCCGCGCCCAACCGACCTGAACGACACGGCCGTCCGGGCTGTTGCTGAAGCATTGCGAGGCGTAGTAGGCGCCCCAGTGGACGCGGTGTTTCCCTTCGTGCTCCGGGGCAAACGTCTTGCCGTCGAAATGTCCGATCGCATATCGTGCGTCCGCGGCGTAGATGACCCACTTGGTCTTCTTGGCATCGCCGTCGACGGGCAGTTCGAAGATCTCGGCACACTCGAAGTAGCCGGGGATCTTGCCCGTAAGTTCCCACTCTTTGAGATCCTTGCTCGCATAGAGTGCGATATTCCGGCCGATCTTCTTGTCTTGGTCCTGGTCAAAAACGGCGATGACCCAGTGCTTGCCCGGCTTGTACCACATCAGTTTCGGGTCGCGGCCGGAGTGCCGGATGACGGGATTGCCTTCGTAGTACGTCCACGTCTTGCCGCGGTCGGTCGAGTAGGCAAGTGATTCGCCGCAGCCGGTGTCGGTGAACGCGAGGACCATCGTCTTCTCGTCGCCCTTTTGCCAGCCGGCGGTGTTGCCCAGATCGACATTGCCGCTACCCGAAAAGCAGTTCTTGACGGCCATCTTCGGATGACGGTTCTTGACGTCCCCGCCGAAGGATCGGAGCGCCCGGTCCTGCTCGGTCCAGTGGACCATGTCGGCGCTGGTGGCGTGTCCCCAGTACATATTGGCCCAGCCGCGGCCTGCCGGGTTGCACTGCCAGAAGAAGTGGTACTGGCCGTCGTAGTAGCACATCCCGTTCGGGTCGTTGTTCCAGCCGCGCATCTGGCTCATGTGAAACTGGGGGCGCAGGGCTTCATCGTAGAGCGGCTGGAGATGGCGGATTTCGTCGCTCGATTCGAACATCTCGCAGATTTCAGGTGCCGCCTTGGCGGCGACCTTCGCGGTCTTGCCGACGTACTCCGACATATCGAGGTAGGTCCACCAGTCGATGGCGTCCTTGTTCGGCGGGAAATC
>DATLAN010000067.1:0-24893 GCA_035527455.1 Thermoguttaceae bacterium
CGATCGGGAAGAATCCCTCCAAGCCGAACTCCGTCCGCTGTAACGGCATCAGGACATGTGGCAGGATGTCAACGGTGTGGGCTTCCGGCAACAGTACGAATGACCGGCCGGGTTGGATCGCTACGGGATGGAAAATGGAAGTGAATGACAAAATGACGAATGAGTCCCTGTTGCGGAAAGCTCGAATTCGAGGGTGGCTGGTGGCTGAGCGCAGCGAAGCCCCAGTTTTTCACGGCATGGGGCACCGCTGCGCTATGCCCCAGCCACCCCCGCTGCCGAATGAATGAAATGGAAGTAAATGACGAATGATGAATGATGAATCTCCGACGCCTGCCATGGCCGGGCAAACGCCCGCCGACTGCGGTCGGCGGGGTCCCGCGACGCCACCTGGAATCCCTTTTCCCCGCAGTTCTCGCGGCGGGGCTTCCCACACACCATTGGAAAGCCAGGAAACGACGGTAAACGAGAGAACAGTGTGCGACCAGGGAAAATAGACACGGTTCGCTCCCCCTCGTAACGCGGGGACTTTGGGCTTGACACCCGCGGCCAATTCCGCCAAACTCCCGGCCCGATTTTGCCCGGGCGAAAGGGAGATGACAATTTGAAGTCCACTGCCGGCTGTTGCCCATCGCAGGCCCTGGGTGTCGATGTGGCTGCGCCGATCGGCCTGCGCCGAGACGGCGGCGCGCAGCCGAAAACCGTCAGACCGCTCTCGCTGCGACGGAACTGCTCGTGGATCGTCACGGGCAACGTGGTGAACATGGGCTGCCAGTGGGGGAGAGTCGTCCTCTTGGTCCACCTGGCCGGTGTGGAGAAGGTCGGTATGGTCGTGTTGGCGTTCGCCATCAGCACGCCCGTCAACGTGCTGGCCTACTTGGGCCTCCGCGGCACGGTGGCGACCGACACGAAGGAGGAATACCGTTTCGGCGATTACCTCGCCTTGCGGCTGATCACCGCCACGCTGGCCATGCTGGTGGTGGCGGCCATCGCGTTGGCGTCGCCCTACGAGGCGGAAACGGCCATGGTGATCCTCATCGTCGCCGCGGGAGAACTGTTCCGCTCGATCAGCGACATCTTCCACGCACTCTTCCAGCAGCACGAACGCATGGACCGAATGGCCATCTCGATCATGATCCGCGGCCTGCTGATGCTGGGACTGCTGGCGTTGGGAATCTGTCTGACCGGCAGCGTGCTTTGGGGAATGCTGGGCTTTCCGCTGGCGATGGCCGTGACCTTCTTCGGTTTCGATCTGCCCACCGGAGCACGCATGGTGTACGCCTCGCCGCGTACGGAAACCAAGGCGTCGTATGATACGACAAGACCGGGCGGCGAGCTGAGACCGCGGTGGAACGCCCGTACGCTCGTGCGGCTGACCTGGCTCACGTTGCCGCTGGGGATCGCCATGATGATGATCTCGCTGGCCCAGAGCATCCCGCGATACGTGGTCGGCCACCTGCTCGGCTTGACCACGTTGGGCGTCTTCGTGATGGTCCTTTACTTGGCCTTGGTGGGCGCCAAGCTGGTGGCCGCCGTGTCGCAATCGGCCGGTCCGCGTCTGGCCAGGCACTATGCCGCCGGCAATTCCACCGCCTACTGCCGGCTGCTGGGCAAACTGCTGGCCCTCACCGCGGCGATGGGCGTGGCCGTGGTGCTGGGGGTGGCCGTCTTCGGCGGGCCGATCCTCGGTCTGCTCTACGGCGCCGAGTTCAGGCAATACGCCGGGTTGGCCGTCTACCTGATGGCGGCCGGAACGATGATGTACTTGACCACGCCCCTGGCCCAGGCCGTCGACGCGATGCGCCGCTTCAAGACCCACCTGGTCATGCGCGTGCTGGGCATCGTGACGTTGCTCGTGCTCCTGCCCGGCTTGATCGCGGCCTATGGCCTCGAGGGAGCCGCCGCCGCGATGTTCATTGGCTATCTGGTGACCATTCTCGGGCTGGCGGGCGCGATTCTCACGGCAATTCGGACCCCTCAGGGAGGAGACTCGGCCGCTGCGACCGTCGGCGTGCCGGCCGCCCGAGCCGCATAGACCGCTTCGGGCACGACTAAGCGAGATGGCTACTGTGCAACGTCAAGGAAGACGGAACCCGACATGACGGAGCCGATCAAGATCCTTCACGTGCTCTCGCGCATGACGCGCGGTGGTGCCGAGCTGCGCACGTTGGAAATCTTCCGCCATCTCGACCGGCGGCGATTCCACTCGCACGTCTGCGCGCTCTCGGGCCGGGCGGGGGAACTGGACGACGAGGTCCGCTCGTTGGGCGGTGAGGTCCACTTGATCCGCCGAGGGCTGATCGGCTTCTCCGCCCGTTTTCGCCGCTTCCTGCGAGAGCACCGCTTCGACGTGGTCCACACGCACGTTCTCAATTATGCCGGCTTCATCATGCGGCTGGCGGCGCAAAGCGGCGTACCGATCCGCGTGGCCTTGTTTCACAGCACGCACGACGGCAAGGCCTCCGGTTTCGCACGTCGGATCTACCGCCGGCTGATGCGCTCTTGGATCGACCGTTACGCCACCAGCATTCAGGCCGTCAGCCGAAGCGCGATGCAGTCCGTTTGGGGCCCGCACTGGCGGTCGGATCCGCGCTGCCAGGTGATCTACGACGGCCTGGAACCGTCGCCCTTCGAGGCAGAAACGGACGGCGAGGCGGTCCGGCGCGAGTTCGGTTTGCCGGGAGACGTCCCGCTGTGCGTCCACGTCGGCCGCATGGCCCGGCCGAAGAACCACCTCCGGCTGATTTCGATCTTCGCGGAAGTGTCGAAGCGCCGGCCGGACGCCGCCTTGCTCTTGGTCGGCCGCGGAGGAAACGAAATCGAACGGGACGTGAGGCGGCGGATCGACGAGTCGGGCATCGCCGATCGGGTCGTGTTTTGCGGGCAGCGCAGCGACGTGCCTCGGCTGATCCGGGCGGCCGACGTGTTGCTGCTGCCCTCGCTCTGGGAAGGGCTGCCCGGCGTGGTGCTGGAGGCCTGTGCGGCGGGCACGCCCGTGCTGGCCAGCGACCTGCCCAGTGTGCGCGAAATCGCCGACCAACTGCCGCACGTGCAATATCTTCCGCTGGAGACCGACGACGCACACTGGGCGGCGGCGGTCCGGGAACTCCTGGAAGAGCAGCCCAGCCGCGAGGAGCGACGCGAGACAGGGCGCTCGTTCAAGAGCAGCGCGTTTACGATCGATCATTGTGTCCGGCGTCACTGCCGGATCTGGCAAGGCACGGCACCCGCGGCTTCCGTCTCCCCTCTCCCTTTGGAGGCTGCTGAAAAAGTCGTGGGGCACGTTTCCAACGTGCCAAGATGGAGGCACTGGGCATGACAATAGGTAAACCGATGGTCGAAAAGAACGCTCTGTCAACGCAATATCTTCCGAAACTCGGCAGCGGTCTCCACGTCCACGAATCGCTCTTGCCGCTACGGACGGATCGGAAATCTACCGCTTCGCAGCCGATCAAGGTCCTTCACGTGCTCGGCCGCGTCGGCTTCGGCGGGACGGAGGTCGGCCTCGTGCGGGTCTTCCGACAGATCGATCGGCAGCGCTACCGATTCCATTTCTGCGCCCTTTCCGGCCGGGGCGGCGAACTGGAGGACGAGGTCCGCGCGTTGGGCGGCGAAGTCCACCGGATGCGCCGCGGGAAACGCGGATTCGCGCGGCGCTTCACGGACCTGCTCGAGCGGGAGCGGTTCGACGCCGTCCATGCGAGCGTGCTTTACACTTCCGGGTATCTGCTGCGGCTGGCTGCCCGGTGCGGCGTGCCCGTCCGCGTGGCCCTGTTCGCCGCTTCCCGGCCCGATCGCGTTCGCGGCCTGATGCGAAAGGTCTACCGCCGGCTGATGTCGCTCTGGGACGACCGCTACGCCGGCCAGCGCGTCATGCGCGGCTGGATCGATCGCCACGCCACCCACATTCTCGGCGTGAGTCGCTGGTCGTTGGCCAGCGCCTGGAGGACCGACTGGCAGTCCGATCCGCGGTGCACCGTGGTTTACGACGGCCTGGACCCGGCGGAATTCGAGCTGCCGTCCGATCGCCGGGGCGTCCGGCGGGAGTTCGGCGTTCCCGACGCCGGCCCGTTGTACCTCCACGTCGGCCGCATGGCGGAAGAGAAGAACCACGTCCGGCTGATCGAGATCTTCTCGGAAGTGCTGCGGCTCCAACCGGCGGCCAGCCTGCTGCTGGTCGGCCGGACGACCGTCAACCGGGGCGACGACTCGGTGCTGCGGCGCGTCCGTCAAAGGCTCGAACGGCTCGGATGCGCCGGCCGCGTCGTTTTCGCCGGGGAGCGAACGGACGTACCGCGACTGATGAAAGCGGCCGACGCGTTCGTCTTTCCTTCGCTTTGCGAAGGGCTCGGCGACGTGGTGCTGGAGGCGTCGGCGGCGGGCACGCCGGCGCTTTGCACCGATTTGGCCTGTATCCGCGAAATCGCCGACCGCTTGCCGGGCGTTTGCTGCCTCTCGCTGGACGAGTCCGACGCCGCGTGGGCCCGGCAGGCGGAAGCCATGTCGCGGACGACCCCTTCGCACCAACGGCGCGAAGCGGCACTGGCCGCTTTCCGCCGAAGCGTATTCCACATCCGGCATCGTACCGACGCGCTTTGCCGCATCTGGCAAGGCTCCTCTTTGGAAACGGCCGCAAAAGAAACCGCCGATGGCTAGGCCTTCGTTGAAAGCGATGTTCTTCGTCACGGCCTTCAGCTTTATGCTGTTGAAGCTGGACGAGTTCTTCGCGCCGGCGCTGGCCGCGATGGACTGGAACATCCGGCCGCGGATGCTCGCCCTGCTGTTGTGCCTGCCGGCGGCCTTTCTCGGCGCGACAAGCTGGTGGAAAGTCCGCACGTTCGGCCGTACCTGGCCGGCGGCCCTGTGCATCGTGATCGCGTGGGCCGGCCTGTTCTACGGCAGCGACAGGGCCGACTACCGGGGATTGGTCAACGCGACCTATCTGACCCTCGTGCTTCCGGTGGCCGCTCTGATCGTCGCGCACCGGTGCTGGTGGCTCTGTGCCAGGATCTACGTGCTCGGCAACGCCCTGGCGCTGGCGTTGGTCTTCTGCTTTCAGTGGCAATCCAGCGGGTTGGCGATGTTCACGTCGCTGTACCGCTTCGGCCACCTTCGTAGCGACGACGGGATGGTCCGCGTTTCCAACCCGAATGTGATGGGAGGGCAGTTGGCGCTGGCCGCCGTGTTGGCGCTGATGCTCTACCTCCGCGGCGCGTCGCCGGCCAATCGGGATCAAGGCTCGACCACGGGCACTGGCCGACTCGGCCTCGGCTGGACCGTGTTCCTTTCGCTGGGCTGTATCCTCACGGCGTCGCGGGGTGCTTTCGCCGCCTGGTTGGGAGGCATGGGACTGTTGTTCATAAGCGCCAGGCGACAAGACCCCGGCAAGCTCAAGGACATGATCGCGCTGTCGGCCGTTCTGCTTTCGTCGGTGTTGTTCGTCACGGCGGCGACCGACTTCACGCCTTGGCAAAGGTTGCAGGACCGATTCGACCGCCATTCCGTGACGACCATCGCCGGCCGCATTCCGCTCTGGAGGGGCGCCTTCGACGTCTGGCGGTCCAATCCGCGCTATTTCCTCATCGGCGCCGGGGCCGGAATGGCTCCCAAAACGCTGGGACGGCAACTGGGTTTCGTCCGACTCAACGGGGAAATCGCCGGCGTGGACTGCCACAATTCCTTCGTCGAATGGGGCCTGAATTTCGGGCTGCTGGGGATGTCCGTCGGACTTTGCCTCCTGCTGACCGCCTGGCGCAAAGCCCACCAACTCGACCGCCGCGACGGAAACGCCAACCGCAGGGCCGTGCTGCTCTGTTTCTGCCTGGCGGCCACGACCTTCGTGGCCCTGTTTCAACTCTCCTTCCTACCGGCCGGGGCGCTGATGCTGGCCATGCTGTCCGAACCGGGCCGCGGCGTGCCGAGGTCCGATCTCAAAACGCGCCACGATGGGATAGTAGCCGTCTCGCTCCGCGAGACGAAGCCCCATTTCGCGGAGACTCGCCACGATGGGATAGTAGCCGTCTCGCTCCGCGAGACGAAGCCTCATCTCGCAAAGCGAGACGGCTACCGTGCTCTCGACACAAAGGTTGGCCTATGATCATCCTGCACGCAGCTCCGATCATCTGGGGAAAGATCAGCGGGCACACCGCCAGCGTGCCCGCCTTGATCGCCGCACAGAATCGGCTCCCCGGGGTGGAAGCGGCGTTGCTGGTCACTCGGGCGAACCCGGAACCGCCTCCGCAACTCGAGTTCCCCGTCTTCGATCGCAAGATTCGACTGACGACCGCCGACCGGCTCGATTTGCCCGTGCCGTTCGACCGGCCCGACCTGGTCGTCTTCCACAGCACTTACGTTCCTGCACACGCGGCCGTGGTGGCCAGGCTTCGCAAGGCGGGCATCCCCTACGTGATCTGTCCGCGCGGCGGCATGACCCGATTCGCCCGGGCGTATCGGCCGTGGAAAAAACGGCTCGGCAACCGGCTGTTCTTCAACCGAGTGGTTTCCGGCGCCGTCGCGTTGCACTGCCTCACGCCGGGCGAGGCCGAACAGTCGAGCGACTGGCACCGGCCGACGTTCGTGGTGGGCAACGGCGTGCCGCTGCCGGAAGAAGGCCAATTGGCTTCGCCCGGCCGATCGTCGCCGCTGAGGCTGGTCTTCATCGGCCGGCTGGCCGTGGAGTACAAGGGGCTGGACATGCTGATCGAGGCGTGTGCGGCCATACGTTCGGAGTTGCTCGACCGCCCCGCGCGTCTGGAATTGCACGGCCCGAGTTTCCGCGGCAGCGGCAAGACGCTCGCCCGACGGATCGCCGTGGCACGGCTCGGCGAGATCGTCGCGCTCAACGGTCCCGTGCTGGGCGAAGCGAAACGGGACCTGCTGCGGCAAACCGACGCGTTCGTTCACACCTCGCGTTCGGAAGGACACCCGATGGCCGTCTTGGAGGCGCTCGCGTTCGGGATCCCCTGCCTGTTGACGCCGGGCACGAACATGGCCGACGAGGTGGCCGCCGCCGGCGCCGGTTGGAAGGCCGGGCCGACGCCGGAAGGGATCGCCGCCGGATTGAGAGAAGTCATGGCGGCCGACGAAAACTGCCTGCGCCAGGCCGGCATCAAGGCACGCCAACTGGCCGTGCAGCGATACGGATGGGACCAGGTGGCCAGAGGTTCGGTGGAGGCATATCGGAGATGGGCGGCATGAAACACGTGGTCATCATCAATCACAACGCCGGGGCGCCGCAGTACGGCCCCAACTACCGCAGCTATTACGTCGCCCGGAGTCTGGCGGCCCGCGGCTTCCGCGCGACGATCGTCGCCTCGTCGTTCTCGCACAAGTTGCACACGTTGCCGAAGGTGGAGGGCGAGGTTACGGCGGAGTCGATCGACGGCGTCGAGTATCTTTGGCTCCGCGGCCGGCCGTTTCGCGGCCTTCTCGGGCGCCTGCTCGACTACTACGCGTTCGCCCGGCGGCTCCGCGGTCTCGACCGGCTCGTCGAAGGTCGACCGGACGTGGTGATCTGTTCGTCGCCGCCGCCCTTCTGGGTGTACAGCGCGCACCGATACGCCCGACGGTTCGCCGCCAAACTGGTCTTCGAGGCCCGCGATCTCTGGCCGCAAGTGGTCCTGGACACGGTGCGTCTGGCGCGGCTGAATCCGTTGACTTACGTGATCGCGGCGGCGGAGCGTTTCGCGTATCGCCGGGCCGACGCGGTCGTATCGGTTTCGGCGGCCTCGAAGCCCTACATGACGGCCCGGGGGCTGGCGCCGGAGAAGTTCTTCTGCATTCCCAACGGGCTGGATTTGCGACAGTGCGAAACCTCGCGGCCGCCGGCCGCCGACGCGATGCCCGAGGATGTCCGGCGGCGACGCCCCGACGACTGGTTCCGTCTGGGTTACGTCGGTGCGTTCGGGAAGTCGTACGGCCTGCAGCACTTGATTCGTGCCGCGTCGCTGTTGGCCGGCGAGAAGGTCTCCTTCGTGCTGGTCGGCGACGGCCCGATGAAGCGAAAGATGCAGGAGCAGGCGCGCGGGTTGCCGAACGTGGTGTTCGTCGATCGGGTGCCCAAGGGCCGCGTGCCCGATCTGCTGGCCGATCTCGACGCCTGTTTCGCCGGCTTCCTGGACCGGCCGGCGTTTCGCTACGGGGGAAACCAGAACAAGATCTACGACTACATGGCGGCGGCCAAGCCGGTGATCAGCGCGATCAACTCCACGTTCGATCCGGTGTCCGCGGCCGGCTGCGGGTTGTCCATCGCCGCGGAGAATCCCCAGGCGATCGCCGAGGCGGTCATGGCGCTGAAAAGCACCAACGCCGCCCGGCTACGGCAAATGGGAGAAAACGGGCGGCGCTACGTGCAACGGAACCACGATTACGAACACCTCGGAAAGCTTTGGGCCGATTTGATCGAATCGCTATAACTCAAACGGTAAACCTGCGGGAGAATACCATGGAAGGTAACGACTCGCCGATCGTGATCATCGGGGCCGGGCGCTCGGGAACCAACATGCTGCGCAACGTGCTCACCGCGCTGCGGGGCCTGGGGACCTGGCCGTGCGACGAGATCAACTACCTCTGGCGGCACCGCAACGCGCGTCATCCGACCGACGAGTTCACGCCCGAAATGGCCCGGCCGCGGGTCAAGGCGTCGATCCGACGTGCGTTCGATCGGCTGGCCCGGCGTCGCGGCCTTGCGAGCGTGGTGGAGAAGACCTGCGCCAACTCGCTGCGGGTGGGATTCGTCAACGCCGTCTTTCCCCGGGCGCGGTTCGTTCACGTCATCCGCGACGGACGGGACGTGGCCGTTTCGGCGGCCGAGCGATGGACGGCCCCTTTGGACGTCGCCTATCTGTTGAAGAAGGCGCGTTTCGTTCCGCCGGCCGACCTGCCGTATTATGGGACCCGATATTTGTGGAACCGGCTTTATCGGATCGTCGGCCGTCGGAAACGCCTGGCGGTTTGGGGGCCTCGTTTTGCGGGAATGGAAGAAACGTTCCGCGTCCATCCTTTGCAGGTGGCTTGCGCGTTGCAGTGGAAGCGGTGCGTCGAGCGTGCTTGTGCCGATTTCGCCGAGATCGATCCGGCCCGGGTACATGAAATCCGCTACGAGCGGTTCGTCGCCGAGCCGGCCGGTCACTTGCGACGCCTGGCGCGGTTTATGGGCGTGGAGGCCTCGCCTGGGGAAATCAGCCGTGCCGTCGATGGCGTGTCGTCGCGAAGCGTGGGGCGATGGGAGCATCGCCTCCCCGAGGAGATCGTCCAGCAAATCCACTTGTCGTGCGGCGACACGCTGCGCCGCTTCGAGTACGTGAGGAGAGTCGCTGCTTAGGTTGGTAGCCATCTTGCTCCGCAAGATGAAGCCTCGTCTCGCGGAGCGAGACGGCTACTTTGGTTGCGGCCGTGCCGCATAAGGAGCTTGTAGGGAACAAGACCGTGATCGCAAAAACATCACCTGACGTCCAGCCCGTCTGCATCGAATGCGGGAACGCGGCCGCGCCGAAGCCTTGCCGGCCGGCGTTTCGCGTTTGGCAACAGCGGCCGATCGCATTCTTTCGCTGCCGGCGGTGCGGGCTGATTTTCAAGGACCCGAGCGTTTATCGGGCGGAGGACGAGTTTTCTTTCGACTCCATGACTTTAAGCCCGCAGCCGGAGACCCTCTCCAAGTTCCGCGAGACCTTCCACACCGACGGCCAAATCGCGGACGAGCGGGGGCGGCTCTATCCGACGTTCGGATACGACCAGGACGAATTGGTTTCGGGCATCTTCGACAGCGTGGAGAGGAAGCTGCGGCAACACGCCGACCTGACGCCGCAAAGCCGTTTCCGGCTGCTGGAGGTCGGCTGTGCGACCGGGTTCCTGCTGGCCCGGCTTCGGGAGCGTTATCCCCGGGCGGAACTGATCGGCGTGGACCCGTCGCCGTTTTCCGTGCGCAGGGCCCAACAGGTCGAGGGCGTGACGGTACACTGCGGGACGTTGCCGAGTGTACCGCTCGAGCCGGCGAGCTTCGACGTGGTGGTGATGATCGGCAATTTCCAGCTCCACCGCGATCCCCCGGCCACCTTGGAGCAGATCTTCCGGTTGCTCAAACCCGAAGGACTGCTGATCTTCGACACGAAGAATCCCGTGAGTTGGTTCCGCGGCGCCGGCCGGGTGCTTTCCCGCGCCTGGCCGCTCAGTCGCCTCCGCGTGGTCCGCCGGCTGGTCAGTTCGAGCCACACGGGCATGAGATACGGGGTTCCCAAGGCCCTGCTCCGGGCCTGGCTGACCAGGGCGGGTTTCGAGATCCTGCAACTCTCGACCAAGAACCTCCGCGTGTTCGAGTTCTCCAACACCCGGCCGGTCTCGCACGGCGTGCGCCGGTGGGTGTGGAACGTGTTGAATACCATCGACGTGCTCCGCGATCAAAGGGCGTGGCTCGACGTCTGCTGCCGGAAACCATCGCCATGGTAGCCATCTCGCTCCGCGAGATGAAGCCTCGTCTCGCGGAGCGAGACGGCTACTATCCTCCACAAACTGCCTCATGACACACGACTTACCACAACACGCCTTGTCCGCCGGCCAAAGGTTCGTCAAACGGGCCTTCGACCTGGGACTTGCCGTCGTCGGGCTGCTGCTCGCCTGGTGGGTGATCCTCCTGGCGTACGTCGCCGCGACGATCGATACCCGCCGCCATGGGTTCTTCACGCAGCGGCGGGTCGGGCGCCACGGCAGACTCTTCCGCGTGATCAAGATCCGCACGATGCGCGACGTGCCGGGCGTCCGCACCAACGTGACCACCGATCGCGACCCGCGGATCACCCCGTTGGGCCGTTTCTTCCGCCGGACGAAGATCGACGAACTGCCGCAACTGATCAACATCCTGCTGGGACAGATGAGTTTCGTCGGTCCCAGGCCCGACGTGCCGGGATTCGCCGATTCGCTCGAAGGCGAGGATCGAATCGTCCTCGGCGTACGTCCGGGCATCACCGGTCCGGCCACCCTGAAATATCGCGACGAAGAGCGGCTTCTTGCCCGCCATGTTGACCCGGAACGTCACAACCGCGAGGTGATCTATCCGGACAAGGTCCGCATCAACCGGCAGTACGTGCGGAACTACCGTTTCCTGGACGATTTGCGCTATCTGTGGCAAACGCTGATCGGGCGCGGTCCGGCCGTCGCGGATCCCAGTCCGAGTGCGTCCGGCGGGCCGATCTCTTCCTGGCCGCGTTTCGCCGAAGACGAAATCGCCGCAGTGACCGCCGTTCTCCGCTCGGGCAAAGTCAACTACTGGACGGGCGGGGAGGCCCGGGCGTTCGAGAGGGAGTTCGCCGCCGCCGTCGGGTGCGAGCACGCCGTGGCGCTGGCCAACGGCACGGTGGCGCTGGAGGCGGCGCTAAACGCCCTGGGCATCGGTCCCGGCGACGAGGTGGTCGTCCCTTCGCGGACGTTCATCGCCTCGGCAAGCTGCTGCGTGATGCGCGGCGCGGTCCCGGTGTTCGCCGACGTCGATCCGGTCAGCCAGAACCTCACCGCCGAGACCGTTCGGGCCGTGCTCACGCCCGGGACGAAGGCCGTCATCGCCGTTCACCTGGCCGGTTGGCCCTGCGAGATGGACCCGATCATGGCGCTGGCCCGCGAGCACGGCTTGAAGGTGATCGAGGACTGCGCCCAGGCCCACGGCGCCACGTACCGCGGCCGGCCCGTCGGATCGATCGGCCACGCCGGGGCCTTTTCCTTCTGCCAGGACAAGATCCTTTCGACCGGCGGCGAAGGCGGGATGCTGACGACCAACGACGAAGAGGTCCGGCATCGGGCGTGGAGTTTCAAGGACCACGGCAAGAGTTGGGAGGCGGTCCAACGGCCGCCGGATTCGCAGGTCTTCCGCTGGCTGCACGAATCGTTCGGCACGAATGGGCGGATGACCGAAATGCAGGCCGCCATCGGACGCGTGATCCTGTCGAAGCTGCCCGGCTGGCTCGATGCCCGGCGAAGGCACGCGGCGTTGCTGACCGAGCGGTTCGAGGCCTTGCCCGCGCTGCGCGTGACGGTTCCGCCCGGGCACGTCGGTCACGCCTATTACAAGTACTATGTTTTCCTGCGGCGGGAGTGCTTGCGTTCCGGCTGGTCGCGCGACCGGATCGTGCGTGCCTTGCAGGCGGACGGGATTCCCTGCGGCAGCGGGAGTTGTTCGGAGGTTTATCTGGAGAAGGCGTTCGAGGACACGTCGCTGCGTCCGCCCGGGCGCCTGCCCGTGGCCCGGGAACTCGGCCAGAGCAGCCTGATGTTTCTCGTCGATCCCACGCTCGCCGAAGACGACGTGTTGCGGACGTGCCGGGCGGTGGAGAGCGTGCTCCGCGAGGCCACGGCTGCGGCGATCCCCGGCACGCGACGGGCGGCATGATGGGCGACGAAAGGGAAAACGGCCTGACGACTCCCGACGGCACGCATCCGGCCCGCGACGGCGACCGGCCCAAGGGCCCCCTGTTCCCGTTTCGCGCGTGCCTGGCGACGGCGTCGGCGCTGGTCGGCCTGATTGTCGCAGGCTGGGCCGTCTCGCAGGTCATCGACTGCGTGTGTGGCCGTCTGAACGTCTACGTCGACATCCACCGCCGGTGGCCGTTGAGCATGGTCCACGAAATGATTCCGGGGGTCCATGCGCCCTGGTACGACCTGGGGATCTCCGCGGGCGTCGTGATCCTGTTCTTCGTCTTCGTTCGATGGTTCGCTCGACAGGTTGTCGGCAGCCTTCTCGGGGTCTTACTGGCCGGCTTCGTTTTCGTGCTCTGTACGAACTTGATTCACGGTCCGCGCTACGGGCTGGTCCACCCGCAACTCGGCGACCAGTGGGTCCGCGGCGACGTGCTCCGCCAGTATTATCACGATGCCGGGCAAATCGCTTCCGCGGGAGAGTTCCTGCGGCAATTCGAGAGCCGGCAGGAAGAGTTGACCTGTCACGCACGGACCCATCCGCCCGGCGCCGTCTTGTTCTATTACGCCTTGATGAAGACCGTCGGGCACCCGGCGGCCATCTCGTTGGCGATCGCCGTCATTTCGGTGGGACTTTCCGGAGTGTTTTTCTATCGGTTGCTCTCGCGGGTACTCGATCGCCGGACGTGCGGCTACGTGACCCTGTTGTTCCTCCTGATTCCGAGCATTCAGATCTACTACTGCGCAACGCTCGACGCGGTCATCGCCGGTTGCTTTCTGGGCGTGGTGTTCTTCATGGGCCATCGCCGTTGGTCGTGGTGCGTTGCCGGCTCGGTCTTTTGGCTCTTCGGTGCGTCGTTTCTCACCTTCGGGGCGTGCTTCCTCTTGCCGGTCATGGCGGGATTCGAGTGGATCACACGGCGTAGCCTTTGGAGATCTTCGGCGGTGATCCTCGGCGTGTGCCTCTTGTACCTGGCGGTCTACTTGGCGTGGGGATTCAACTACCTCGGTTCGTTTACAATCGCGTCGGCTCTGGAAAACCCGCAGGGCTTCCGGCTGATCACCGAACCGGTTTCCTACTTCATGACGCGACTGGAAAACGTCGTAACGATTCTCGTTTTCTTCGGGCCGTTCCTGCTGGTGCTCTCGGTGCGTGGATGGCGCGCGATGCGGCGGACGCGAACCCTTCGAGAGCTGCTCGTCTTGACGAACCTGGGCGTCCTGACGCTCTTGGCCATGTTTCTCGCCGGCACGTTTCGCACCGGAGAAACGGCCCGGGCGTGCCTGTTCATCTATCCTTACCTGATGTTCCCCGTGGCCGCCTTCCTTCAGCAGGGCCATTGCCGCGAGTCGGACAAGAGGACGCTGCTGTGGCTCGTGTTCGGTCAGACGATCGCGATGCAGACCTTAGGGGGATACTTCTGGTAGCGCGTATCGCTTGTAGTAACCCCTCAAACTGTAAACGGTGAGTGGAAAATGGGGACTGGCTCCGAGCCGCAAGTGGCGTGAAAGTCGCGCAAAAGCGCTGCCGGCTCGGTGCCTGTCCCCTTTTTCCACGGGGTTCAAGAATCACCGCCCGAAAAAGGGGACTGATGCGGTCTGCTCGAGGTTTGGGCAACTTGGACCTGATGAATCGGGTTACCAATCTCACAACGGAAACAACCTCCTGCCGGGGGGTGTCTTTCGGGACGGATGTGGCAGCGTCATTTCTCTGTCGAGGCAACGGCGGGCAAGGTAGGCCCGCTAAACGCAACGGCGGGCAAGCCCGCCCGCTAAACAACGTGTGCTGATCGGGGAAACTTCTTGGCAAGTCTCGTCGTCTTATGCGGTGGCGGGTGTGCGCGCCCGATCACAAGGGTTCATCACAAGGGTTTCGTGCCCCGTGCAGAAACCAAATATCGTACATTTTCCAACCAGGATGCCAAATCGCCCGGAGGTTCCTACCGATGCTCAACCGAATATCCCCCGCCGTCGCCCTGCTGCTGATCGCCACGGCCGGCCAAGCGCTTGCCGCTGTCGACCTGGTCACGATCCCCCGCCGGGAGGGTGCCCAACTGACGATCTACAACTCCGAAGACATCACCATGGTCCGCGAGCACCGCCTGCTGACCGTCAAGCCGGGCGTGAATCGTATCCAGTTTTCCTGGGCCAATACGCTGATCGATCCGACGAGTATCGACTTCCGGATCCTCGACCACGTGGACGAGGTCGATCTGATCGACACGACGTTCCCCGCCGGCCGCAACGACGCCCTGCAATGGAACATCCAAAGCCGCTACTCGGGCAAGATTCCCGTGGAGATCCGCTACTTCACCAGCGGGATCACGTGGCAGGCCGATTACGTCGGCATTGCCAACGAAGACGAGACGAAGCTGCAGGTGACCGGCTACGTCCGCGTGATGAACAACTCGGGCGAACTCTACGACAACGCCCAGACGCGGCTGGTGGTGGGCACGATCAACCTGGTCGAGAAGATCGCCGACCTGGCCAACCGGCCCGCTCCGGAAGGACCCTATTCCGGCTGGGCCGTGGGGGACCGCGCCGCCGGACGCGAAGTATTCGACGGCGCCCTCAGAGTAGCGAACGGTGGGGCCGAGTCGTTTTCTTCGGGGCTTCCTCCGACGAAACGGCCCGAGAAGCCCGCGGAGGTCATCAAGCAGGGCCTCTCCGAGTATTTCCTCTTCACGATCGAGGGCCGCGAGGACATCCAGGACAAGGAACCTAAGCGGCTGGTGTCGATGAAAGTGGCCGACGTGCCGCTGGAGTGCATCTACAAGCTGACCGATCGCGACGGCGGCAGTCGCTTCACCAAGTACTACCGCTTCAAGAACCAGAAGCTCTTGGACGATGAGGGCAACGAGAAGGATCTGTCCGGCATGGCGAACCTGGGCACCTCGCCTTTGCCCGACGGCACGGTGCGGCTCTTCTCGGAGTACGCGAACAAGGACCTCGCCTACGTCGGCGGCACGACGACCAAGTACGTGCCGATCGGCGATCGCGTGGAAGTGAACGTCGGCGACGACCCCGACATCACGATCGTCCGCCGCCTGAAGGACCAGCAGATCACGAACATTGTCGCCCGGCAGTACGTCCGCCGTTTGGACAACATCTACGTCCTCTACTACGACCTGATCGACTACGACGAGACGTTCGTCTACGAGGAGGAGATCGTCTCGGGCAAGCCGGTGGACGTCCAGACCGAGATCGAGCGGCGGTTCGACGCCAACGTCGTCCTCTGGGGTAGCGACGGCCAGCCGGCCGACTGGAACAGCAACGAGGCCGGCGCCTACGTCGATCTGCACGAGGTCGAAGGCCGGGTCGAGCGGGTGGACCAGAACCACGTCAAGTACTTCCTCGATCTGAAACCCGGCGAAAAACGGCTGGTCACCTGCCGCGTCACCTACAAGCGCCGCCAGGTGGGACCGGAACTGAACACCGAAAAGAAGCGCCAGCCGCTGTAGGTCAGGGCTTGCCCTGACGGAACGGCGGCGTTGGGACACATTGGCGTCAGGACTTGCCCGAGGGGAACGGCGCGGCGACGTTCGAGCACCTCTTCGTCAGGGCAAGCCCTGACCTACTTCAGATGGGCGATCCGCTGCCACTTCTGTCCCAGCAGTTCCGCGCTGCGGCGGTCCACCGCGACCGGATCGAAACCGGCGATCAGTCGGTTGATCGGCGGGTCGCAGCGGCGGCCGCCGAGGTGAAACTCCGGCAGACCGACGGTGGCGTCCATCAATGAGAGATCGGGCGTGCGATAGCGGTTCAGGTCGATGATCGACTGGTGCATTTTGTTGTGAAACACGGCCTTCTTCCAGGAACCGAACCGGCCCGAATAGTATCGCGGTGGGGCCAGCCCCATCATGTTCTTCAACGTGCCCGTGATCTCGGCGTACGAGTGGGCCTTGAGCACGGGCACGGAAATCAGGTAGTGCGAGAAGGCGATTTCCGGCAGGTGCATTTCCTTGAACACGGGGCACGAATCGTCCTGGAGTCTCCGTAGCGGCGCGTGATTCAGGTCGACCAGTTCCACGGCTTGCCGCTGCGCCAATTCCGTATAGCCCAGCCGCCGGAAGACCTCGTCGGTTTCGAGGTGCGCGTCGCCGCAGCCTTCGCCGACGACGATCGACGCTTCTGAGCACGCCCGCACGTAGAGGATCACCGCCTCGACGCACGCCACGGCGGTGGTGATCGGAAAGGGCGACGCGTTGATCAGATTGGGCTTGATCAGAACGGCCGTCTGTTCTCTCAAGACCTCGGCGGCACCCACGGCGTCGAGGGCCTCGGGAACGGACCGGGCATAGGACTCGAACTGGATCTCCGCAATCTGGCCCACGGCAACCTCCCGCGTCGGGTTTTGTCGATCCTCCATGCAGAAATCGATTATGACGCCACGTGGATGGAAATGGAAGGGCCGACGTGGTAACCTCTGCTATCGTGGTCCGGTCGCAACCCATGGGACGATTTGCCCCGGGCGAGACGGCTACTCTACGGTGTACCCGTTTCGTCCAACCGCCTGACGAGATTGGAAATCGCCATGTCACCGACGAAACTCGACACCGCGCGTGGACCGTTCGCGTGCATCTTGATCTGCCTGCTGGTTTCGCCCTCGCTGCTTTTCGCCGGCGAGCCTTCCTCCGAGAATGCCGAACCGAAGGCGGCCGTTGCGCCGGCCGACGGAAATGTCCCGGCCGCGGCAGATCCGCACTGGCCGCAGATTCGCGAAGGCCACTACGTCACGTGGGTAGACCGGGTGTGGAACACCCGAAAGCCGGCCGAGATCCGGCAGAGCGGCACCGTGGGAAGCCTCGGCCAGCACAACGGCACCGGCACGTATCTTGGCCAGCAGAGGACCGACGGCGGCAAGGTCGAGTTCGACGTGAAGTTCGACGCCGGCTACCTTGCTCCACAGGGCGGCGGCAAGCACTTCCTCGAGATCATGAGTTGGATGGGCGACCGCAGCGATCGTGAAGCGATCCGCGCCCGGCCCTCTTCCCGTATCGAACTGGCCAACCTCGGCGACCGGCCGCGCTGCCTGGTCTGGAACTACGGCCCGCACTTCAAGGGAGAGGCCACCAGGATCTTCCCGATCGGCCCGGCCTTCGAGCCCGACCGCTGGTACCGCGTCGGCTTCGAGTGGTCGTATCGAGAGCCCGCCGGAAGCGTGACGATCCGCGTCGACGACCGCTCCTACTCGACCGACTATCGGTTCGTCCCGAAGACAATCGGCCCGGGCCGCTATTTCCTCTTCGGCCACGTCGAGACGACCCAACCGGAAGGCCGCCTGCACTTCCGGAACTTCACCGTGAAAGGTGGCGATTGAGCGCGGAGCACGCGGCTGCCCCACAAGCACATCGCAGCGGCTGGTGGTTTCGGCAGGGCCGTGTATAATGGCCGGTGATCGTGGAAGTGTAGTTGTCGAACATGGCTCTACCGGGGCAAGCCCGCCAGCACCAAACGGTTTTTCGGCGGTTTCGCAATAAGTCTGGGATGTTACGGTGGGTGGCACGCTCTGAGGAACGAAGGGCGTGGAACGTCGGGAAAACACGCCCTTCGTTCCTCAGGGCGTGCCACCCCAGAGTTTGCCGCGACGATGCCAAGAACCGTTTGGTGCTGGTGGCCCGATGAATCGTAGCGGCCCGAGAAACTCGAAGGAGCAATACCATGTCGGAAAAGATGCGTTGGCATAACGGTTGGAAGGTTTCCGTGGTGCTGATCGCGACTCTGTTTCTTCGCGCAAGCACCCCCTCCGTAGCGGCCGAAGATCGGACGCAGCAGACCGCAGCCCGGCAGATCCTCGATGCCACCGGCGTCAAAGGCGGATTGATCGTGCATATCGGCTGCGGCGACGGTGATCTGACCGCGGCACTACGGGCAAACGACAGCTTCATGGTCCACGGGCTGGCTGCGACCGACGATGACCTGGCCGCCGCACGTCGGACCGTTCAGACGGCGGGCGCGTACGGCAACGTGTCGATCGACCGCCTGACGGGCGACCGCCTGCCGTACATCGACAACCTCGTCAACCTGATCGTCGTCGAAGCCCCCGGCCAACTCGACATGGACGAAGTCATGCGAGTCGTCTGTCCCGGCGGCATTGCCTATATCAAGCAAGGCGGCGGGTGGACGAAGAGCGTCAAACCGCGCCCCGGCGAAATCGACGAGTGGACCCACTACATGTACGACGCCAAGGGCAACGCCGTCTCCAACGACACCGAGGTCGGTCCGCCCGCCCGATTGCAGTGGGTCGGCAGTCCGCTTTGGAGTCGCCACCACGAACACCTGAGCAGCGTCAGTGCCGTGGTCTCCTCCGCCGGCCGGGTGTTCTATATCTTCGACGAGGGCTCTCGGGCGTCGATCCAGTTGCCGGCGAAGTGGAAGCTGATCGCCCGCGACGCCTTCAACGGCGTTGTGCTCTGGAAGCGCGACATCCCGCTGTGGTACACACACCTCTATCCGCTGAAGTCCGGCCCGGCCTTTCTGCCGCGGCGGCTCGTTTCGATCGGCGACGTGGTCTACGCGACGCTCGGGCTCGACCAGCCGCTGGTCGCGCTGGACGCCGCCACGGGCGAGACGATCCGAACCTACGAGAACAGCCAAGCCACCGAAGAGGTCCTTTGCTCCGACGGCGTCTTGTTCCTGCTGGTGAACAAGCGGCCGATGGAACCGGATCGCTATACGTGGAACAATCCCGTCTGCTGGACCGAAGACGCCCGCGTCGACAAGGAACGGCCGTGGGACCAGCAGCAGCGGACGATCCTCGCCGTCGAGGCGGCAACCGGCAAGACGCTCTGGTCGAAGGACGCCGTCGTCGTTCCGGTGACCCTCTCGGTCGACGATCGCCGGGCCGTGTTCCACGACGGCGAAAAGGTCGTCTGCCTGGACCGCAAGACGGGCCGACGGAAGTGGACGTCCGAGGAGGTCGCCATGCGCCTGCCGCTGCCGACTTGCTTCGCGCCGACGCTCGTGCTGTACGATGGCGTCGTGCTCTTTGCCGGCGGCAACGGTCAGATGAGCGGCTACGACGCCGAGACCGGCGAGAAGCTCTGGACCGGCAAGCACTACCGGGCCGGACACCGTTCGCCCGAGGACGTGCTGGTCATCGACGGACTGGCGTGGACGGGCGAGTTGGCCGGACGCGGCTCCAACACGTGGACCGGCTACAACATCAAGACCGGCGTGGTCGAGCGCGAGTTCCAGCCGGACATCGAGAGCTACTGGTTCCATCACCGCTGCCACCGCAGCAAGGCGACGACCCGGTACCTGCTGCCCTCGCGGACGGGGATCGAGTTCGTCGACTGGAAGGCGGAAACGTGGAACCGCAATCACTGGGTCCGCGGCGCGTGCGTTTACGGCATCATGCCCTGCAACGGCCTGGTCTATGCCCCGCAGCACCCGTGCGCGTGCTACATGGAAACGAAGCTCAACGGCTTCAACGCGCTGGCCCCGGCCGCCAAGGAACCGCTGCGCAAACCCACTGAAGACGCCCGCCTCGAAAAAGGCCCGGCCTATGGGCAAGACACCGTTCATCATTCATCATTCATCATTCATCCTTCCGAGGACTGGCCGACCTATCGCCACGACGCGGCACGCAGCGGCTGCGTCGAAACGGTCGTCGGTGCCGATCTCGAGCCGGCCTGGCAAACGGACCTCGGCGGCCGGCTCAGCAGCGCGGTGGTGGCCGAAGGGAAGTGCTTCGTGGCGTCGATCGACGCGCACACGGTCCACGCCCTGGACGCCGCCGACGGCAAGGAAGTATGGCAATTCACCGCCGGCGGGCGCGTCGATTCGCCGCCGACGATCCACGACGGGTGCGCGATTTTCGGCTGCGCCGACGGGTACGTCTACTGCCTTTGCGCCTCCGACGGCGAACTGGCGTGGCGATATCTGGCCGCGCCGGCCGATCGGCGTCACATGGCGTTCGAACAACTCGAAAGCGTCTGGCCCGTCCACGGTAGCGTGCTGGTGCGCGACGGCGTGGTCCATTGCGTGGCGGGCCGATCGGCGTTCCTCGACGGCGGGATGCGCCTCTGCCGGATCGACGCCAAGACGGGCCGGCTCGTCTCCGAGACGATCCTCGACGAGAACATCCCGGGCACGGAGGACAACCTCCAGTTCGCCATGCGGGGGCTGAACATGCCGCCCGCGCTGCCCGACGTGCTGAGCTGCGACGACAAGTACATCTACATGCGGTCGCAGAAGTTCGATTTCCAGGGCCAGCGGACGGAAGTCGTCGCGGCCGACGACGCCACCGCCCAGATCGGCGACGCGGCCCACCTGTTCTGCACCACCGGCTTCCTCGACGGGTCCTGGTTCCATCGCTCCTACCAGCTTTACGGCCAGACGGTGCTGAACGGCTGCAACTGGTGGTTCCGCGCCGGCAAGTACGCCCCGGCCGGACGGTTGATGGTCTTCGACGACGAAACGATCTACGGCTACGGGCGCCAGCCGCGTTACTTCGTCTGGTCGCCCGCCTTGGAGTATCGACTCTACGCGGCCGAGAAGAACGTCAAGCCCGAATCGGTCGGACGTGCCGTCGCCGGGCGCCAGGAGCTGGAGAAACGGGACGGTCGCTGGATTTTCAATCGCGAGGTCACCGGGCAGCTCTCCGTCGAGCAGCTCTCCGCCGCCGACGTGAAGTGGTCGCAGGACCAGCCGCCCCTGATCGCCCGGGCGATGGTCTTGACCTCGGGCACGCTGTTCGTCGCCGGTCCGCCCGACGTGCTCGATGAAGAAGCGGCCGTGGCGCGCCGCTGGGACGCCGACGTGCAGAAGCAGATTGACGAGCAGGACGCCGCATTGGCCGGCCGGCGGGGCGCGCTGCTCTGGGCCGTGTCCGCGGCCGACGGGAAGCGGCTGGCCGAACTGCAACTCGACGCCATGCCGGTCTGGGACGGCATGGCCGCCGCCGGCGGACGGCTGTACCTCGCCACCGCCGACGGAAAGCTGCGGTGTTTCGAGTAGGTCAGGGCTTGCCCTGACGCAATCGCGCAGCCGGCACGACAATCCGTCAGGGCGAGCCCTGACCTACGCCCAGCCGGAAAGAGACCGGGGCCGAATCTTTTCAAGAAAATCTCCACCAAAAGCTTGACATCCGGGTCAAGAACTCCTACGCTGGTGACTATGGGAGGGTATGGGGTTTGTAGTCGGGAGGGGGTTTCATGAAGAGCAAATGCACCTGGGATCGTAATCATCCTTGCACGGTTTTCCGGCCCGAACTTGGCCACGGGCACACTTCGGCCCGGTCGAGGAGACTGCGGCTCGAGACGCTCGAGCCGAGGGTAGTCCTCAGCGCGGTCGTCGGCCAATATGTCCTTTACGACCACAGCGCCTTCGACACCGACGCGGCCTCCGGCGACGGCGTGCCCGACTTGATCATCGGCCCCGACGGCCTCACCCTCGACACCGACGGCACGGCAATCCTCGGCTACGACATCCGATCATCCGCGGGCATTCTCACCGGCCAGCCGGCTGCCAACTGGGCTCCTGGCGGACGGACACCGATACGCTGATCAACTCGGTCATGGTCCTCGCGTTCAACGGCACCCACTTCCTCGGCGACGTGATCGGACCGGAGTGGGCCGGGGCCGATCTGCGGGCGGACATGACGTTCTCGTACTTCACGCCGGGCAATCCCCAAGCGCTCACCGGCACGATTTCGCTTGCCGACGGTGCCCTTGCGCCCGACAAGGTGGCGTTGCTGCCAGGCTACGGCGTGGCCACGTCCGAGAATTACACCAACTACAGCCGCGGGATCAACGCCCTGGCGATCGACGTCCAGGACCTCGCCGACCCGGACGGCCTGGACGCGGCAAGCGTCGGCCAGTACCTGGCGTTTCGCGTGGGCAACGACGCCGAGCCGGGCAATTGGACCGCCGCGCCGGCGATCGCGGAGGCGGCCGTGTGGCCAGGCCGAGGCGTCGCCGGCTCCGACCGCGTGCTGATCGCCTGGGAAGACAACGCCGTCGAAAACCAGTGGCTCGAAGTCACCGTGCAGGCCAACGCCCGGACCGGCTTGAGCGAACCGTGCGTCTTCTACTTCGGCAACGCGGTGGCCGAGACGGGCAACTCGCCGAGCGACGCCCGAGTCACCGCCGCCGACCTGCTCCTGGCGCGGAACAACCTCCGCGGCGTGCTCAACCCGGCGGGCATCGACGATCCCTACGACTTCAACCGCGACGGGCGCGTCAACGCGACCGACGTGCTGCTGGCGCGGAACAACCAGTCGAACTTCTCCTCGGCGCTGAAGCTGATCGATCTCTCGGGCGCGCAGGCCCCGCAGCCCGCCCTATCGCCGGAGCTGGCCTGGCTGGCCGAGTACGGACAGGGCGAAGACCATGGCCAGACGTCCGAGAAGTCCGACACGCTCACCACCGCCGCCGACGCACTGCTGGCCGTGTATTTCGGTTGACGCCCGCGTGGCCGAATCCCGTAGCTGAATTCGCAAGAATTCAGCATTCAGTGCATCCTCAGTGCATCCTCAGTGCATCCTCAGTGCATCCGTGGATGAAGTCCCTGTCTATTGCTGAATTCCTGAGAATTCAGCTACGCCTTTCTTTCCCCTTTCTCATTCCGCCAACCGCACTGGCCGGGCGAAATCCTCCGGCATCTCGCGCGGCAGGACGGAGACGTTTCCCTGCCGGTCGCAGAAATAGAGCGTCGAGGGCGAGGGCTCCCGGCCGTGGCCGTCGGCCCACAGGGCGTAGAAATCGGGATGCGCATCGACCGGCCGCCGCACGTACGTGTGGTTCCGCGGGCTGTCGTGGGTGAGTTGCTTCACTTTCTGCCAACTTCCGCCCCGATCGCCGCTCTGCCACATGGCGATCTCGCCGCCGGGATTGTACGGCTGCGGGCCGGGCTCCGTCGGGGCGATGATCCGCCACCTGCCGTCCGACTCCAGATAGAGCGAGCCCATGTCGTAGTTGTTGTCCGAGGTCGTCACCGGGCGGATCTCCCATCGCCGTCCGGTCCAGCAGGCGGTGGTCCAGGTCCGCGGATCGTTCTGCGGCCCGGACTCGTAGCCCCGGCTGGTCAGATACAGGATCACCGGCCGGTCGTCCGCGTCGAGCCGGACGTCCTTCAGATAGACGTTGAGCCCGTCGGCCCGATAATCGTGGACCAGCGCCGGGTTGTCGGGCTGATTGAGCGGCAACGCGAGCGGATCGCCGCCGGCCGATTGCCAGGACTTTCCCCAGTCGGCCGTCTCCATGTAATAAAGGTTCGTCCGCCAGTTCAGTCCCTTTCCTTCGGGATGGAAGTTGCACACGGCGGCCGCTTTTCGGGCCGACGCGGTGCTGATCTGATAATGCCCCCAATCGATCGCGGCCAGCCGCAGCCACTCGGACCACCGCACGCCGTCGGGACTGGTCATGAAGAAGCTCGTGCGTTGGGCCGGATCGTTGTAGCGGGTAAAGAAACAGACGAATCCCCGAGTCGGCACGTGCCACGCCTGCATGTACGAGAAGTTCGTGATCGGCACGTCCTGCCCGGCCGGTTCTCGGGTCGCCGGAACGAGTTCGAACGCGTCGATATCATACGGTCGCTTGCTGCGGTGGATATACGAGGGGCGCGACCGGCCGTGGGAGGTGGAAAAGATCCAAACGTGGCCTTGCCCGTCGATGGAGATGACCGGATTGTCGTGGGCGTCGGACGTTCGCTTGTTCAGCAGGATCGTCGGACGCGGGACCATGCCGGTGGCGTGGTCGTAATACGACACCATGTGGACGAGTTCCTGGTCGCTGTTCTTGGTCGTGCCGCCGTAGCAGAAGAAAGTCTTGTTGACCTTCTGGCAGTAGACGGCAAACGGTTGGTGCTTGGCACAGTAGGTCCCCAGTCCACCGCTGTACTTGTAGACGTACGCGTCGCCGGACGGCTGGTTGAAGTACCAGATCCCCCGATAGCCGTCATCCTTGGCGTTGATCGTGACCGGTTCGCCTGCCCAAGATGGACCGGTGACGAGCAGAACAATCACCAGCGGCAGTATGTGTTTTTGGTATCGCATGCGGTTAGCCCTTTCTTGCCGACAATTCGTCCGCCGAGGCAATCAAGTGCAGGTGGTTGTCCAGGATGACATAGCCGAACAGCTTGAAGCCCCGTTCGCGCTGCAGGTACCGCCGCGAGTCGAAAACGATCTCCACGGCCTCCGGTCGGGTGAAGACGGGGAGCCAGCCGACGATGGTGCACGTCATGAAGTAGGGATACTCGGTTTCGAAAATGCGGTAGCGGGAACGGATCATGGGGTTATGATAATGCGAAGCGGAGCTTCGCGGAAGTGCGTTCCCAAGCAGAGCTTGGGAACGAGGGGGGTGGCGAGGGCTGGCATGCGACGGGGAAACGTGGCACAATGGTCTTTTCAGAAACGTAACACTTCAGCCATCTGAAGCGTTTTTGGGTTCGGGGAGCTTTGGAAGTTGTCCCGTGGTGAGGTAGGTGGCCAGGGCGTCGATGATGGTTCGAATGGGATCGTGGCCCCGTTGTTTCAGAGTGCGGAAGATCGACAT
>DATLAN010000068.1:0-13215 GCA_035527455.1 Thermoguttaceae bacterium
ATGTCGATCTTCCGCACTCTGAAACAACGGGGCCACGATCCCATTCGAACCATCATCGACGCCCTGGCCACCTACCTCACCACGGGACAACTTCCAAAGCTCCCCGAACCCAAAAACGCTTCAGATGGCTGAAGTGTTACCGCATTTCATAGCATATAATCGCAGGTCATGGTAGTACCTCGGCTCGAAGATAGTACCCGGTAGTACCCGCGATCAAGCAGATCCGCTCAGTATGCCGCAGCCGCCGGGAAAGGCACGCTAACTACCATTCTATTTCGAGATGCCTGCTGAGGGTCTTGGAACACCAAGCTCCCACGCCCTGTAGGCCGCCTCCGCCGTCGGGAAGACCGCGGGCGGCATCACCTCAATGTCTTCGCTGGCCACCCAGGAAGCGTCCTGGGGATCGAGGAGCAAGCTGTGAAAGCTGTCAATCGCCACCCAGCCGTCGCGACGGGCTTCGATCCTTGTTCCGTCCTACAGCCCCGTCGTCTGAGCTTGGTTCAGTTGCTCGGAAAAGTCACGCGACCCGTACATCGCCCCAGTTGGTGGTGCCAACGAGGTTTCTTCCCGAGCCGCCAAACGAACATCGCCGCGAAGATGCTCAGCCCATTCATCGTATGTGCAGTCGAACGCGTTCGAGGTACTCATCGTCCAAGTCGTCGAGCGTCAGGTTGATCGATGGCCGGTACCAGTCCGAGTAAACCTGCCCACACTTCGGGCACTCCACGTCGATCTGTTCGGGCGGGGATGTCATGATCCGGCTCCGTGCCTCCTCGCCACATGGTCTATATCAGCCACCAATTCCCCGGGCTCACGGACTCCAGGTTGAAGGATCGTTGGTTCTCTGGAAGCGAGGCCAGCAACTCCTGGGCTTTTCGGCCGATGGCCTCGGACGCCAGTTCTACGTTCCGCCTACCCACCTCAGCCGAGGCATGTTTCCGAGGGTCCAAACCGCCAATCCCGGATGGAGGCTTCATGTCGAGGTTGATGGGGCCGTCGCCCAGCTCGGACATGTCCACCAAGTCGGGATAGAGGAACATCATGTTGGACGTTTCCCATTTGGCGGCATGATCCGAGGCCGATTCAAGCCCCCGGCTGAGCGTAATCTCCCAAATACCAATCCCTGTCACGTTGCCATCGGCCGTCACGGGCTCCAGCGCCTTGTTGATCATGTCAATCTGCCCCCGAATGTTGTGCCCGGAGGCTCCAATGATGACACGATACCCGGTCCGTTTCAGGCGATTGAACAGGTCCGTCAGTACGGGCACGAGGTGCTCCTGCCGGAACCCGTCATGAAAGTACACCGGCGGATAGACCACGCCGCCGAACTTCTCGGCACTCTTGACCAGAATCCCGTGGGCCTTGATCGCGTCGTTGCCGAGCGGTAGATGGAGACCATGCCACTCGATGAGGCCGAATGGCACGTACACCACCGGAAACTTCCGGCCGGCGGCCTCCAGTTGGGCGGGCCGCATGAACTGCATTTGAACGTTGGGAGAGAGCTGGCTTTGAATTCTGTCGTTCTCGTCAGATTGACCGTCAGCCGCGTTGGCGCCGCCCGCTGCCAGGGCCCCGCCCGCCAGGGCCAGCATGTTTGTCCCGAGAAAGTCGCGTCGCTTCATTTTCCTTTTCTCCTTGCTTCCTGCGGAAGTCGGACATTGTGACTGTAGCACGTAAGCATGCATGGATCATCACGAATCCTTAGGCGAAGTCAAGCCGCCTGGGGCCTCGACAAGCCCATCAACCCCGACAGAATCTTGTTCGGCTCACCGGCACCGGACTACCTCATCTCGGCGGGCTGGCGAAGCTGGAGTTGCTGAACCTCGATCAAACGGGCATCCGCGACGGCAATCTCCAGCCGCTTGCGGGCATCAAGAACCTGAAGGTTCTGTTTCTGGAATACAACCGCGACGTCACCGACGCCAGCCAGCCCCTTTTCGCGCGGATGAGGACCCTGGTGAAGCTCGATCTCGTCGACAGCGGCGTCAGTGACGCGGGTCTGGAGCAATTGCGCCAAACCCTGCCGAACTGCGAGATCCCCTGAAACGGATCGCACCGGCGATCTTGCCAGTGAGTCAAGCGACATGGTAGGATCGCTTCCGCAAGATCGACGGGCCACCCATTCGTACCAATTCTTGCGGGAAATTCTTGGCGCCGCGTGGAACCATTTCGGTAGTCGAAGCGACAGAATACCACCACGACCATCCAACTGACCGACTGAAAGATCTCGGTTTTCACATTCCAGCACGGGAGAATGTCATGACTACCAAGCTGGCCGGCACGCTATTGGTCGTCTTCTCTTTTGGCAGCGCTTGGGCGGTTGCCGACCCGGCGGTTCCGGAGCACCGTCCCGTGGTAACCGCTATTCTCGTCAACGGCTCGACCATCGAGGGGGTACTCTTGGAGTTTTCCCAAGGTCAATACAAGCTCTGGGATGACGGTGTCGAGCGTACCGTCGCCGAAACCGCGATTCGCCGTCTCGCCTTTCGTCTGCAGCAGAAGCCGGCCGAGCCGGAAGAGGGAGCGGGAAAGGTCACGCGCCCGAAAACGCCGCATGATCCCGAGATCGACAAACACATCCAGGCCCTGATGCGTTCGCGTTACGGACAGAACGAAGAAGCCATCGCCAAACTGGCCGCCATGGGACCCGAAGTGGTCGACCCGTTGCTGGCCGCTGTCGCCAAAAACTCCGACATCTACCAGGCGGCGGCGGAAGTCTTCGTGCGGATGGGCCCGGACGTGTTCCCCCGGCTGGTGGATCGGGCCAGGGAGCGGAACTCCTTCGAAACGATCCAACCGCTGCGATTCGCGCTGACTAAGATGGGGGAGGACGGCCTGCCGGTGGTGGTTGCCATGGTCACGGACCCCGAGCCCCGCATTCGCGCGATGGGCTTCGACGCGGTCCCTTACGCGGCCGGAGCGGGAAGGAAGGTTCCCCAAGAGGTCTTCGAAAAGCTGTTGGAGGGCGTCCACGACCTCAGTCCGGACGTCCAAAGCAGCGTCTGCCAGGCGCTGGGGCAGTGCCGCAACGCGCCGTCGCTATCGGTTCCCGTCCTGCGACGCGTACTCGAACAGTGCGAGTACGACCAGGTCCGGTCGGCGGCGGCGAGCAGCCTCTATTCGGCGGGCTATTACCTGTCGCAAGACTCTCCCGAGTTCCACTCGATCGTCGAGGCATTTGCCGAAGCCTTGGTCAAGGACCCTTACGACTCGGTGCGGAGAAGTTGCGCTTTTTCGCTCGGACAACTCGGTCAGCGTGACGCGACTACCATTCCCGCTTTGCAGAAAGCGGTGCCTGCGCTGAGAATTGCAGCGAAGGACAAGATCGCTTATGTCCAGCAGACCGCGCTGGAGACGCTCCACCAGCTCGGCGCGGCCGAAGACGTGGTCGGCCAGGGGCAGGACGCGACGCCCGAGCAGATCGCCACGCTTGTGACGCAGCTCAGCGCCAACTCCGCCACCCAACGCGCGGCCCAGCGGCAATTGCAGCAGCTCGGCCCCGAGTACTTCCACGATGTGGTCAAGGAAGTGCGCAAGAACCCGCAAATGCAGAGCTGGCAATCCGTCAGCCGCGTGTTCGCGTCGTGGGGCACCTCCATGCTGCCGAATCTTGCGGAACTCGCCGGCGATGAGCAAATGGTGCTCATGCGCCGCATCGCCGCCCATGCCTACGGTGAAATGCCATTGCTCGAAGTGCCCGAAGAGCTTCTTGCCCTGCTGGAGGATGAAGAGAGCTGGGTACGTCTGGAAGCCATCCGTGCCCTGGCCAAACTGGCCAACCAGGCCACCAACGACAGTTGGTCGGGCAACTATCGCCGCTACACGGAACCCACGGTCAAGCACACCAAAGAGCAGTTGCAGGGCATCCGCGACGTCGCGGTGGGCCTGCTCGTCGGCGAGTTGACGGATCTCAGCGAGGCCAGCCGCAAGGAAGCGCTCTCCGCGCTGGAAGAGGTGGCCCCGGGCCACGAGAAGACGGCACCGGCGGTGATCCGGGTGTTGGCCGAAGATCCGTCTTCCGACGTCAGGGCAGACGCTGCCTACGAACTGCGCGGCATCCTCTCAGCCGTCCGCGGGAAGCCGGAAGTGTTCCACGCGACCGCCAAGGCGCTCGTCGACGCGGTGGAAAACGACGAGGAAGAGGGCGTCCGAAGAAATGCCCTGGTGGCGGCGGCCTGCTCGGCCCCCCAATTGCCGGAGACCATCTCGATGCTGAAAACGGCCGTGAAGGACCCCGCCCTGCAGTCCTCGGCGCGGGAGTTCCTCGAGAGAATCGAGGGCCAGCGCAGCGGCCGGGAAGACCCACCGGCAGAAACGCCCCCGCCCGACCCGTTTGCGCGGTGACAGGCCGCTTGAGGTCAGAGCTTGAAGGCGTGATTCCTCTCGTGGTGTGGCGCAGCCAGGGGAGGCTTGCGGCGAGCCACCTCCGCCCAAGCCGCCCGCTGAGTGAGAGGGACGAAATCGGGCAAACGGGGTCCCGGCCATCCGCCTGCCTGTTTTGCCATAAAGGCTCATGGCTCCTTTTCCGCTTCCGTCGTCGGCCCGGCCACCTGTTTCAGCGTCATCGCTCCGCCTTGGCCGCGTTCGGCGACGTAGCGGACCGCCGTCGTCCTGAGCGGCTTGCCGGCATCGTCGCTTTCCAGGATCAACTCGCCGTCGGCCGTAAACTCCTGGCGCTCCTCGCCGCGCGTCCGGGTCCATCCCAGCAAGCTACCGTCGTCGGCGTAATGGTACTCGTCGCGCCAGTCCTTGCGGAAATCGAGCATCGGGTCGACGTAGTTGCCCTTGACGGCCGGGTCGGTATAGTCGACCACGCTGATGCGATGCCGGTCGTCGTAAACCCGCTTCTCGTTCGCCGGGTAGTAGAAGCAGATGAACGCGGGAGCGGAGTAGTATTGGCCGTTGTCGACGAAGACGCCGATGTCCACGCGGTCGGATTCCATCTTCGAGTCCGGCGCGATCGGGCGACGTTCGTGGTACGGCACGATCAGCTCGGCCCGGGAGCCGCCGCCGTCAAGCGGGTTGATCCGGATACGCTCGGCATCTCCCCGCAGCACGACCCAGTGGTAAGTCAGCGGGTTGCCGTTGAGATCTTTGCTGGCCTCGGCACTGACGACCATGCGGCGGTCGTGCCTGGTCGATTTCACGATGCGGGCAATCGCGCACGGCGTGTCGAGTAGGTGCTCGCGCGGCCCGACGTCGAAGTAGTCGCGGCCGACGACCGGCTGATCTTCCTCGATCACCCGAAGCTGTATCATCGGCGGCAACGCGTCGGGCGTCATCTCGTGGGCCAGCTTCACCATTTTCTCCACCTGGATCCGGCCGCCGTCGAAGACGGTGGGGTGTGCCGCGCCGGTGAGATAGTCCTCGCGAGCTTCGACCATCTGGTTGCTGCTGCGGAAGATCATCTGCACGGCCGCCATCAGGGTCCCGGACCCGGCCAGCTTCAGCTTGACTTCGGGCCGGAACGCCGCCAGCGTCGCGCCCACGGCGCTGAGAAAGGCGCGGTCGGAGCCGGAAGAGCCCTGCGAGACGATCATGTAGGGCGTGTTGGCGGGGAATACGTCGCCGTGGCCTTGGCCCTCGACGCGCGGGTCGTGGTCGCGGTGCTCGGGGTAGACGTACAGGTGGTTGGCCAGGTACTGCAGGTAAAGCAGCCCGCCGCGAGGCTGCGTCAAGGCGTTGCGGGCCTGGCTCCGCCAGTAGGGGCCCGACGTCATTGCCGTCGATGAATTGCCGATCGTGATGCCGTTGTACAAGAAGGCAAGCTGCAGCCCGTGATCCAGACCGCGCCCGCGGGCCTCCTCGGAGAACTCGACTCGCGTCAACTGCGGCAGGGCCTTGAAGTTCATGTTGGAGTGATCGCGGTCGTGATTGTCGTAGAGGTCGCCGTGGTTTCCGGCGGCGGTGCCCTCCTCGTGCCACGTGCGCAGCAGATCGCCGGCCGTGCCCAGCCCGACCGCAATCGGCTTCTCGGCGGTGGTCTCGCGGTCGAGCTTGAAGAAGGCGTGGAAGACGCCCAGCTTGACGTTCCAGGCCGTGTTGCCTTCGCCGACCAGCACCTGGCCGTCCTCGATCTCGGCCGGCTTGACCTCGTAGTGCCAGCCCGGGGGCTTGCTGTCCAGCGGCTCGCCGGCTTTCTTGACGATCTCCTGGAACCGGGCCGCGTCGCGCAAGCCCTTGAGATCCTCGTCGGACTCGATCTGCCCGACGTCGCGGAAGCCGAGATCGACGGCCTGATCGAGCGCGGCCAAGGCCTCGTCGTTGCGGTTCTGCCGGGCCAAGACGCAGGCGAGGTTATAGTGAGAGTTGGCGTCGTGGGGCATTCGCTCGATCGACTGGCGGAGGACCTTTTCGGCCTGTTGGAACTCTCCGCGGGCGAGCAACTCGGCCAGCGCGCGCATGGACGCAACGTGCCTCAGTTGCAGCGAGGGCAGATCGAACACCGAGGGGGCCTCGGGCGCCGTCACATCGTCCGTGGCCCCGCAACAGGCTACCAGCGCGGCGAGGACGCCGAGGGATCGGATAGGTGGGATCAGGCGCATCAAGTCGGTCCTCCTTCCATTGCGGCTGTGGTGTCTCTTGGAGTGCGGGATCATGCCCCAACACCGCCGGCCATCCATTTTAGCCAAATGCGAGCGAAAAACCACTGCCAGGCCACGTGTGGAGCCGGGGTCGGGCTGGGGGGCAGAGCTTGAACAAACAATGAATAGCGGCTAGCACCGCCGATCTTGCGAAAGAGCCGGGCGAAGTGGTAGGATCATTTCCGCAAGATCGACGGTGTCACCCGCGAGTGTCCGCGGTCAGATCAGAATCATTGCCGAAGATGCAAATCATGAACGATCACTTCTGCCGCATCCTGCTGTTCTTCAGCGCTGTAATCTTCGGGGTATCGACCGTCTCGTCTGCCGCGGAAACGCGCCCCAACATCCTCCTGATCGTCGCCGACAACCAGGGGGCGTGGACGTTGGGGTGTTATGGCAATCGGGAGATCCGCACGCCGAAAATCGATCGGCTGGCGCAGGAGGGGATGCTCTTTACACGATGCTTCAGCTCCAATTCGGTCTGCTCGCCCACCCGGGCGACGCTGCTGACCGGGCTGATGCCCTCGCAGCACGGCGTGCACTGCTGGCTGGCCGGCGGACCTTCGCACCTCGATACGTTCGATCCGAAACCCGAGGCGGGCAACGACTACTGCGGTCCGTTGAACCAGCCGATCCAGACCAACGTGGACGGCATCCGGATCGGCCAGCTCGACAGCCGAGAAGCGCCGCCACCCCCGCCAACAGGTTGCATCTTCGAGAATCCCGGAAAACGCACTCCCTGTAGTGTTTCAATCCAGGGAAGCCCCAACAGGTCTCAGAACACCTGTTGGCCGCGACCCGAGAACGAAACGCACTCCCTGCGTATGAAAACGGCGCCAGAATCGATGTTTGGGTCATGGTCTGCCCGGCCGAGCCGATCTTGGGTCGTTCCCCCGGTAGTCAGGCCGCTCCCAGGGCGCCAGAATCGCCGCAAACCGGAAACAGGCCCGAAACAGGCCCCAGAACACCGCCCCGGGCCTCGGGACGCAAAATCGGGGCCCGTCGACCATCCAGTTTCTCTCGGTATGCCGGGAGACGCGTCGAACGGGGCCCCGGCCGTTTTGGAGGTCGAGAGCGAGGTCCCATTGATTACGGCGTTTTCGGCCGTACCCGGCGCTGGTCGTCCAGTTCAAGCCTCAGCAGGGCCGGCCTCTCGAGGAATGGGGCCTGGGGATCGTTGCCGAAGAAGGTCGCCCACCAGTTGCCGGCCTTGTCGGTGAAAAACATGTTGTGCCCGCCGTGGGGAACGGCGAGGTAACGGGGCCCGTAGGGGCCGTAGACGCGGTCCGCTTTGGCGACCATGCAGTGATACAGGCCGCCGATGAAGTCGGCACAGACCAGGTAGTACTTGCCGCCTTTCTTCGTCAGATACGCCCCCTCGAAACCGACGTGATCGTGGTTGGCCGGCTTGAGCAAACGCGGCTCTTCGGCAAGGCCGGCCATTTCGTCGTTCATCTTGGCGATCATGCCGTTCTGCCACACGAAGTAGACCTTCCCGTCGTCGTCCTGAAACAGCGATGCGTCAATTTTGCCGGTTATGGGACCGTCGGGATGAACGTCCACATAGGGGCCTTCGGCTTTGCTGGAAGTGCTCTTGAGCAGACCGGTGCCGCCGAAGTTCATGCAGAACGTGAGCCAGTAGGTCCCGTTGATGAAGTGGATCTCCGGGGCCCACAGCGCGCGGCGGTCGCCGTGCATCTCCTTCTGCCAAGTGCCCTCCTCAATCTTCCAGACGAGCCCGAGCGGCTCCCACTTCTTCAGATCGGGAGACTTCCACACGCGAATGCCCTCGTTCGTCTTCCACCAGGTGGGATGGCCGGTGGTTCCGGTCAAGTAGTAGTTCCCGTCCCCGCCGACGCAAACCGACGTGTCACGAAGGGGGTAGTCGAACAGCGGCTTGATGAGCGGCAAGTCGGGCCGAGCCAGCGAGTCCTCCTGGGGATCGAGCACCAACCCTACGTCGACGTATTGCCCGCCTGTCGTCTGATGGCAGCAGACGGCGACGACGTTCGGGCCTTTGCGAAGCCACCTTTCTTCTGCGATGGCCCGCGACGCGACGAAGGCGGCAAGCGCGAACACAATCGTTGCACCAGGGTATTTCATGACGTTGACTCCCAGATTCAATAGTGGTTGACAAACCTACTGACTACGAAGACCGAAGAGACGGGATCGAGTTGCAGTTGAATCGTGGTTCCCACCGCGGAGCTTGTCGCGGGGCAAGGTTCGATGCGCCCGGTGTGTGGGTCCCATCGTTCGAGGGAGTGATTACCGCGCAGACACACGGGAGTGTTCACCCGTGTATCCGACGAGTTGGCAAAGAACCAGAAGTGGCGGCCCTCGATTTCCTTGTGGAGATAACTCAGATAACCTCCGCGTACTGCAGGTGGGTCGGCCCAGGTAACGTCCGGCTGGGGCAATGCCTGGTCGATCGTCTGTCGCAGGGCGGCCGCCTTGGGATTCTCGACGAACCAGGCCGTGCCGCCGCCGGTATTGCGATTTACAGAGACGCGTCCGCGCCGCGAAGGCAACGCGGCCAGGTTGGTACCACCGGCATCGAACACCGCGAATTCCGCGATGGTGGGCGTATCGCTTCTTACTTCGGGAATCAACAGACGCACACGCGATGCCGTAACCGGCGTAAACGTGTGTGTCCGGGTCGCGCCGATCTCCGCGCCGGAAGCACACGTACGCCATTGTTGAGAGTCCCAGTATTCCACGCGATGCGAGGTGGCGCGGTCGAAGACCTCCGTGATCGTTACCTTCTCGAACGTGCGCGGCCTGCCGAAGTCCACCTCCAGCCACTGGTCCGCGCTGTTCTGATCCTGCGCGTTCCATCGCGTCTCCGGGTCGCCGTCGAAGGCCGAAGCCGCGCCGTGCCCGCCACCTTGCCAGACGCTGGAGGCACCAATTTTCGGGTACTCAGGCGGCTGGTCGCGTGCCTCCGCAACCTGGGCTCCAAAGATGTGGCGAATCATGGCGCGCACTTCGTCACTCTTGCCGAATTCGGCCGAATGGTCGGGCAAACGCGTCGTGGCAATGACCTTGCCTCCCTGATCGAAGAAGCTCTTCACTTGGGCCAGATTCGACGCGGAAATCGCTTCCATGCCGGGCAAGATGAGCAGACGGTATTCTTGAGGAAACTGCGGTTGTTCCAATGCCAGCGAGCCGCCCACAACGCGGCAGCGTGTGTCGAGGGTCTCGGGGTGCAGATAGGTGAAATCGTGACGCAGTTCGAGCGACAGACGCTCACCGACGTCCATGTAGTCTGCCCACTTGGGAATCACCCCGCCCGTGTACGGCTGGCCCGGACCGAAGCAATAGGCAGCCTGCAGCCCATGGATCGGGTAGAGCACCGCAATGTCCACTACGGGCCGTCCCTGCTGGAGCACGCGTTGCAGGCGTCCGACGTACTCGTTGTAGCGCGGCAACTCGGAGGCATACGGCTCGGTCCGGTAAGACAACTCCGGCGGGAAGGTAATGGGGTTCGTCCGATACCACACGGCGTGCGGCACCATCACATTCACGCCCTTGGCGAACTGGTCCATGGCCTCGCGGTAAAGGTTGGGCAATGGCAGGTTCATGCCTCCGTAGCACTCCGTCATGACGAGCGGCCGTCCGTAGTTCACCGCGGCCGAGCTGACCACTTTATACATCGAGGAGCCGCGCCCGTAGGAGAAGACCTGGTCCAGACCGGGGATCGGCTGGTGCTCGAACGTCTTGATCAGGTCGCCGCAAAGACCAACGGGGTTGACGATTTCCTCTTGGTCCACGTGACCGGTCAGTTCGATGTGGTGGTCGCGGCACCAATCGGCGAGCGTCTTCACGAAACCGTCGGCGAACAACTCGGCCCGAAGCCCGAACATCGCATTGCGGGCCGCGGCCGTTTCGGGGCCGATATCATGCCACAGTGCCGGATAGTAGAGTGCCGGGCTGTGCCCGAACTTCTCGGTGAAGTGCCGGTTGAACGCCGGTGTCCAGGCCCGCCCCCCTTCGACCCAGTGAAACGTGGGCTCGTCGTAGAATGCGCTGTCGATGGTCTTGCCAAAATGCTCCGGAAAGGTCTGGTAGTACTTCTCGTAGGTCAGCTCGACGAATTCTCGCACAGCCTCGGGATCGAGGTAATCGACCAGGCCGCGCGCACCGTCCGGGACGCAGACAAACAGCATCACTTGCCACGACCCGGCCGGGGCCCGCCACGTGAGGCGGTTGTCGCGGACGTGCGCGGTCAGGTCCACCCGCTCCTTGGTCTGGGCATGCATGGCCACCGCAGCCATCAGATGGCCGGCGGGAACATCCAGGGTTACCGTATCGGGGCCGACGACGCCGGTTTCCACCTTGTCCAGCCGCTTGCTCAATGCCTCGGGATAGCGCTCTTTGAGTAACCCGCCCGCGCTGCCGCTGGGGAACCAGAACTCGTCGTAAAGACACATCTTCAGCCCCAGACGTGAAGCCGTGTCGACCGCGTGCTTGTAGTGGCGCAGAAACTCGGGGCTCATGAAAGCCACGCCCATGTCCGCGGTCGGCAGAATGCCGAAGCCGTAGTAGCCGCTGGCGACCGACTTTTCCATGATCGTGGTGGTGGCGCTCTCGTCGAGCGGGCCATTCCAGAACCACAGCGGCCGGGATTTCCATTTCGCCGGTGGACTGGTGAAGTCCTTTTCGAGGCTGTCCGCAGTTGGCGGCGATTCCGCCAGAACCACCGTCTCCAGCGTCCCTGTTGCCAGCGCGGCCCCGGCAGCCAGCGCCGCCAAACCGGCGAGGATACGTTCGATTCTGCTACGGCGGCTGAGAATTCTTGCGTTCATCATGGGATCCTCGATGGCACTCCAGGTTTTGTGCGGTGTGAACCAGCACTGGGTTCACCAGATCTGAGCGGCACCATTCATGAAGTCTACAGTCTTCTGCTAAGGAGCTGACGCATCGATCGGCACCTCGCAGAACGTGAGAGCGGCGATGCCGTTTTGCCCGTAAAGCAGGTTGTTGGCGTCCCACTTCTTGTCAACCAGGTAGGTGATCGTTTTCGCGGCGGTGGCCGACGCCAGCTTGAGCTTGACCACGTTTCCGGACACGGCGTTTCCGGACACGGTGCCCGATTCGACGGCGCCCGATTCGACCCTGCCCTCTTTCCCGTCCAGGTAGAACTGACTGGTCAGGGCGTCGTTCCAGGCCATCGGCTGGTCGAACTCCAGGGCGATCTCGTCCATATTGTCATTCGTATAGTATGCCTTCTGCAGGTCGGGAGGCGCGACGGACTTGTCGAACACCTTGCCGTATTGGTCCCGCTCCACCAGGAGGCTTATCAACCGGGCCATTTCCGCGTAGCCGGCGGCCGGATAATGGCAGGTTCCGACCGGCTTGATGCCGAGGGTGGACGTGACGCTCATGTTGGAGTAGAGACGCGGCAGGGTCCTTTGCACGTCCCGCAGCTTGTCGCTGGCCCCGTTGCCGCCCATGCTGCACGAGTTCGGCCAGATCTGGAAAACGTAGTAGCGCTGAATGTTGGGATAATCCTCTTTCCAGGCCGCCGACATGTCCACGAAGTACTGCCGGTACGTTTCCCATCCGTAGCCGCCGCTGGCGCCCTGCGCTTGCTGGTCGTTCTCGCCCTGGTGCCAGAAGACGCCGCGAATGCCGTGGGTCAGCCCGGCCGACTCCACCCGCCGCAGCAAGCGTCCGTAGATCGTCTTCGGATCGGTGGGTTCCGCGGGATTTCGCTGGTGCATCTCGATCAGGGTGCCCCCGACGGCGCCGTTGATGATGCAGATCGGAATCTTCTGGGTTTCCACCAGGTGCTTGGCGAGGTCCATGCCCCAGTAGCCGATCTGCCATGCACCGCCCCGGCGACGGACCGCGCCGCCCCATCCCTTGCTGATGTCCCCGCCCATGGAACCGAAGCTGCGGATCCAGTCGCTGGTGTATTCATACTCTTCTTGTCCCCAATCCGTCGCCACCGCGTTGGATTGACCGTCAATGATGTAGGCGTCGCCGCATACGAGGTTGGTGACCGTATGGAGCACGGTTTCGATGTTTCCGCTCTGGGAACCGAATTCCACCTTGTACTTGGTGAGGCCCGGCTTCAGCTTGACGGAGAACGCGTAGGTCTTGTCCGCCGTGAGTTCCTGGCTTTCGGTCTTGAAAACCTCGTCGTCCGCATAGACCTTCAGAAAGACGGAGTCGGCAGGACCGGGCAATGAACCGTTATAATACAACGTGCCTTCATTCTTGTCGTCACGGGCATAGAACTGATTGTCGACGGGTTTCTCGTCTTTCCCCGGGGTGCGATGCACCCACGCATCCTTCTCGGGTTCCTTGACCACGATCTGGATCGCCTGCGTGGTCGGCTGGCCGCCGTTGTTCAGCGTCGCGGTCACGGTCATCTTCCCGCTGTTCTGCGCGCGTTTGAGGATGAGTTTCCCGGGTTCCATCTCCTTGATCACGGCGATATTCGAAACCGTCCAGGTGGTGTTCAGGTTACCGGCCCCCTTCGCCTGCATCTCTTTCGAATTGGAAATCTGCGGCACGACCTCGATCGTCTCCCGGCCGTCCCACCGTGCCGGGGCTTTCAAGGTGAAGATCGGCTCCGGAATTTCTTCCCGGATCGTTACGGGGATGTCCGCCGTCTTCACCCCAT
>DATLAN010000069.1:0-3284 GCA_035527455.1 Thermoguttaceae bacterium
ATGTCGATCTTCCGCACTCTGAAACAACGGGGCCACGATCCCATTCGAACCATCATCGACGCCCTGGCCACCTACCTCACCACGGGACAACTTCCAAAGCTCCCCGAACCCAAAAACGCTTCAGATGGCTGAAGTGTTACCCATTTTCAATCTTCGAGAGGTAGGTGAAATCGACGCCCACCGCATCCGCCAGCGCGCGTAGGGTCCATCTCTTTTCTCGCCGCAGTTCCCGCAATCGTTGGCCGAATTCCACAGGTTTTCGCTCCCCAGAGTGGTTCTCATCAAGCTGTGTCGACACAGGCATACGGAGACGTTGCGTTGAAGTCAACACATCGCGGGCCGGCGTTCTGGCGAGTTCGGCCGGGCGGGCTACGGACTTGGTCGCCGGGAATCAGTTCTTGCCCCGCTTCGTCGAGGCGAGTTACGAACTAGTTACAAAGCATGCCGCATCTCCTAAGTTATTGGTATGTTTGGGATTACGCTCCCGCAAAGCATCCGACGGCCGGGCCATACGAAGTTCTTCGTTGCCTGGGACGAAACTTTTCGTATGCTATGGGCGTCTCATGGGTAGCCGCGTCACCGCAGGCAACACGCGGTGGTTCGGCCGTGGCTGATCCGGGAGACCGGAATCGATAAGACACGGCCCGGTGGCAAGTTGTGAAATCATGACAGCAGTCGGCTTGGCCGAGCCCCCGGTGGCGGAGAAACGTAAGGTGCATGACACCCAGGAGAACGGAGTCTGCGCGGAGAAAGCCGCAAAGGGGTCTTCTCAGCGGAATTCGGATCTCAGCAAGAATCCCAACGGCTGCGTCTGTTTCACTGCGACGGACACCGCTTTGCGCTGGCCACGTTTGAACCGCTGGGCGCGCCGAGCCCTCGGAGCAGGACGTCCCCGCCTGGTTGAAGGGGTGGGAAACGCACAGGAGCGAATACGAGGAACCCTAACCCATGTGTGACGAAAGGAATACTGCAATGAGGAAGGCACGTAATTTGGCCATTGCCTCACTGATAGCAGGGGCACTTACCCTTGACTCCTCCTTCGCCGACGAGCAGTCGGCACGAGACCCTTGGGAAGAAGCTGCCGCAGTGGGGGCGACAATCCGCGAGATGAAAGCACTGTTGGTGACGGACGGACGCCAGCACTACGTTGCCGAGTTGGAACGTATGCGCGATCGGTACGTAGCTCATCCCAGCGTACCGATCATCCTTTTTGCGCTCGGCGAGATTCACGAGAGTTCGCCCGAAGAAGCCATTGCGTACTATACGCAAGCCATTGAGTATCCACTCAGCGACAGGCTGGGGGTGTACCGAGAAAAGGCGCGCCATAGGCTCGCTGCCGTGCATGAAAGCCAGAAGCAGTACCACAAAGCCGTCGGCGTGCTCCAGACCATGAGTGGACCAGGGGGCCCCGGTGTCGCCGCTTTGCGCGAGAAACGACGTTTTGCGAGATACAGACTCCTACTGAACCGCACGAACAAGGAGCCGGTTTTCCGTGAAGTATGGAAACTACTTCCGTCAATTCTCTCCGGTGAGAACCGGATACCCGGCGAGATCTTGGCAACTTACCTCCGACCTCTCTACTCGAGTGACGATTTGCCTCGTCTGAAGGACGACCTGAAGGAGGCCGAAGCATGGATTCAGGCACAGAAGTCCACCGCGGCGGCAGACGAACACGTTGTCGCCGAGATGACCAACGTGGTCCGGACGGTTCGGTCGAGATTGGCCTTGGAGGAGAGGATCAACACGGCGTCGGGGGATGCGCTAATCGGCCTCTTACAGGATCCCAAGATACGCCACACGACCAGCCGAGGGGGTTTTTTCGAGTACGACTTCAACGAGTGGCACTGGTGCGACAAGCTGCTGCTGGACGCCATACTGCGCCACAGCTCCAAAATCCTGCCCAAACTGATTGAATTGGATCGCAACAATCCCAACTCTGTGGCTTCCGCCGCGATTGGCAAGATCGGCGGCAAGGAAGCAGTAGCCTATCTGTTGGAGCGTGCGTCAGCGGCAGGCGAGTGGGCCGATGTAGAGTACCAAGCTGACTATTACTTCGCCCTGCTTCTCACCGAAGACGAGCAGGCTCGAGCCGCCGTGCGGAAGGCCGCGGATTCGGGCAACAAGAATGCGCAGATGCAGATCGTCGCCTTTGGGGCCAGCGTCGTCCTGGCCAGGATGATGGAGCAAGAAGCATCGGTAGAGGACACACAAACCCCTGAACCGGTCGATCCGACGACTACCCGCCCGCCTTCTCGGAAGACGCCGATCACACCCGACTACGAAATTGCCAAAGTCATTGCGAAAGCCATGGCCGACACGGAATCGGGAGGGCTCTTCAAGTTCGGAGAGAGGCTGGCCAACAGCGGGGCGGAGTTCCTGCCGGGTCTGATGGCGTTGGTGGAGAGGGGCGACGATCACATTCACAAGGGTTCGGGGCTTCGCCAGTGGGAGTACGCTGCTTACGTGATTGGGCAAATCGGAGACGAACGGTGCGGCCCGGTGCTTGCCGCCCGGTTGATCGACAAAGAGGCTACCATCTACTACCTGGTAAAGCCATTGGGCCAGCTTCGCGTCCGCGAGGCCGTGCCCTACCTGGTGCGCTGGTTGAAGGAGGACAACGACAGAAGATGGGAAGTTTCGTCGTCGGCGTACGGCGCCCGGGCGAACTACATGATCGAAGCCTTGGAGCAGATCACCGACAAGGACTTCTCTCCTGGAATAGGTCCCAGCGGCCACGTCGAGCGATACGTCAAGAAGAAGCAGGAGATCCTCTCGGCGATTGACAAGTGGTGGACACGCGAGGGGCAGCGCGAGTACGGGCAAGCCGCCCGTGTCGGCCATAGGCGGTCCAGCCCCCAGTCCGATGGCTCTGACAAGGACGCCGCGGCAGGGGATACGAGGAAGACGAAAGACGAGCCGGTGCTCAAGGGGCAGAGCCGAGGGGACATTCGCCTGAAGCCCGATGCCAGACGCTCGGTCGCCTTTCTGACCGGACTTTACGTGGAGGTGTATCTCGTTGCGGATGACAAGGTGGTCCATTTGCTCGCGCCGCTGGCGGCGGCGGCGGATGGTCAATCGGCGGTACGTCCGGAATCCTTTGCTCAACGCGGCCCGATGACCGAGACCCAGGCCGTCGCCAGCGTGCCCGCGGAAGATTTCGACTACTGGCATATGGAGGGCCAGGCGTCGCGTGCGGGGACGCTCCAATTGCTGTGGACTCGCAAGCTCGGGGCTGACGAGCACGGCCGGCCCACACTGCTGGTGACCATCCATGCCTGGGACCC
>DATLAN010000070.1:0-31722 GCA_035527455.1 Thermoguttaceae bacterium
TTATTATGCACAATTCGTTGTTTGTGTCAACAGGTCTGCGAAAATAGTTCCAAGAATATTTGTGGATAGTGCAAAGACACTATGGGTGCGAAAGCCCCCACGCGGGCGCGCACATATATAGTTGAATCGAATCGGCCAAACTCGGCCGAAGAAACACCGTGCAAACAGGCGGAAAACAGCGGGCAAACAACGCCGAAACAACGGGGCAACTATCACAACGCGGGTGAGAAAACAGAGGGCATAGGCAAGATAGTCCCCCCGGGCGCCCCCCATTGCCCGGCTCGGTCCTGCTTAGTAGCTACCCTCCCGCATTTTGCAATACTGAACATGTGTCTATACATTGCGAACGGTCGCAACATACCGTGTGCTTGCCTCGTTGTAAGAACCGCCCTGACGCATGCGACTTCAGCAAGCCAAAAGTCCGACGTGGGAGCGGCGTTCTTTACAACACCGCATACATCGGGCCGTTCGTGGGCTTGTGCTCGCTGTGGGCAACGGTTACCTCGACCGGCGAGCAGAGTTCAAGCGCTGAAGGCGGAGAGAGTGGGAGAATTATTGGCGGGGGAGATTGCCGGCGTGGCTGGCCAAGTCAAAGAATGACGACGAGGTGGGAAGTGTGGCCGGTTGTGGGAGAGGTGGGAGTTGAAGAGGCAGTTGGGGATGTGAACTAACCTGAGAAAGGCTAAGTAAGCCAGGAAAAAGGTGACGCTACGTCTCGGCTGCCACTGCGGAGCTTCAGCCGCGGTATTCCACGCTGGGTTTGAGTGAACGTGCTGGGCGTGGTGTCCCGGGACAATGATGCCGCAAGACGATTTGACTCACAAGCCGAGACAACTGTTGTCCACCAGGAAATCTATCACCACTTTTCAACCAGCAGTCGCAGTCGCCCTTTGCCTGATTCTGTCAAATCGTCCCGCTGAGCGACGGTGGGCCCCACTTTCTGGTACGTGGTGGTTCCGCTCACGTCTGCGTATCCTGCACCGTACTCTGCCGCGCTGTCCAAAGACGAAGGAAGGACCCACTCGATCTGCTCGCCGCTGAAACCCACATGCCCGGGCCAGACATACCCGAGGCCCTGCTGGAGCGCTTTCATGTCGATTCCAGTGGAGAACGTCGGATCGTTGGCCGACTCTCCTGGCGCCCAGCCGCCTCGGAACTCCCATGTGTAGCTCTCCTGTTTTGAATACAATCGCGTAAAGATCGGGACCAGTTTGGTCGGTTGCTTTGTGTTGTAACCCATCCAATAGAAGCCTCGCTCCAAACTATTCAAGTCGGGTTTGACCAGATTACCGACGATCGGCTGAAATCGGACCTTGTCGCGGATGGGGCCCATCGTGGCCACGCGGGCGATGATCTTATCCCAGGGTTTGACCGTGAACCAGAATCGATTTGGGCCGCGCTGCTGCTTGGGTTCGACTGACTGCTCGCTTGCCGGGGGGGCGTTCGGATAAATCGGAATCGGGTATCGCGTGTCCTCGCGAATCTTCTCGTATTTGCCATCATTGTCCCGCGGCATGACCTGCACGAAAAAGACCAGGTTGTCTGATTCGTTCTTGAAGATCACTCGCAAGTGCTTGCGGGGCGAAGCGCCACTTTCGTTCAAATCGGTTAGCGCCTTCTCCAACTCTTGCAGGCGCTGGTAATACAGATTCATAGCTTTCATGAGGAAGCTGTTTTGCGACTCCAGGCTTCGGAGAATGAAACCTCCTTGGCCAAGTCGCGTCCGGACCGTCTCTATGGCTGCAATCGCGCTCTCGGCCGCCTGCTTCAGACGCTGTCCCGGCCCGTCCACCACGTCCTTGATCGCGGAATAGCGCCCGTAGTATCTCTGTTCGTCCGCATCGGTGGGTGGCGTGAGGCGGGTACGAAAATCGGGGAACAGGTCCTCGTAGTATCTCTGGTCGTCACGTAGCTTCTGCAGGATGATTTCGCTTCCGGCGGCGCTGGTGCGCACCGACTTGTCGACCTGCAAGATCGCGTGGGTAGTAATGGCCGCCAGCATCGCTTGACGCTCTTCGTTTCGAGAAATATCCGCGAACGCCAAGCCCCACTGACGCCAGCCTTCCAGGAAGGCATATGAAAAGCCGCTTGTCGTCGGACTCACGTACATCAGCATGATCTGCGTTTCGTCCACCAGAGGATTACCGATGGCGTCGATTTCGTCCGCGCTGCTCTGTTGAGCAAAGAGTATCATGGGCACGATCAGCGCTGACAGCATCGTGGCCCAACCTTGCTTCCCCTGCCAATGGAAGTGGAACATTGAAAACTCCTTTGCGTTCTGCAACTGCGATAAGACGCCCGCAAAGTGACCAAACGAGTCCCTCGTCGAGGGCGGCCATCGACCCGACCGGCGGCCGTCACGTCATAAGCCTACTACCGGTGGATGCGCCAGGCTGGACGGCATGTCCGGTTTTCATGCTCGGAGAGGGCAAGACCACTGCCCTACCACCGAAAAGTCGCTCTTCGGAGGGAGTGCCCTGCAATCCTTTCAGGCTCGACGCGGACGCAAACAGGGAGTCTGTGCTGGAACCGAGCGGTGGGCCTCGCATTTCGCGGCTGATGGCTCTGGCTATTGGCTTGTATGAGACGGCGTAGTTCACTACTACTCCCAACCGGCCCGCCTAACACTTGGGGAGATGGTGACGCAAGAGGCCTGAGAGCCCTCGAAGCCATTGGACACGACAACCGTTTCGCTGGGTGGCATGCCGTGCTTGAATGCCTTGATTTTCAACGTGGTGCCCGGCTTTAGCAGGACAACCGGCGGGGGCGACGGCGACTCGATCATCGGCGGCGTTCCGTCGAGCGTATAGCGAAGTTCGCATTGCTCCGGTCCCTGTATGGATACGGACAGACCGCCCTCCGCGGCAGTGCTCGCAACGATCGGCTCTGCCACCCTCTCTTCCAGGGCGACGGTTGCCTTGTTGAGATAGCTGCAGAGGCAGCCCTCGGAGGCATCGGGCATGAGGACCATGCCGCCGACCGGTATGGCGTTGATCCAGCAACCGGGCCGAATTCCGCCGAAGCTCTGAACGGGCTTGTCGCCCGCGGCACCGCAATAGCCCAGCGTGCCCGAGCGAAACAGGATCAGGTGCCGGCTCGCCACGGCGGGCCCGCAACCGTACGCCCGTTCGAGTTCGAACCCGTCGATCCTGGTCCCGGTGGTCGAATCGTACGCGTCCGGTTCCAAGATCACGTCACGATCTCGAATGATGAATCTGGAACGTTCGCCCCGCACCCCTTTCTGGTCCCAGAGTACGCCACCGTCCGAGATCCGGTAAGCCGTCAGTCTTCCGCCGAACTCGGAAGGGAGCGTGAACTGGATTTTGGCATAGCCTGTCACCAGGACCCCTTGCGACTCGCTGGCAGCCAGGGTTGTGCCGTAGATGTCGTCCTGGTTTGCCCAAAGACGTTTGCCGGTCGCCGCATCGAGAGCGACAAGCGTGCCATGGGGATGTTCCTTGGGGGCCGTTTGGCCCGACTTCGAACCGCCCTTTTGATAAGCGGCGCTGTCGAATTCGGCGATCGGCCGGTCGATGAGAAACACTTGTTTGCCGGTGATGGCGATCGTGTTGTGGCGTATCGAGTCCTTGGCGTCGTATTGCCAGAGCACCTCGCCGGATTCTGGGTCCATGGCAAACAACGAATGAGATTCCGTATAGACGGCTTCCATGTCCGATTGCCGCCAGAGCCATCGCACATGGAAGTCCGTATCGGGAATGCTGCCGTAGAGGACGCCGTTCTTGACGGCCAAATATCCCCACGCCTTTCCCGGTTGTGGCACGGCAAGTTCGCCCTGTACGGTTCCCGTTACCGGATCGATCTTCAGGCAGTGATCCTCCCGGACCAGGTAGAGATGGTCGTTGTCAAGACACATATTCCCGCCGGTCCACGAGCCGGAGTAGTGGCTCTGGTCCATGTGCTTCTGAATCCCCGGCAGCGACAACCTCCATAATTCGCTGCCGCTGTAAGCGTCGACGCAGAGCAAGGCATCGATCCCTTCGACGTACATTCGCCCGTCGAGATACAGAGGAGAGGCGCCGCGCCCCTCTCGGTTGGGCATGACCAGGTCGAGGTCCTTGTACCAGCGAGTCGCAAGCGGCCCCTTCACCACCGTATCCTCCGAATACAGCGTGTTGGCAGGATCATGATGCTGGTGAGTCCAACTGCCCTCGCCGGCGAGTTCTGCATCGAGTTCGACGGGCATTGCGGACGGGCTGGACTGGAATCGGCCCGTACGCGGAATCAACAGTCGCTGCACTTCGTCCCGAGGGGTATCGGCGCCATTGTCCACGACCAGGTTCGCAAACCGGTTGGGCAAAGGAGTCTGTTTCGTGTTCGCTACCAGCGCGGTAATATGCGTTCCATAGAGGCCGCGCGTATCGAAGTGTTTCCGCAGGGCGTCTATCGTTTGCGCGCGTTCGTCAATCACGATGACATGGCGTCCATTCGAGAGAAAGCCCTCGATGACTTCGACGCCATCTCCGCCGAGCATCAGCGTGTACCCCGCAACCGGCCTTCGAGCAGGCTGCTCACCGACCGGGAGCGGGTTGTCGGCGGCGGATGCTATCGTATCGCCAGCCTGACGAAACTCCTGCTTGTCGCCGCCGCTCAGAAAACAGAAAATCTCCCCGCGGTCTGTCGAAGCGACCAACCGCCCGTGGGCATACGCCAAACCATAGACCGTGCCGTTGACGGCATATTCGCGGTCAGGCTCCTGACCGTCCAAATCACATACGACGATTTTGCCTGGGAAGCCCGCAACAACATGTTTGCCTGCCACGATGAAGGCCGTCGGCTCGCCGCTCATCTCGGCAATGGTCTCGTCCGAATCCATGGTGAGCAATCGAGTCGGCTTGCCGTGCCGGTCGGTGCGGCTTTCCTCGCGGTAGGTCGATCGACGCAGTTTGCCGTCCGTTCCTCCGCCGACATCTGCGTATACGACTCCGTCGGGCGTAACCGCATGTTCATCGCCGCCGGTTTGCCCGGATCCATCCCCCGGCGCGAAGAAGAGACTGCCGCCCGACCAAAAGGCATTCAAATCCGGCATGACGGACAGTCGCCCCCCACCGCTCTTCTGGTTTCTAGCGAGCAAAAAGTCGATGAGTGTGCCGTCCTTCTTGTCGAGAAACGCTGGCACGGCGCGTCCGGTGGGAACGAGCAGGTATTCGCCCAACTCGGCGAAATAACCCTGGGCCGCGATGCCGCTGAAGGCGGTGGCCCCGGAATGTGGTTGTGCCATATAGGTATTGCCCGAGGTGTCGTTGCACCAGATCGACTTGCCCGTCTTCGCGTCGATGGCGTGGACGTAAATCCCATCGGTGGGCCAAATGCCGCAGCCGAAATAGACGACTCCCTCGGAAACGATCGGCGCTCCGCGTACCGGCCAGCGGGAGATGAGTCGGTCGTTTCCAAGGACCATGCTCTGCTGGGGGCCGCCGCGGAATTTCCACGTCACCGACCCGTCTCGTGCTGAGAGACAATAGAGACAGCCATCGTCGCTGACCGCGTAGAGCCGACCGTTCGAAATGTACGGGGCGAAGCGAACCGGGCCGCCGGTGAAGAACGTCCAGACGGTTTGGCCGCTCTCGACGTCCCGCGCGCAAATCCGGCCATCGGCGGAACTCCCGAAGAAGACTCGCCCCTCGGCAATCACCGGCGCAAAGGAAGCGTCCCACCGCATTCTCGTACCCGGGCCGACCCATGCGCGTTGCGGAGGGTTGGCGAGCCGATGCGCCCAATCCGGCGCCAGCGGAGCACGGATCACCTCCGGCGTATAGCCGCTGCGTTGATTATCCATTTGATAGCATGGCCAATCGCGTCCGGCCGAGTCATCCTTACTCGTCGCGGCTGCTTGGGCAACCTCTTCGACGCCTGATTGGCAAGTCAGGCCGAGCACGTTGGCCAGCAGGATAGCAGAAGCAGGGCAGGAAAGTAGAGAAGGCTTCATGGTGTGCGTCCGCCGATAGTGCATCGCTCTTGCAGAATAAATCGGTGATCGATCGATGCCTGCGAAACGTGACTGACTTGAGGCAAGCGTCGCCCGATTCATGCGCGCCGCACTCCTGGGGCGCGCCCGTTCCTCGAACTATTCTACTTGAGTCGGTTTCTGTTTCCCACATTCCGTTTACAGTAGCCGTCTTGAGTTCTGAAAGACCATTCCCAGCAGTTGGTTCAGGCGATTGCGTCAGGACGAGTGCTCTCATTGCACTTCCCTTCTTGCGAACTTGCTCGGAGCGGTTCGATGCGTGTGTATTGGCTCCATATACCCTTACCGGCGTTCCAGTGCGTCATCCAGTGTCACGCGGTCGCCCGATTTCATTGTCAGCACGATCTCTTTATCGCCATAGCGCACCCTGCACGTCGTGCCCACCAGGCTGCGGATGGTCGCCTCTTCGAGCTTTCCGTCCTTCCACGCCATGTCCACCTCGAAGCCGCCGCGAGCCCGCAGGCCTTTCGCGGAACCGTTCGGCCAGCCCTTGGGTAGTGCCGGCAGGAGGTGAATGAGGTAGGCGTCCGAGCCTTCCTCCTTGAGGTGGCTCTGCAAGAGCATTTCTACCACGGCGGCCGTATAGCCGAAATTCGCATCGATCTGAAAACAGCCGCCGCCGATCGAGCTGAGCAGGTTCTCGTGGAACCGTCCACGTGCCAACATGAGGCGGAGGATCGTCTGAGCGCGATCTCCATCGAACAGTCGGGCCCATGCGGCCGCCCGATGGGCCATGGCCCAACTGGTCGATTCGTTTCCTCGCGCATCAAGCGACACCCTGGCCGCCTCGGCAAGCTTCGGAGTCGTCAGCGGAGAGATCTGCTTGCCGGAATAGACCGCGATGAAGTGCGAGATGTGGCGATGCGTGTCCTCGGGGTTATCGGCGTCGATGCTCCATTCCTGAAGCTGACCCCACGAGCCAATCTGGGGGCCGAGCAGCTTGCCTCGCATCTCGATCACCTTGTCGCGATATTCCGGATCGACCTCCAGGATGCGCGATGCTTCGATGTAGTTGCTGAACACGTCCCACGCAAGCTGCTGATCGAACGAAACGCCTTGACTGCTCTTGCCGGCCGGGTCCTTCTCGGGACAACCGTGCTCCGGTGAATTTCCGCCTGGCGACACCAGTGTGCCGTCGGGCCAGGCAACGAGACGGTCCTCCCAGAACTCGCAGAGTTCCTTGAGTACGGGATAGGCTTTCTGGGCCAGGAAGTCCTTGTCCTGGGTGAACGCATAGTGTTCCCAGAAATGCTGCGCCAGCCAGGTGTTGCACGAGTCGTAATTCTTCGACTCCCCTCCCCCGAAGAGACTGTTTCCTCCGCAGATTCCCCAACCCCGTTTCCCAGCCTGCGCCTTGCCATAGACCTCGCGGCGCCCCGGAATAATGCTCAGCAAGTAATCACCCAACGGAATCGCACACTCGGAAAGACCCGTCGGCTCGGCCAGCCAGTAGTTCATCTCCAGATTCAAGTCGCTGTGATAGTCGCAATGCCAGGGTGGATAGGAGCTGTTGTTCCAGATGCCCTGCAGGTTGGCCGGCGGCGAACCGGGGCGCGAGCAGGCGATCAGCAGATACCTGCCATATTGAAAGAGCATTTCTTCCAATTCGGGGTCATCCCACGGCTCCTCGCGCCGCCTGGCCCGTTCATCGGTGGGCAACTCGGCAATGGCCGGGTCGGTCTTGCCGAGATCCAGGCGGACGCTGCCGAACAGGGCCTCGTGGTCGGCGACGTGCGCGGCCCTGAGCGCCTCGTACGTCTTGGTCGCCGCTGCGTCGACCGTCGCCGTGACTTTCTCGTGCGGATGGTCACCGAGCCAGCCCGCTTTGCGGTCGGGAACGAACGAAGTGGCAGCAGCAAGCAGGACCGTCAGCGAGTCTGCATTCTCGACGCGGACGGCGTCTTGTTCGGTCACGACCTTTCCGCCCTCGTTCAATACCAACGCCTGCGATTCGTATGCCATCCCGTTGGCCAACTCGCCGGTCAGCGTCACCCGGTTCGTCTTGGCCGTCGACTTCGGCCCGCGGGCGTCGGTGATGCGAATGGCAGCACTGAGCATGCCCGGCTTGTCGGCGGTGAAACGCAACACCATCACCTGATCGGGGTGGCTACAGAAATACTCGCGCCGATAAGCCGTGCCTCCGCACACGTATTGGACACGGTGGATCCCGTTTTCCGGATTCAATTCGCGCCGGTAGCCGGCCGCATCGGCATGACCCAACTCCACGTACAAGTCGCCGAACGGTTGATAGTCTCCCATATCGCCGGCGGCCTCGCTGCCCGTCCACAGACTTTGCTCGTTGAACTGGATGCGTTCGGTATGCACGCCGCCGTAGACCGCTCCGCCGAGCGCTCCGTTGCCAACGGGCAGGATGTGCCAATAGTACCGGGGCGCCGGCTGCCGATACCAGAGCACCAGCCGACCGTCCGGCGCCGGTGCCATGCCGGTCAACGTGGCCTTTTCCGTATAGACATACTTTGCCTGCTCCTCCGTGGCCAGTTCCCGCCTCCTGTCTTTCGACAGCGTCTCGGCCGTGCCTTGCTTCAACGGTCCTTCGCCTCGCGACTGGCCGGAAGAAAGAAAGGCGATCAGGCCGGCCAACACGGTAATCCAAATACTTCGACTCGTCATGGTTGCTCTCCAAGTCATGTCTCTTGTCACGGGTTGTCTTGCTTCACTTCCCGTTTCGGCCGGGCCTGAAACTGCGTGAAGCATCAGCCACTCCTTACTCCATCTCCGGGACGTGCCGCCGGATTTCTTCCGTAGTATCGCTGACTCGAATCTTGAACACCCAGGAGTAATCGCCCGGTAACGGATCGGGCAGTTCGTCGATCACTAGATCGCCGTTCTCCTGGTGCCAGGCCAGATTCTTGTCGCTCCCGAGCATCCGGATGCTGGAGTCCGGCACAGGTGTCACGGCGGGAATGACCGCGGGAGCGACCGGCTTCGCCAGGTCGATCGCGTAGAGGAAACCTGCCTTCCGGGTGAATCGCAAGGTGCCCGCCGAGCAGGGAATCCGACAATCCGCGCCGTGCAACGCTTCTTTGTTCACGCGCATCCACTCGCCCAGCTTCCTCAGGATTCCGATTTGCGAATCCGGAAAGGTGCCGTCCGCTCTTGGGGCTACGCCCAGCAGAGTGACGCCATTCTTGCTCTTTACGTCCACCATTCCATCCACCAACGCATTGACGCTGTCCTCTATCTGGGCAGGCGTCTTGTCTTCGTTGCCCGCTACGTATGAATAGCCGAATCCCGGAACCGGCGTAGTGGCCTGCCGTCTATCCGGGAAGGGCGTCCTTGGAATCACTGCGGGGAAATGCTGCTCCACGTTTTGTACGGAGCACGAGAGTGGGATCACCCGGCTGATCATGACCTCTTTACCCCACATTTCTGACGGAGAATATGGGTGACGGCCGCTATAACCGCGTGTCACCACGACTTCCTTGCCCCAATTCCGGGCCGAGTTGAAGTAATGCGCAAGCATCTTTTGGAGACGCTCTTGGCCCAAGCTGGTGCACGTGCCTCCGTCGATCTGAAGTTGATCCGGGCGGTACTTGTCGATGACCTCGATGAACTTGTTGTAGCCTTCTTCCCGGAAGGCTTCGGGAACGGCGTCCTCAACGGGATCCTTCGGGCGGTTGATGAGGCCGTAGGTGCTCAACTTGGGATCCGCCGGCTCGTGTATCGGGCCGTACAGACCCGAGAGTCGAGGATCATTGACCCCGACGCCCTTGGGACACAGTCTTCTGCCGTCGTCGTAAAAATCCCACTTGAGATTGTGGAATGTCGTGACGACCTTCATGCCACGATTTCTGAGCGCTTCAACCATTTCCCCGACGATATCCCGATGGGGCCCCATGTCCATGGCGTTGTACGCGTCGTAATCCGTATCCCACATGGCAAAACCATCGCCGTGTTCCGCAATGGAGCCGGCGAAGTCGGCGCCCGCATTCTCGAACAACTCCGCCCAGCAGTTCGGGTCCCATTTCTCCGCCTTGAACATCGGGATGAAGTCATGGTATCCAAACTTCAATGGATCTCCGTACGTCTTGCAGTGATGCTCGTAAACGTCGTGACCTGACCTGTACATGCTTCGATAATACTTCTCGCCACCGTAGGCGGGCACTGAATAGACTCCCCAGTGAAAGTAGATTCCAAAAACGGCGTTCTCGTACCATTCCGGAGCGGCTCCGTGCTGCGCCAGCGACTCCCAGGTCGGTTCGTAGTGCCTCGTGCCAATCGCACACGCGAAGCCGTCTTGGCCGGCGGTTCCTGAGGATTTCTCGCCGGCGGCATCGCCGACTGGGCCCGCGACAACGATCATCAGGAAGATAACGCGGGTCGTCATTCCAGGGAGTTTTCTCGCGTGTATCCTCATCGCACGACCTCTTTGCTGAGATTACCGGAAAGACACAGAACTGCACCGTCTTGCATACTGATATATAGGCTTTCGCCTGCGGCTGCCATGCCGTCAAAGATCGGAGGCGAATCGAGAGGAAGGGTGTATTCCTCCTTGCCGCTACTTGCGTCAAAGACCTTCAGCACGCCGGCTTTTCCGTCGTAGTCGTCCTTCCTTCCCGAGAAATCATTCAGTGCCAGGCCGCCCACGTAGAGATCCGGGCCGGCTTTGAGCATGGCCAGGGGGTGGATCTGCAAATCCACGGACCAGATCGGTTCGGGCTGCTCTCGCTGGGCGAAGTCCTTCTCATCGATGCCCAAGGGCCTCATGCTCTGACAGGACAGGTTCAGTGCATCACGCAGTCCTCCCCCGGCTTCCAGTTGTTTGACGCTCCAGGCGGTGTCCTTGTCAAAACAGAGGAATGTCCCGAACGGCACGATGAACTGTCCGAATCCCAGGTGGCGAGGTTTCGTCATCCATTGATAGGAAGACTTCGGCAGTCCGCGAAAGTCCCCGGTCCCGAGGAACCAATGCGATCGCTCTGCTTCGGATCGATCGAGCAGGCTGGACGAGGAAAACAAGTGCGTGCCGTAGCCCTCCTGGCGGACCAGCGATTGGTTGTACTTGACGTGCCTGAGGTAGATCGATTCCCCGTCGCTGACCAGTATGTCGGCGAGGTTTCCCTCCATGGAAAAGGCGTCGCTCTTGTCGGGTGCGTGGATGGTCTTGTAATCGCCCTTGAATCCCGCTGTCTTGGGGATCTCCGTCATTGCGCCGGCATGTTCGCTCTTCATCTCGGATTCGTATTTGACGCGACCGGTAAAGGGGTCCAGGCCGTAAAGGCGGAGGCCTCCGTCAAGATAGGAAGACCTGCCCGAGGCAAAGTAACAAACGCCATCCTTGATCAACACGCTGCCGGATACCGGCCAGAGGGACTCCAATCGCTCTTGAACCACGGTCTGCTCGGTTCCCAGGGCAGCGTGGAAGGTCCACACGAGTTGGCCGTCCGATGCGCGAAGACAGTAGACTTTTCCGTCGGATGAACCGAAAAGGACCAGCCCGGCGAACAGCGAAGGGGGAGAGTCTACTCGGCTGCCGGTAGTGAAAGACCACGCCATTTCGCCGTTTTCCGGATTCAAGGCGAACACCTGATTCGTGCCCATCGAGGCGACGAGCAGCCTTCCCCCGGCAACCACCGGCGCCGAAAGGCGATCGGCCAGCTTCGTCTTCCACGCCGGCCTTAGGACCCGACCGAGGCCGTCGGGCGTGGCACCACTTCGCAATTCGTCCCGGCGATAGAACGGCCATTCTTCGCTCGGTGCCTTGGCCGACGCGCCGGACACGGTTCCGTAAGCCGGGCCCTTCTCCAGCCTGTTTTCGGCCGGCAGCACGTTGATTCGCCTCGTCGGCGCAAGTGCCCAGAAGCCGTACAATTTGGCTTCCATATAGCAGCAACACTGGTGGGGCGGAGCATAGAGCAGGCCGTTGCAGGGCAACATTCCGTACTGGCAGAGGCCCCGAACCCAGTTGTTTCGCGAATGATCATCCGCTGCCATGTCAATGAACTCCGCACCGCGTTTCGACATGATGATGAAACGACTCGTCGCTTTGTTGCGGTAGCAGCGGTGGTGGTGCGTCGCGGTCAGCAGCGCCGCGGTCAGATCGTTTTCTCCAGCGACGGCGCCCGTTTTCAAGTCCCGGCTTCGGGTGAAAGTCTCTCCTATCCAGACTTGCCCGTCGTTGACCAGGACGTCAACCGGCGACAGGAAAGTAGGCATTACGTCCGTTTGCCACAACATTTCGCCGGAGTCCGCCGAGATGGCGTGCAGAGTTTGTCCGTTGGTGGAAAGGACGACGCCGTCGACGACGACCAGAGTGGCGACCGACCAGCCATACCGCCGCTCCACGCCATGCGGCCCCGGCTTGTTCTCGGACATGTCCGGTTTCCTGGTCTCGACGTCCCATCGCGCCAGTCCGGTATCTCGATCGAGGCAGACTACGCGGTCGGCCTGTTGGAAGTACACGGAATCGCCGGACGCGGCGAGCGTAAGAGGCGTAATGCTGTCCGTCCCTTTCTTGGGCCACTGCCAGAGCAGGGTCCCCGTGTTCGGTTCGACCGCCTGGATCGATTTCGACTCTGCAACGGCAAGAGGCAGGGGACTCCGGCCCAGTTTTGCGTCATAAGCCTGTTCGGTCTTCTCCGCCGCAGTAACCGCCAGAAGCGTGCCGTCGTGTACGATCAGTTCTTCGGTTCTTTCGGTTCCCTCCAGAACTCGAATAACCCGCCCCGTGGCGGCGTCGAGAACGGTTACCGGGCCGTCCAGGCCAAGCACGGCGTACACGTTTTCCTTATCCGCCACCAGGAGTCTCTGGACCTGAACCGGCCCGCTTCGGAATCCCCTTTGGAAATCGGTCCACGTGGCGATCGGGCTTTCCCAGAGCAGTTTCCCGTTGAACGCGTCGCGAGCCACGAGGTTCCAGTCCGGCGGATTGGTGGTAGATCCTTGCCACACCTTATCCATAATGAAGAAGAGTCTTCCGCCCGCCGAGACCGGGGCTTGGACGCTTGCCAGCATGCCGTGGTGCCTTATCCAAAGCGGATCGGCCAGCCATTGCATGTGGCGCGGCGGCCCCACGACGGAATCGGCCGCCACGGCGTTGTTGTCCGGGCCGTGCAGAAAGTGCGTCCACTCGTCAATTTCGCTCGGCCGGGCTTTGACGGTCTTCTTTCCGTCGATGTAGACGACGCCCAGAGGCGCGAGCACGCGCATCATCTCGTCCATCGAGACCTCGGCCGGGTCGTCTACAACCAGCAGATTCACCAGGTTGTCGACATAAGGAAGGTGGATGCCGTCATAGGTGTCGACCGATACCCTTCCGTATCGGCCGAGCGACCGGATGTGTCTCCGGGCTCGTTCCACGTTGCTCGTGCTCGCGTCCAGGCCCTGAACCAGGAAACTTTCGTTCTTTCCCAGGGATGCCGTCAGCGTGCCGTCTCCGCAGCCAAGATGGACCACCAGCCCGCCCTTGATTTGGCACTGGTCAAGTATGTCCTGCCCCGCATCGGCAGATGCCAATGACGTGATTGCGCCCAAGACGCAGAACAGCATCACGACGAGTCTCCTTCACGGTAGGCGTTCACCATGTTGATGTTGATCTTCCCTCGCCATCGCGCGAAGTCGATGCGTATGGCGTCGGCCAAATGCGCCTCCTCCAGGACCAGACCAAAAGTGTTGCCGATGCCGTTGCCGGCGTGGACCTTTTTCCAAAGGCCGTCCGCCCGGAGGCTGATGGTGAATGCCTCGACCGTGCTGTCGGCGCCGTATCGGCCTTCCTGGATCTGGATCTGACTGACCGGCACGGCGTCTGGAAATGCGATTTCCAGCCATGGGGCCTGATCTTTCGAACTCGGCGCCCAGACCGAAGGGAGGAACGTTCCTTCATGGAATTCGGTGGCATCCCGAGCGATTACGGCCAAAGCGGGAGTCGCGTCGCTTCCTTGGCTGCTGGCCGTGGTTGCGGCGCCGATCGTCAAGCTTTCGCCAACGCTCGATATGACCGGAATGTCCATCGCCGGTATGTCGAGTTTCAACGCGACAATTGTGTCGAACTCGTGAACCACGTCGGCGGGCCGGCTGTTCTTGTTGTCATTGCTCAGCACGATGGTAAGCCTGCCGTCCTCCTGCGTTACGGCGGCGCTGCCGCCGGTCAAGACGCGCGAGGAGACCACTTTGGCCGGCAGGTCGGGCAGGGTCAAGATACCGTTCCAGGTGCCAAGCACATGAAGGTAGACCGTGTTGCCGTTCTTGCTGCGCGTGGCGCAACCCCAAGGCCCGGGCGTGTAGGGTCCGCCCCGCGTGGCGTAGATGCTCTCACCGTATTGTTTCAACCAGGCGCCCATCTGGAGATATCGCTCAACATGCCGCGGATTGATCGTACCGTCCGGTGCCGGGCCGGTGTTCAACAGCAAATTTCCCCCGTTGCCCGCACAGCGGACCAGGAGCCCCACGGCATTGGCAAGGTTCAGCGGTTTGCTGTCGCCCGAATAACCCCATCCGCCGCCGATCTTCGTGCAGGTCTCCCACGGTCGATTCACTTGGAACCGGCCGATCTGGCCTTCCGGACCGTCGAAGTCGCCGAAACGCCAATGTCGCGGGGCACAGCGGTGATTGGAGACCAGGTGCGGCTGGAGTTTGCGGAGCTTGTTCAGAAGTCCCGGTGTATCCCACATGTCGGGATGGTTGCCGAGGCCGTCCCACCAGATGCCGTCGATGTGCCCGTAGTTCGTGTACAGCTCGATAAGTTGCGGATGAAGATACTCGTCGCGAAAACGCGCGAATTCCGGGCTATCAACCGGTACGGCGTATCTCGGTTCGTGCCAATCGGGCTGAGAGTAGTACCAGAACAGCTTGACCTGGTGCCGATGACACGCCTCGGCCAGTTCCTTGCAGATATCCCTCTTGAACGGCGTACTCATGATGTCGTAGTCCGTGACTGCCGAGTCGAACATGCAGAAGCCTTGATGATGCTTGGCCGTGAACACGAAATAGCGGGCCCCGGCGTCCTTGATCATCTTGACGAAGGCATCCGCGTCGAACTTGACCGGATTGAACGTCTTGTAGAGGTTGTCGTACGTTTCGGCGGGAATGCCCCGTGTCACGGTGCCGTCGGAGGGGTGATGTGGACGACTGCCCATGCGGCTCCAGCTCACGGCCCCGGTCATCTGACACGACGGATCCCAGTGCATGAACACGCCGAATTTGTCGTCTTGCCACTCTTCAAGATATTTGGGGTCGGCATAGATCGTCGCCGCAAGCTCGGGCGACAGATTGCTCACATAGTCCGCGTGTTCCGTGGGCGGGACATACGGCTCGGTGACTCCGTCGTCGTCGTAGTCCGCGCCCGCCGATTGCGTGACGAGCGGACACGTAAGCAAAAAAAGCGATATTGCAGTCAGTTTGCGCATGGTTTGGGGCCTTCGGGTTGGTTGGGGAGTTTTTCAATGGTAAGGGACGGCGATTTCGTCTTTCCGTCGTAAGAGACCTCGACGAACTTCTTGCCGGCCTCGATTGGCAGCTTCATGGGGAACGTGCCCTCGTACATGTCGTCGCCTATCTTCAGGTACCCCCGGCGGCCCTTCACTGAAGAAGGTTTGAGCGGATCGCCGGCACCGCCGAATACATAAGTTCCCGTTTCGGCGAACTCAACGGCGAAATAGTAGTCCTTTGTCTTTTCCTTTTGCTCGTTCAGTCCGGAGTAGACGTGCCGCAAAACGGTGGGGTTCTCGTGCTTGGTTCCGACAACGACGTAGTAATGTGGTTTGAAATCGGCTAGGACGTCCTGCCACCAGTCCGCCCAGGCTTTTCGGGCCGCCGTTTCCAGCTCGGGGGAGCCGGCCTTGGCGATCCCCTCGCGGAAGCAGACGACATTCCCATCGGGCAGATACACATTAGTATAATCCAGCGGCCGGAGGATCTCCTCGCGAGTCCCGTTCCTCGACTGGTGGTCTTGGATGTAGACTCTTCCCTTGGGCGGCATCCTATCCGGATGCATGAAGCCGTAAGCACTGCGTCCGTCGAAGTCGACGTTCTCGGCCTGAGGAATGCCGCACATGTCCAACAAGGTCGGAGCGATGTCGATATTGGCGACCAACGCGGTGGCATCCTCGTCGGTTTTCAGCCCGCCGCCCGGCCAGTGGATAATGGCCGGAGTATTGCTGGCATACGCCTTCCGGTCCCCTCTCATGAAGAACGAAGGCGATTTGTAGCCGGCGCCGTCCGAAGTATAGACGAGGATCGTGTTCTCGCTCAAGCCAAGTTCGTCGAGCAGTTGCAGCAAACGCCCGATGTTCTGGTCGATCGATTCCATCTCCGCCGCCAATTCGGCGAAGTTGTACTTGGTTGCTTCGTCCGGAAAGTACCTGTCCACGTCCGTTCCGAGCGAGTCCATCTTCTCTCGGTATTTCCTCGAAAGCGCCTCGGGCCCGAAGTTCCCGCCGTGCGTGGCCCAGGTCGCCAGGTAGGCCATGAACGGCTTGTCCTGGTTCGTTGCGATGAATTTGCGCAACTCGCTGAACCAGACGTCGATTCGATAGCCCTCGAAGGGCTCCCATTGTCCATTGTGTCGCAAGACGTGTTGCGACCCGGTTTTCGAAAGCTCGCCTTGGAAGAACGTCACCACCTCGCCGAATCCACGGTCTTCCGGCCGGTACGGATAGTTGCCTCCGACGTGCCACTTGCCGTACTGGGCCGTCTTGTAGCCCGCGTCTTGAAATAGATTGGCGATTGTCGGGACCGCGACGTCCCCCATGATGTTTCTTCCATCCGGTGTTTGGATGTGTCCGCTGCGGATGTGATATCGACCGGTCAACAACGCGGTGCGCGACGGGCCACAGCGCGAGGCGCAATGGTAGTTTTCCAGATAGACGCCCTCGCGAGCGAGTCGATCGATGTTCGGCGTTTCGAGGAACGTGTTGCCGGCGAACCCCAAGACACTGGCATCGTGGTTGTCGATGGTGATGATGATGACGTTCGGGCGCGCCTTCGCGCCGGCATCCTCGGCCGCGCCGATCGAGCAGCACATCAGCGAAATCAATGACAGCGACATCAGGTAACCTCCCTTTGCTCGGACGAACGGGACGGTGAAGGACAGCCTATATTAGCATGTCGCGACCATCCCGTTCAACTCCCTTGCTGTTTACTCGAACAGGTCGAATGCTACGATCGTCGGCAGTTGTCCACTGGTTTCGGTGATCAGCAGACGCACGCGTTGAGCGGTGACGGGTTTCGCCAGGTGGACCGCGAGGTTGTCGATGGTGCCGGTATCGCGGTAAAAGGGCGTCCACTCGTTCCCGTCGCGGTATTGAAGCTCATAGGCGCGAACCTTGCCGAACAACTCCGTGATTCCGACCTCGTTGAACGTCTCCGGATTGCCCAGGTCCACTTCGATCCACGGCTGTTCGTCGCCCTCCCCGGGCATCCAGAATCGCCAGAAATGGCCGCGATGGTTCGTGCCGATCAGGTTTGTGAGTCCTTCTATTTCCTCTTTCGAGTAGCTCCGCCTCCTCGACTTATCGATACTGACTCCGTTGTCGTCGCTCTCTTCGCCGAAATGCTTGGTGAATTCGCCCGTTTCGAAACTGTAGTAGACGACGGTTTCCGGTGCGCCGCGTTTGCTGCGCGGATTGACGCTGCTGGAGGCCGTCACCTTGGCGTCGGTCGTCAGCGTGGCGCCTCGCATGGTTTCGATCGGTTCGATCTCCATCGTGTCTTTGTCGAGCGTCAGGGCGAAGATCGTGTCGACGCGATCGTGATCTTTCGGGTCCAGGCGGATTTCCAGCCCGGCTTCGGTCTGCTCGAACGTTGGAGTTCCGCCGGTAAGGCTCGTGCACGAGATGACCTTGGCCGGCAGGGCAGGCAACTTCAGTACGCCGATCGGCCATCGCTGGGTCACGTGCAGGTAGACCGTGTTGCCCCGGCGCGTCGAACCGCCCCAGCGGCCCGGCTTGTATGGGCCGCCCCGCGTCTTGTAGATGCTTTGCCCATACTTCTGCAAGAACCGGCCCATGCCGAGATAGTCCGCCTTTACCTCCGGGTGGATGGAGCCGTCCGGCGCGGGCCCGTAGTTCAACAGCAGGTTGCCGTCGCCGACGGCGCAGCCGATCAGCATCTGAAGGCAATCGGGCAACGACTTGACGTCCTTGCCGCCATTCCAGATCCAGGAGCTGCCGTGGATGACCGCGCAGGTCTCCCACGGACGGTCCATGTCGAAACTCCCCAACCGCTGCTCCGGAGAGCCGAACGAGATACCAAACGGTACCTTGCCGACCCGCCCGTTCGTAAGACATCCCGGGTGAATCCGGTTCATCATCTTGAAAAGGCGAACGTTATCGGTCCTGATCATGCCGCCGTCCCACCAGATGCCTTCGATCGGCCCGTACTTCGTCATCAGTTCTTCGATCTGGTTGCAGAAGTAGTCGTCGTACGGCCCGGGATTGGCGACGTCATAACGCGCGTCGTGCACGTCGACCTTCGAGTAGTACCAGAGGACTCGGATACCGCGTTTGTGGCAGGCGTCGGACAACTCCTTGCAGATGTCTCGCTTCGACGGCGTGCTCATCATGTCGTAGTCCGTGTAGGCGCTATCCCACATGCAAAAACCGTCATGGTGCTTCGTCGTAAAGACGACGTAGCCGGCTCCGGCGTCGACGGCCATCTGGGCCACCTCGTCGGCGTCGAACTTCACCGGGTCGAAGATGCGGTACAGGTTGTTGTAGATCGCAGGCGGCGTGCCCCCCGAACCTTGATACTTCTTGTACCCTCCGTTGAAGATCTCTTCCGGCACTTCGTCCGGGTCCTTGACGTCGGCCATGTATCCCAGTTCGCCCCATGCGGGTCGATCCGCAGGCGGCTTGTTCCAACTCAGCGAGTTCTTTTGCACCAGCGCGCCGGGGCCCCAGTGGATGAATATCCCGAACCGCGCGTCGCGCCACCACTGGTAATCGGCTTCCGTAGCACCGCGTTCGGCCGCGTCCTGTTGCCCGTGCGAGGCCGACACGGCAACAAGAGCTAAGGCCAATGTCACGAAGACAACCACGAGTACTCTCAACATGTTCCGCGCTCTCTTCATAGTCCTGCTTGCCTTTCACGTGGTATTGGATCATCTTGTAACGGTCGTCTCGCAGGGCGCGTTGCACGCCCATGTAGCCGAAGTAGAACGAATCGCGAACCGACGTTTCGGGATCGGCAAACACCCGGTCCTGGCACTTGGCGATCTGCCGAACGACTTGTTCCTCGTGTTCTTCGGACAACGCGCGCCACCCTCCCGGGTTGGACCCTCCCAGATCGATTCTCGCGGTCTTACCGATTCTTGACCACCACTCCATCACCTAGATACCGGAAGAAGCAAGAACATCACGCCAAAACGTAATGAATCACGGCAAGGTCATTCTACTTCCGGAGCACTCCTCTGCATAACATTTGTTACTGTACGCGGTTGTGTCGCCATCCACTCCCCTGGAATGTCCGGCAAGCCGGCTCCGGCCATCACTCTGGCTTGACGTTGATTCACGTGCCGAAATGCGTTCATTTGGGTTCCCAGTCAGCACTCCCCCTTCGTGCAGGTGGTCCATCACGCCGACGCAGGCCAACCGCCTGCCCCACGGCGCGGGGGGTCGCGCACACCTGAAGTTCTTGATTGCCAAAACACTGCGGCGGTCCGACACACCTGGTGTACGAGTTATTCTAATTCGCGGGGTCGCCGAAATCTCGCAGGGAGCGTCGTCACTTCGACTACTGACGCGGCGCTCGTCGACCACGTCTTCGTGCACGCGGTCAGCCGGCCTCAACCCATTGGCGAAGTTCGCCCGGTCGCCAGAAGATGGAGCGGCCAATCTGGATGGGTACCGGGACGAACCCGGCCGTTGACGAGGCGGTGGCCGAACACCCGGAATTCTTCGCGGGTTGGACCGAGGCCGACTTCGACGAACTATACAGCCGGGTCGGCACGGGTGGTGGTCTGACCGTGGAAGGCGCCCTGGAAGCCGCCCGATGGATGAACCGCAAGCGGGAACTGCACGAGAAGCTTGACGTGCTGCTGGAAAGCGGGCTGGGGGAGTTGGTGGCGGGGATGGTGGAGTTGGCGGTTCGGGGAGTTTGTGAGCGGGGAACAGGATCGGCGGCACAACACTGAAGGCCCCGGTCGCACCAGAGGTCAATGGGTCAGCCGGATCCTCTCGGCATCGCACGCAAGGCGGGCATACGACATTGGAGGAGGAGCCGGGAGTCCGACAATACGGTCGTTTGATGGGACTCCCCGACGTCATGTGCAGTCAGCCAGACTACCGGCATCGCTTATTCCTTCGGCTTGTCGACTTCCGTTGGCTCACGATAATTGATTCCCGCGGCATCGAGGCGTTTGAATTGCGTCTGCAGGCGCTGGAAAAATTCGGCGTAGTCGCGGCCCCGGTCGGGTTCGGGCGACCAGGCAATCTCGCACAGGGCGCACGCGCGGGGGTAGGTCTGGTAAAGGATATGAGGGAAGCTCTTCATCCTCTCGCCCCACAGGTTGGCCTGGACACCAAGGACCAGCTTCGGATTGATCTGTTTGATATGGTCAGGCAGCGGCTGCAGCTCATAGGCCCGACTGAGCGTGATCACCGAACCGCCAAAGCCCTGCGGCTCGTTTTCTTTCTCGGGCGACTGCCAGTAGTCAAAGTAGCAATGGGCCGTCGGTGTCATCACCAGGAACTGTCCGTTGTCGGCGGCCTTGCGGACCAGTTCGTCGGACCGGCCGCTGCGCCAGTACATGCCGATAGCGCCGGGCTTGGCCCCACTTTCGAGAATTTCGTCCCAGCCGACGAGCGTGCGGCCCTTCTTCTGCAGGTAGTCCGACATCCGGCTGACAAAATAGCCGTGGAGTTCGGTCACACTTTCCAGCCCCTCGTCCTTCATCCGCTTCCGGCAGTCGGCGCATTTCGTCCAGTTTCGCTTTCCGCATTCATCGGCACCGATGTGGATGTACTGGCCGGGAAAGATTTCCAGCATCTCATCGAGGATGTTTTGCAGGATCTCGTACGTCTCTTCCTGGCCGGGACATATTTCGCCGCCGCCGGTCCGCTTCGAATCGACGGTGCAGCCGCATTCGGGACAACCGCGCAGAAGGCCACCACAATGACCGGGCATCTCGAATTCCGGCACGATATCGACGAAACGCTTCTTGGCAAAGGCGACCAGGGATTTGAGTTCGTCCTGCGTGTAATAATGCCGGGCCAGGTTGTGATAGGTCTGGTTCTTTTCGCGCTCTGGGTCGGCCGCGTTGCGTGCCTTCTCCGGGGTCAGATTTGGGTACCGCCTCACCTCGACCGTCCAGTTCTGGTGATCCGTGAAGTGGATCTGCAGCTTATTCAGCTTGTGAATCGCCAGGTAATCGACGTACTGCTTCAGTTCGTCGATCGTCCAGTAATGCCGAGCCGGATCGATCAACAGTCCCCGCCATGCGAACCGAGGCTTGTCTCGGACGGTCACACAGGGAACGACCAGTCTTTCGACCGGCGCTGCCTTGGAGACATTCGGCTCGTCGGCTGGCCGTGGCGGAGGAACCGTCTGTTTGCCGCCCAGCTTTCCTTCGACCATCGCCGGCGCCCGAAACGCCTCAGGCGGGGCGAGCTGCAAGAGCGTTATCCCGCCGTAAAACGCGCCGGCTGCCTGCGGGGCCCGAATCACAACGCCCTTGCCTGTGACCGTGAGCAAATAACCTTCATCGCCCAGCTCCGGGTCCGCTCCGGCGGTCGTCATCAGGATTGCCCCGGACACCGCATCGACCGCGTCGGTCGGCGCGGCCGTCACTTGCTCTCCAAAAGCCAGCGACAGACGGCTTGCCAGGTAGTCGGCCGCACTGGCCAGACGTGTGTCGCTCTTGGTATAGAGGACCTTCGTCCCGGGCGTGATCGCAGACTGGCCCCACTCAGTCTTCATCTTGGCCGGCTGCGGAATCAACGCTGGCCTATCAGCGGCAAGCGATGCACAACAGGCCACCACAGCGGTCACATAGCCCAGCAAAACGAAAACAATCGTGTAGCGAAGTGAGCGGCTACGGGTGATCATGACAGTGTCCTTGAACAAGCGGGTAATGGTGCGGGTAGGTGTTCGCGGGCTGGGCCGCATCGTGGGGCCTTCAGCAGGGGTATACGCGTGCTAGTTTACCACCATTAGAACACAAATCGAAGGTGCCGGTTCAAGCCTACTTGGCCGTGGCGTAGCTCCTCACGTTACCTAACAGCACCGTTCCCGTCAGTTCAGCGAGTTGCCGCCGGGTGTCAAGAATCGTTGGGTTCTCAACGCATCCGAGCAACCCCAGCACGACGGTTTTCTGCGACGGCGTCAATCGCCCGGATTTCTCCACCCGATTGAGGGAGGCTGGCGGTCACCGCCGAGTGTTCCAAAACCGGTGGTTTTCTGCGCCGACTCAGAAACATGGCTGTTCCGACGGCTTTACGGGACACCTGGGGCAACCGCACGAGGGAGATAGGTGAATTCTCGCGAAAGCGCGGCGGTGTGTCGCACCTCCGACTCCAGACGCGAGTGGCCAACGTGCGTCGGTGTGCGCCACCGACGCGCCTTGCGGCAGGGAGCGAAATTGGGTCGGCGTGTCGGACCTCAGCGCGCAAGGAGTCGCTGCGGTGGCAATGCACCCCCCGCCTGATGAAGAGGCTTAGATCTTGAGTTTTTTCGCGGGAGATTAGGACATGCCAGTCTGGGACTACCCTTCCGCAGCCATAGTGTAACCACGGCGACCGAATGGACCTGTGGCGCCATTGGAATCTTTTCTGCAGCGGTTTCCATCCCACAAAAACGCAATCTGCAGGGAGCACCCCGTTGTCACACGCTGAAACGGTGGGAAATTCTCGCTCCTCATTCGTATCTAATGGTGCTTAGATTTGGTTGAGTTTGGTTGAGCAGGCAACATCCATGGAATTTGAGAGAGGTACTGCGATGTTCCTCATGATTCACGCCAAGGCTGCCACACGCATCGGCGTTGTGGGTGCGTCAATCGAATCAAAGAACCTGTTCGAGATCGCCGCCCAACAGGCTGCGGCCACGACGGGCGCAAGGATCAAGCTAATCTGGCTCGCAGGCGCACATTCGAATCATGTTGACGGTAGGATTCTGGTCGCGGACAGCTCTGCTGTCTCCGGTCGTAGCAAGGTCGAGGCAAGAGTCCGGCTAGAAGGCAGGAGCAGAGCAGACCTTCCGGCAATCCGAGATGCCCTCGTCGACGTCATTCAGAGGCTCTCCTGAGTGCCTGTGTGCCAGATCTCCGATGTTTTTTCCAATCTAAGTCGGAGTGGACGCATGCCTTGTGCTACCGAGTACCTTTGGTCGTTAGAATATGATAAGATGGCGCGTAAGCGTTTGAAACTCGAATTCGGCCCCGTGGCTTCGATGGCCGCGGCCGGTGAATACTGCTCGTTTGAGTTGGACGGCCCGACACTCGCGGAGGTAACCGAGAAAGTGGAGGCCCAAGAGAGAGGCGCTGAGCACGTTGACCAGCGACGACAGTTGCAGATGCAGTTCAGCGACGGATCTGCGGATGCCCTGGCGGAGTTGATGGAGCTGTACGGGGAAGCCCTGCTTTCGATCGCGCGCAGGCTTGTTGGAGAGACTCTCACAGATGATCTCTTGCAGGATCTCTTTCTCCGGCTGCAGGCGGAGGCCGGACGCTATGATCCCAATCGAAACTGGTTCTCGTGGGCACGTTTCATTCTCAAGAACCTCGGAATTGATGTTCTTCGACGCGAGGCCCGATTCAGTTCCCTGTCCGACGCTGCTCAAGTGCCTGATCTCGATCATGAACGCACAGATGTGATTGAAGTTCACGACGCACTGAATCAGCTCGACGCGCATGCACGCAAAGTGCTGGAACTTCGATTCTACGGCAAGAGGACACTCGAGGAGATCGCTACAACACTCGGAGTATCTAAGTCGACTGCAAAACGCTACGTCGACGACGCGCTGTGGGAACTACGCCGTTTTCTCGTACTATAGTAGCCAAGAGCAAGTCATGAGTAACCCAGCTTCATTCGAATTGGTCATGATCGACTTTGCTCGGGAATTCGAATTGCATCCGCTCCAGGCGTTGGTGCGGATTCAGCTCCTGCTACTCGACGAGTATTTGTGCCGAAAACGCATCGAGTTCCTCAAAGGAGTGGCGCCTCGGAGCGCCGGCCATCGAGGCAGGTCTGAAGACGCACGTTTCCAGCACTCAGTCAATGCCATCATCCGATTTGGCGTCATTGATGCGGTCGAAGGAGGGCATCTCGACGCGTGGGACCTACACACCTTGACATGCAATCCGGACGGAGTCTGGCAGGGCCACATTGCTGCTGTCGCCGCATTATCGCCCAGTGATGGAAACACTTCGGAACCGGGGCTGACAGAGATTACACTGCAGGGTGATTGGGATAAGCTGCGAGCACGGTTGCGAGAGTATTTTCCAGCGGTTGCAGAGTTTGTGGGAATTCCAGGTTATCTCTTCGAAGCGGCACTGGAAAATGTCGTTGAGCGGTCGCACGCTCTAGCTCAGAGCCGCTTTCGAGACGCGTTGCCGCAATGGTTGGCAGACTTTGCGGAAGTCGAAGGATTGCAGCTAGTACGCCAGCTGACAACTCAGGCGTGGGAAGAAATACTGGACAAGTATGTGCGCGGTGTCGTCTGCAGACAACTGATCGAGGAGAGGAGCCGGCCCGTCGACTGGCTTCGGGCTTTTGTTTCTGCCGTGGCCGACGCACCAACATGGAAGGAGCTACCGGATGTGACCTTGCCAGCTTGTTTGGAGCCGACACGGCATTTTCCCGGGTTTTGCGAACATGTGAGCGAGTTGGCAAGTTCGACGTACGAACGAGCGGCGTGTTTCTTCGAACTCAAAGCGTAGGACTGTACGAATCATTGCATCTTTCGTTGAGAACTATCCAGCAACTGCAAAACCATGAGCAAAGCGCCCTTCGCAGGTTCCGGACAACTCAAGATCAACCGGGAGTGGTTGCCACCGGTGGTGCTGCCAGATTGTCTCGGCTTGAAGACGCTGCTTGAGCCAGACGGGTCCGAACCGCGGTCGGACAAAGTGCCAGACCCGCTTGGCAAGGGAACCCAAGGGATCTGTTTTTTGGCGCGAACGACCGACGGGGCGGCGCCCGTTGTGGTGAAGTGGCTCTGGCCGCTGATTGGTTGTGCCCAGCCCAGAGCGATTCTGGAGGGCGTGCTGCGCGAGGCCGGCCTGACGGCACTGCCTTCGCACCCGCACATCATTCGCACGTTCAAGCTGCTGAAGCCTGCGCTGTCTTCCAATGGCCAAGCCCTACCGCCAGGTATTGTGATGGAGCGGTTCGACCGTACGCTGCACCAGTTTCTCGGGGACATTGGCGAGGGAGCCCTGGACGATGCTAATGCTGTGCGGATTTGTCGCGGGATTGCTGAAGGATTAAGGTTCCTTCACAACTTTCGATTGGTCCATCGTGATCTCGTGCCGGCCAATGTCGCCATTACGGTTAACCACGATTCGCGCGCCAACGAGCGCGAGGTGTCCTCCGCACTTGCCGACCTGAGCACATTGGCGGTTGACGCGCAGCCAACTGAACTCGCCGTCAGTCCGGCGGACAATGGGTACATGGCGCCTGAACGGACTGGTGGGCCGCCGCGAAAGCGCTGGGACATATACTCTTTTGGCCGAATCGTTCGCGACATTCTAAGCGTCTGCAGGCAGGACGTACCCATCCTCAGCCACATCGCTTCCCGTTGCTTGTCGGACCCTTTGCAGCGGCCCACGAGTGACGAACTCTGCGACCTGTTCGACGATCTGTCAGACGAGCCACTCTGCGCACCAGTGTTCGACGCGAAGCGGCAAACGGACTGTTATCTCGTAGAGACAGCTAACCCGTCTTTGCCTCTGCAAACTCCGGCAGTGGGGGAGTTGGCGTCTGATGATCTTCGGATGCTCGCGGACAATTACAGGCGAGGATTGCACAACGACGTTTGCGGCCACACCGACCAGCTTCTCCGTACACCGAATCTCGGCCGAACCGTCAGGGGGCAGGCTTTCCTGCTTCGCGCCGCCGCACAGCATCAATTGAGTATGCACAATGACGCGCTGGACAGCATGCGTCAAGCGATGTCGCTGCTCAAAGAGAGTCCGGCGTGCAATGCGAACCGTATAGTATGCCAACAGGCCGCGGGCCACACGGAACAAGCTCGGGAGCAGGCCCTGCGAGATGCGACAAAGTGGCCGGAGAATGCGCGGACCGCCATTGTAGCAGGCCTTGTCCTTGGCGAAGCAAATGAACGAAAGGACGCGATCACCCAGCTTGGCCGGGCGGCGGAAATCGATCCCGCATCGGCAGAACCGTGGCATGTGCGGGCCTGTATTCTGGCGAGATGCGGTGAAGTCGGCAAAGCGATTGAAAGCTGCCAACGCGCTATTGAAAGAGACTCACACAACCCTCTGTACCAGAATCAGATGGGCGTGCTTTTGGCACGAAAGGCATGCATAGGAAAGAAAGATCCCGACGAAGCCTCCCTGCGTCGCGGCTTAGCGCACTTTGAACGGGCGGTTTTCCAAAGCGGCCAGGGCCTTATTCAAAACACCGATTACGTATTCAACCTGGCCGTTGCGCAGTTGATTTGCGGGGATGCTCGACGCGCAATCAGCACGTTGGTCGAGTCTGGAGCCACTCTCTCCAACGACAGCCGCATGCTCGCCTGCCTGGGCGAGTGCTACCTGATGACTAGGCAGTGGGACGACGCTATCAAGATGCTCCGCGCTGCAATGAAACGCGGGGAGCACACTTCCGCGATCCACAACAATCTCAGCGTGGCGCTGTTGTCGCAGGGAGAAACCAAGCTAGCACTACAGGCTCTTAAACGCGTCAGCGATGCCGACACATCGGTGCCCTCGGCCCGTATCAACATGGCGCTGTGCTTCTTGGAAATGGGAGATCCTGCCTCAGCACTGACGGCGCTTGAGCAGGCAGAGGCACTGGGCCTTGACAGTTGGAAGTTGCATTACTTGAAGTCCAAGGCGGCGGAAGAGTGTGGGGATTGGCAGACGGCGATCCTTCACGCGGATGGAGCAGCGCGACGTTCGCCGCGCAAGTCCCTCTTTCATCAGTGGGTCTTAACGCTCTGTAAGAAGTACTTGCCGACCCGGCTGGAGGCGTCTCTCACCGCACTGGAAAGCGTGTTGCCCCCTTTGCAGGCCGACCCGCACACACGCAAATGCCTCAACGATCGCATTCGCGGAGCACTTTCCGAATATGCCGCGTTCGTCACCTCCCTTGACACCCACCGTGACCCGGGCGTGGTGCAAAGCATTGACGTGTTGGCTGCGAAAAACCTCGATGCGCTAACTGCGCTTCTGGCTATTGATCGCTTCCTGGCAAGAGTACTAGGCTCTGTCGAATCACCAGATACAATGGTAACGTCGGGGACTATCGAGGCATGGGTGGGTCAAGTGCAAGCACTCGTGCGCGGAAGCACGACGGAGTTCGAACCCACTCTTTATCGCGAGGCTAAGGAGTCTGCCACGGACACGGTGCTCGGTTTGGAATCCGAAACGAGAACCAAGTTGGCAACCGAACCGGATAACCCGACAGGAAATGTTCTTGATGCGACATCCCTGGATAACGCGATTAGCTTTGCGATCGATGACCCTGGATCCGCACTCAGCGGCACACGTTTGAAACTCCTGTCTGCGATGGCGAATGCAGCGCGCGGGTTCGAAGAGTTGCGGTGTCTCCCCCAATGTCGAATCAATGTTTACGAGCACCAGATCCGTGCCGCCTTGAGTGTGCTTTATACGTGCGATGGCCGCGCGCTGCTTGCAGATGACGTCGGACTTGGCAAGACCGTTGAGGCCGGAATCGTGATCAAGGAAAGGCTTGCCGCCAAGGAAGACAGCACATGTTTAATTATCGTTCCCGGGCCCCTTGTCGAGCAGTGGCGGGGAGAGATGATGAACAAGTTCTCTTTGGACTTCGCGGTCTTCTCGAGACGGTGGGACAAAGACAGATGGAATGCGGAGCCGCTGGTCATCGCGTCGTTATCCAGACTTAAGCGGCCAGAGTATCGAGGATTGGTCAAAGCCAAAGCGTGGGACATACTCGTTGTCGATGAGGCTCATCACGCACGCCGTCCGGGAACGCTTGCTTGGCGCTTGCTGAACAAGATCCGAGCCAGGGACCGCTTGCTGCTGACGGCTACACCGATTCAAAATCGTGTCCGCGAGCTTCATGCGCTGATCAATCTGGCCAAACCCGGCCTATTGGGGACATACGGCGCATTTCGCGATCGATTCGTTGCGTCGGATGACACGGTTGGTCGCCGGCTCAACGAGAGAAACGTGCCGCAGCTGCGAAGGTTGTTGGCATCCACCATGATCCGGACGCGGCGAGATCAGACGTGCATTGACCTGCCAAGAAGGAAACTCCATCGGAGTGTCATCGAACTGTCGCCGGAGGAACGAGCGCTCTATTGCGACGTGTCGGGTTACATCCGGCATGCAGTAGGACCAGGAGCGGAGAAGGAAGGCCACACGAACCTGGCTCTTTACGTCCTGGAAAGAGAGCTTTGCAGTTCGCCTCACGCCGCCGCATCGACAATCGAGAAAATCGCCAGCCGAGAAGACATTTCGAGCTCAGTTCGTGCGGAACTGGACGATTTTGTCCGGCGCTGCCGCAAGCTTAGGACATGGACGAAGATGGAGACGCTTCGTCAGCTACTGCACGGTATCAGCGGCAAGACGATCGTGTTTACGGAGTTTACCAAGACCGCGACTGCCATCGTAGAGAAACTGGTGGAATCCAACATTGAGGCGGTCTTGGCAACCGGTGCGACACGCAATCTTCCGGCACAGATCGCGGCACTGAATGGTGAGGTCGACGTCTTGGTGACAACGCAAGTCGGCGGTGAGGGGCACAATCTGCAAGTCGCTTCGAATGTCGTCAATTTTGACTTCCCGTGGAACCCCATGCGTATCGAGCAGCGAATTGGACGGGTCCACCGGATCGAGCAAACTAAGACCGTGCACGTTTACAACTTCGCTACTTGCGACACAATCGAAGATTACGTCGTGACGGTGCTGCAAGAGAAACTCCATCTCTTCGAGAGAGTGATGGGAGAGGCTCAGGCCATCATGGGAATGCTAAAAGAGTCCAAGACCCTCCAAGCGTCGATTCAGGCGATTGTTCGCCAAGGAAACATCGACGAAGGATTTCGTCACTTGCATGAGGAGATCGACGCGGCGATACACAAATCCGCCCGCGCGAGCCTGCTTATCGACGAGTGTTGCATCGGTGTTGACCCGACTTAGACGCTGTTGGGATAGTCGTCGGGGAGTTTCGGCATGTTACAAGATGTCTCGGTTACGAAACACCTGGTCCACGAGGCCCTGTCCATAGTCGGTGCGGCTATTGAAACCAGCCCAGACGGCGTGCTCTCATGCAGCGGACTGCCACGCGATATCTTCGGCTCCGAACAGCGTCGCATTGCTTTCGCAGACAGCTTCTTCTCCCTGGATGAATTTCCCGATGGCGTGGAAGTCATCAGCCCCGGAAGCCCGATGTTTGAATCGATTGGCCTATTGGCGGCCGACGCTCCACTGTTTGCGTTTGCGTCGCGCCGCAACTCAGATCTCAACCCCGACTTTTCAAAGCAGCTCATTCGATGGACCGATTGCATCGTAACTGATATCCGCGACACCGTGATCCGTCGCACGTGGTTGTTCGAGCATTACTTCCGCGCCCGTTTTTTTACATTTGACGTCGACGAAGCAGTCGTCCGCGTTGCTATAGATCATCGAACGGGACACATCGCAATCGATCAATGCGATCTCAGTCGATTGCTTGCCTGCGAGTCTTTCGGTAACACATCGCGCTCAGATGTCCCGCAGGGGGAAGAGATACAACGAAGCCTGGCGATTGCCCGCACTTCCGTGGCGCGCTGGACCGCGGCGGAGCGAGATCAGATACTTGACAAACTCAGCGGTCGTCGGCATCACGCGGAAGCGTCACTGCGACAATTCTACGACAACCGTGAGGCAGAACGACGGGAAGTCGAACGTAACGCCAGACGCAGGTTGCGGTCTGCGAACGATCCCGGAGAAGCCGCGGATTACCCGGCGGCGCTCGTTGATCGCCATAGGTTGGAGCGCAAAGAGGACAACAGTGACATGGCGGCACAGATGGAGGACCTTAAGCAAAAATACTGCATGTGTGAGATTCGGCTCGAACACCTCGCGACAATCGTGGCTGACACGTACTGTGCGTCTCAAACCCTGACGCTCGCGCGCGGCTCCACATGCACTGAGGCGATCCTCTCGACCGATTCTGATTCAACCCGACCATCGTGCCAGAGTTGTTTTCATTGCCGCACCGAACTGACCATATGTGACAGCGGGCATGTCGCGTGCAAACTATGCATGAAGATATGCGAGTCTTGCTCCCAAAGCGTATGTCAGGCCTGTGGGGTCCTGGAGTGCCCCATCTGCCAGCGTACCATCTGTTCGGACTGCAGTAAGCAGTGTCGCTGCGGGCGTTTCGTGTGCCGTTCCCATATCAAGACTTGTCGAGACCACGGGGCATTTTGTGAGGCTTGCGGCCCCGAGTGCGCATCGAACGCCTGCGACGCACACGTATGTCCGGAGTGCGTGAACGAGCAAGTCGTCTGCACACGCTGTGGCAAAGCGAAGTGCGAGAAGTGTCGGCGGACGCACGTTGACTGCGGCTCGGTGACTTGTCTCGACTGCTTGGAAAGGGCACGAAGCGCTTGTGGAAAGTGCGGGCATGCTCTCGTCGTGTGCTGGAAATGCGGTCGCCCTAGGAAGCGGTGTCGCATTTGCACCAAGACGATGTGCCACGCCTGCGAAGCCCAGGGACGCACTTGCGGGAGTTGTGGGGGGACCATGTGTCGCGGCTGTGCAAGCGACCTGATGGCCGAGTGTAGCGACTGTGGCTGCGCGTTGTGCCCAAAGTGTGGAGAACGTGGCCAGTGCAAGGCGTGTTTGGATCGGTCGCGTCGGGCCCGACAAGTTGCGACGAACGCAGATAGGTTAGCAGGGCTGTCGAACACGAAACTGGTCCGTCGATTCACATCCTTGTTGGCAAGGTGCGGACTGTCTGACCTGCAGGAAAAGGTGCTGAGCTCCTGTAAAGCTGAGGACGGAAACATCGCACTCGGTTTCTGGCAACATGCGATTGACAGTCTGAACGAAGTCCACGGTAGGAAGCGAAATGATCTGGCCATTCTCATCGAGCGAACCGCTCCACTCCATTTGTTGAACACGACAGAACTGGAGGAGGCATTGCGTACCAACTCCGAGCCGTAGGTCAGCATCGGCGTGTTCAACTGGAGAACGGATGCGTCTCACGTCTGCCACTGCGTCCGCCAGTGCCGGAGCATGGAAATGCGGATTTGACTGCCGCACTGGGAGAGTGAATGCGGGCCTGCGCCGGGGTCAGGCTTTCCACAGGTCGGCCCATTGAGTGTGCCCAAGCTGCGTTCCGTCAGAAGTCATCGTACACTCTCCCATCTGGCCGCTTCTCCCCTACCGTGACTCACGCAGCTTTCTTGAACGCACTTTACACTTACCTTGCTGGCAACTGTCTTAACTCGCATCGGTCGCCCCCACCGACGCGTGGAGATAATCCAGACGGCGTCCAACTCTTCGTCGCCACACAGACGTTCGATTACGTATCGAACTCGCTCGACCGTGTGCTCGGCCAACAACTGAAGCACACGGATGTACTGACGCACACCCGGCCGAGAGCCGTGACGTCTCTCCAAGCGCTCTC
>DATLAN010000071.1:0-2704 GCA_035527455.1 Thermoguttaceae bacterium
CTTGCCGGATGCGGTGATCCGATTCTCTTCCGCCGTGATCTGGGCCCCATGGGCGTCGGCCAGCCGGATCGCGCCGCTGTAACCGCCGGGCTTGTCCGCGGTGAGGTGGATGACCATGACCTGGCCGGGATAGCTGGAGAAGTACTCGCGGCGGTACCTGACGCCTCGGCTCGTGTACTCCACGCCCGCAACGGCCTCGCGGATGTCGAGCCGGCGGCGATAGTCCGTCGCATCGGCGTGTTCGGGCAACTCGATGTAGAGATCGCCCAGCGTTTGATAGGCGCCCATCGAGCCGTAGTTGCCCGAGGGATTCTCGCCGCCGGTCCACAGGCTGTCTTCGTTGAGTTGGACCTGTTCCTTCTCGACGCCGCCGAAGATCATCCCGCCGAGCCGCCCATTGCCGATCGGCAGTGCCTGGGTTTCCCATTTCTGTGCGGGCGAGCCGTACCAGAGCACGAATCTTCCCGGGGAGATCCGAGGTTCTTCCGCCGACGCCGTGCCCACGGCGACGACCGCCATCAAACAAACCACCAGGCCGATTCGAGACTTGCCCATGATTCTGATCCTCTGTGCTATCGGTTCTGCAACAACATGAACAACGAAAAGGGACTGCATTGAGCATAGAACCTTTTCCGGCCGAATTCAAGGTACTACGGCCGAAACCGCAACAATCGGGCGGAGTGCGAAGCCGCGAGCGGCTACGGGCCCTGCTCCGCGGATTTGGGCCAGCGGTAGTCGTTCTTGCCGGCGGACGCGTCGATGGGGCCGGGCGGGAGCGTCTTCTGCCATGCCAGGACCTTCGCGGCCAGCCGCTCGACGATTTCGGCTTGACGGTCGGCCTGATTGTTCAACTCGCTGGGATCGGCCGGGATGTCGTAAAGCTCGACGCGGCTGCGATCGGGATTCATCAGCAGTTTCCATCGGCCGTCGCGGATCGATAGCATCGGGCTCTGATTGAGCGTGTGCCCCGCCACGCGAAAACGCCACTCCCACATCAGCGGCCTGGTTCGCTCGGTCGGCCGCCCGCAAAAAGCCGCCGACATGTCTTGCCCGTCGAGGTTCAATCCCTCGGGCAGTTTCGCGCCGGCCAGCGAACAGATCGTCGGCAGCCAGTCGACGCCGCCGATCACGCTCGTTTCGTCCACCACGCCGGCCGGCGTTCCGGCGGGCCATCGCACGATGAAGGGCATCCGCACGCCGCCCTCGTAAAGGCTCCGCTTGCGTCCGCGGAACGGGCCCGCGCTGCCCACCCCGCTGTGCGAGGCGTTGCCGATCACGATATCCTCCGGGCCGTTGTCGCTGGAGAAGACCAGCACCGTGTTCTCGGCCAGGCCCAGCTCGTCGAGCTTCTGCACCAACCGCCCGATGTGCTTGTCGGCGTCGGTGGCCGCGCTGTAGTAGATCTTCAGCGCGCCGTTATGACGCGGATAGGCCTTCTGCTGTTCTTCGGTCGGCTGCAGGTAGGCGTGCGTGTCCAGCAGCCACGCCTGGACGTAGAACGGCTTCTCGCGGTTCTCTTCGATGAAGCGGATCGTCTCGTCGATGATGATCTCGGTCGATCGGGGGCGGAACTCGGCGCCCCAGAGGTTCGGATAGTCGTCGGTGCTGTTGACCGCCTTGTGCTCGTCGAGTCCGTACTCGCCCGGCGACGGGGCCCCCGTGCCGCTGCCCAGGTGCCACTTGCCGAAGTGCCCGGTCGTGTAGCCGGCCTTCTGCAACAACCCGGTCACGGTCGGCACGGCCGCGTCGAGCCAATCGGGCATCCCGCGCCCGGCGTTCTGCTCGTGCGTGGCCAGATGGCCGTGGATGCGGTGCCGGGCGGGAAAGTGGCCCGTCATGATGGCCGTCCGACTGGGCGAACAGACGCCCGAGGCGACGTAGAACTGGGTGAACAAGGTTCCCTGCCGGGCCAACCGGTCGAGGTTCGGCGTGCGCAACACGGGGTGGCCGTAGCAGCCCAGGTCGCCCCAGCCCCAGTCGTCGGCGAAGACGAAGACGAAATTCGGCCGAGCGGCCGCCTCCGATCGTTCGGCCGCCGAGAGCGACAGGCCGGTCAGTGCCAAGGCGATGGACAATACGACGGTGCGGGCAGGCATGGAAAACACAGGCTTCTCCTCGGAAAGGGATGGGATCGGGGGCACGTCAAGCGGTGACGGTATTATGGCGAGAGAAGGGCCCCGCGGCAAGCGACGCGTGAACCAACCACCCACGTCGGGTGGGTGCCGATTGGACTCTTGCCGCGCAACTTGTGCGCACGATGCGCGCATGTTCGACGCAACCGATTGTGATAACAACGTTTAGCGGGCGGGCTTGCCCGCCGTTTGGCGTTTAGCGGGCGGGCTTGCCCGCCGTTTGGTTGCGGCTGAGGGCCGCGTTGGAACCCAATAGCCGCCAGCACGGAACGATCGGCACTCATCCCACTTTCTCCAACGGCCGGACGTTCTTCCGGATCGAGGGCAGCAGGTCACGTTTGGAAATCTTCAGATCGTAGCGGGTTTGCAGGTTCACCCAGAACTCGGGCATGGTGCCGAAGTAGACGCCCAGCCGCAACGCCGTATCGGTGGTGATGGACCGCCGTCCGTGGACAATATCGCTGATCCGGGTGACCGGCACGTCGATATCCCGGGCCAGCTTGTTCTGGCTGATCGCCAAGGGCTCCATGAACTCCTTCAACAGGATTTCGCCCGGCAGAATCGGATCGAGT
>DATLAN010000072.1:0-3548 GCA_035527455.1 Thermoguttaceae bacterium
AGGAGATGCCCCAGTCCTGCACCGGGTGTCATGAAGAAAAAGCGCCCGGCGATAAGTGTCTGGCCGCAGCGCAGGAGTGATCCCATGGCAGGCAACCGCAGATGTTTTTTGAAAAGCGTGGCCGGCGCCGGGGCGCTGACGATCCTCGGCAGCCGGGAAGAATCGCGGGCGTCCGGCGGACAGGACCGTACCGAGGGGGTGGGCGTGCTGGTGGATTGTACCTGGTGCGTCGGCTGTCGAAGTTGCGAGAAGGCGTGCAACGCGGCCAACACGGACCTCCCCCGCCGACCGCCGGAGGTCTTCGAGGATGAATCCGTCTTCGAGCAGAAAAGACGCATGGACCACGGCGCCTACACGGTGGTCAATCGCCACCAGGACCCTGACGAGCCGGGCAAGTCCTCCTACGCGAAGATCCAGTGCATGCACTGCCTGTATCCGGCTTGCGTATCCGCCTGCATCGTCGGGGCTCTGACCAGGGAGCCCAACGGGCCGGTGATCTACGATTCGGCGAAGTGCATCGGCTGTCGTTACTGCATGGCCGCCTGCCCGTTCCAGGTCCCGGCCTACGAATACAGCGACACGTTGACGCCGGAAGTCCGGAAGTGTACGTTCTGCTTCCAGACCCGTCTGAGCCAAGGCGAAATGCCCGCTTGCGTCCAGTCCTGCCCGATGCAGGTGATGACGTTCGGCAAGCGGACGGAACTTATCCGGCTGGCCCGCGAAAAGCTGAGAAAGCATCCCGATCGATACGTCCCGCACGTCTACGGGGAAACGGAACTGGGGGGAACGGCCTGGATGTACCTCTCCGGGATGTCTTTCGAGAAGCTGGGCCTGCCGAAGTTCGGCTATCACCCCGTGCCCGGTTTTACGGAACCGATTCAGCACGCGCTGTTCAAGTGGTTCCTTCCTCCCCTGGCGCTGTACGGGACGCTGGGCGGGATCATGTGGTTTCTGAAATCCCGAGAGAAACGGGCGAAAGCCGAGTCCGGCGAGGAAAGCACCCATGAGCGCTGATGAACGGGCCGCGCCGGTGGCCAAGCGATTCTTCACGCCGGGCATGATGGTCCTGATCGGGATCATGCTCGGCGGCGTCGGCTGGGGATTGTACCGCATGATCTTCAGCCTGGCGTCGGTCACCCATCTCAACGATCAATACCCGATGGGCCTGTGGATCGGCGTGGACGTGGCCACGGGCGTCGCCTTGGCCGCGGGCGGATTCACCACCAGCGCCTTGGTCTACGTGCTGCGGCGCGAGCATTTCCACGCCGTCGTCCGCCCGGCCCTGTTGACCGCCATGCTGGGATACACCTTCGTCGGCATCGGGTTGCTGTTCGACCTGGGACGCTGGTACAACATCTGGCACCCGTCCATGCCGTGGATGTGGCAAGGCAACTCGGTGCTCTTCGAGGTCGGCATGTGCGTGATGCTGTACCTGACCGTCCTGTACATCGAATTCGTGCCGATCGTGTGCGAGCGGTTCATGGGGCGGGTCAACCTGCCGGGCAAGCTGGCGCGGCTGAACGACCTGGTGGACATCGTGCTGCGGCTGGCGGACCACGTGCTGGGCAAAGTGATGTTCATTTTCATCATCGCCGGCGTGGTCCTCTCGTGCCTGCACCAGTCGTCCCTGGGCACGTTGATGGTCATCGCCCCGTACAAGCTGCACCCGCTCTACTGGTCGCCCATGCTGCCGCTGCTGTTCCTCACCTCCGCCGTCGCCGTGGGCTTTCCCGTGGTGATCCTCGAATCGATGCTCGCCGGCAGGGCGTTCGACCGGAAGCCGGAAATGCGCGTGCTGACGCCGCTGGCGGGAATGGCTCCGTATCTGCTGGGAATCTACATCGCTGTGAAGATCGGCGACATGCTCTACCGCGGCAGCTACGTGTTTCTCTTCGAGGGCTCGCCGGCGTCGGTCATGTTGTGGATCGAGTTCGGGCTGCTGACCATCGTGCCCTTCTTCATGTTCATGTCGCGAGACGTCCGCCGTTCGCCCCTCGGGCTGTTCATTGCCGCGACGATGTATATCCTCGGCGTGTTGCTGAACCGCTGCACGGTCTTCTTCATCGCCTATCGACCGCCGTACGCCGAGCGGGCCTACGTGCCGGCCATCGGAGAATTCGCGCTGACGATCGGTCTGGTGGCTACCATCGTGTTCGTCTATCGGGCTCTGGTGACTTTGCTTCCGGTACTCCCGGCACACGAAAGCGAAGCCTGAGTATTGCGGACCGGCTGCGGGTGAGCTATAAGATGGGATGGGGGTAACGATCACATCCCCCTGATCCGATCACATCGCCGTTTAGCGGGCGGGCTTGCCCGCCGTTGCGTCGGCAGAGCAATACGGTTGCCACAACGGCGGGCAAGCCCGCCCGCTAAACGGGAAAGAGTACGACGTGGATCCGCTGTTTTCACCCATTCGCTTCTCACTCCGGAGGACTCGCCATGACGCGCACGACGTTGGCCACCGCGGTAGCACTGGCATGTTTATTGGGGTTCTTCTCGCCCCTTGCCCGGTCGATCGACGCCTCGGCTTCCGCCGCCGAGTTTCGACGCCTTTCGGTCGAAGAGTATCGTGACAAGATGGCCGGCGGATGGCTGGGCCAGATGGCCGGCGTCGGCTGGGGAGGGCCGACCGAATTCAAGTGGAAGGGCGCGATCATCCCCGCCGAAAGCGTGCCCGAGTGGAACCCCGGCCGCATCAACCAGTTCAACCAGGACGACATCTACGTCGAGATGACCTTCCTGCGGACCCTCGAGCTGCACGGCTGGGACGTCTCGATTCGCCAGGCGGGCATCGACTTCGCCAACAGCGGCTATCCGCTCTGGCACGCCAATCGGGCCGGCCGCGACAACCTCCGCGCCGGCATCGCCCCGCCCGACTCGGGACACCCGAAGTTCAACACCCACGCCGACGACATCGACTACCAGATCGAGGCCGACTACGCGGGTCTGATCGCCCCGGGCATGCCCAACGTGGCGATCGAGCTGGGCGAGAAGTTCGGCCGGTTGATGAACTACGGAGACGGCCTGTACGGCGGCCAGTTCGTCGGCGGGATGTACGCCGAGGCGTTCTTCGAAAACGACCCGGTGAAGATCGTCGAGGCCGGCTTGAAGTGCGTGCCCGAAGGAAGCCAGTTCGCCGAGTGCATCCGCGACACGATGAAGTGGCACCGTGAGAATCCCGGCGACTGGGAGAAGACCTGGGACTTGATCAACCAGAAGTACCATCTCAATCCCGAGTATCGCCGGTTCTCGTGCAGCGGGCCCCAGGGCGCGTTCAACATCGACGCCAAGATCAACGCCGCCTACATCGCCATGGGCCTGCTCTACGGCGAAGGCGACATGGACAAGACGATCGTCATCTCCGCCCGCTGCGGCCAGGATTCCGACTGCAATCCGGCCAACTCGGGCGGCGTGCTGGGCACGATGCTCGGCCGGTCGAAGCTGCCGGAGAAGTACACCTCGGCGCTCAACCCCGAGGGCGTGTTCAGCCACACGGCCTACAACTTCCCCGCGCTGGTGAAGGTCTCCGAGAAGCTGGTCCGTGAGGC
>DATLAN010000073.1:0-29188 GCA_035527455.1 Thermoguttaceae bacterium
AAGACGACCGACACCAGCCCGGCCATCGATATCCCGCCTCGCGGAAAGGCGACGCACAAGATCGAGTTCACCTTCCCGCAAGGCGGGCTGCACCTGGGCGAAGTCCAACTGGTCGGCGGCGACGGCAGCATGCTCGACGACCGGCGGTTCTTCACCATGGAAGTGGATCAGGGCATCCCCGTCGCCGTGGTCAAGCCCGGCCCGCACGAGATCCCGTATCTGGAAGACACGTTCTACGTCGAGCAGGCGTTGGCCCCGGCCGCCTCGGGCGATTGGGCCCTTCGCACCACGATCCTCTCGGCCGCCGACCTGTTGGCCGAGCCGCTGGGCAATTACAAGGTCGTCTTCTGCGTGAACCTGCCGGCCCCCGACGCGGAAACGGCGCAAAGGCTCCGCGACTACGTCACCGCCGGCGGCAACCTCGTCTGGATCGGCGGCGACAACGTCGTGGTCGAAGACTACAACCGGATGAACCGGCAGCAGTCCGAACAGTTGTTGCCCGCGCCGCTGGTCGGCATCCGCACGCCGGGCGTGGACGGGGATCGCGACAGTTGGCAGATTAGCTTCCTCGACGCAGACTATCCGCCGTTTCGCCGCCTGGTCGAGCCGGCGTCGTTGTACCAGTCGGTGTTGGTTTACAAGCACGTGCAGTTCGAGGAAGCCGACGCCCGGGTGCTGGCCCGGCTGGATGACGGCGAGCCGCTGCTGGCCCAGCGAAAGGTCGAGGACGGCAGGGTGTTCCTGCTGGGCACCAGCGCCCACGTCGATTGGTCGAACCTGCCGCTGCGGCCGATCTTCATGCCGCTGTTGGTTCGGTTGACGCTGCACCTGGCCGACGCCGAGCAGGTGCGGCGTCAGACGGTGGCCGGATCGTCGCTGGTGCTGCCGCTGGACGAGGGGCGTCGACCGTTGGCCGTCGAGGTGATTCCGCCCACCGGCGAGACGCTCCGGCTGCCCACCGACGACCAACCAGGTGCCGAGGAAAACGCCTTCCGCTACGACGACACGCACCAGGTGGGCGTCTATCGGCTGCGCCCGCTGGAAGGGACCAATTCGCGGCAGGTGGCGTTCTCCGTGAATCTCGACGCGGATGAAACCAACCCGGAGGAGATTTCCCGCGAAGAGCTGCAAGAGCGTTTCGGTTCCACGCTGCTGGTCTTCGCGGAAGATCCGGACGACTTGAGCAGCACGTTCGCTTCCCTGCGCGAGGGGAAGAGTCTTTGGGATCTGTTTCTCTCGGGCGTGCTGGTGGTGCTGGTCTTCGAGACGTTTCTGTCGAACCGATTCAGCCCGAAACGGGACGAGGCCCAAACCGATCGGCCTCCGCCGGGCATGCGCCGCCTTGCCCGCAAAGGCCGCCCGGCGGCGTAGAGTAGCCATCTTGCTCCGCAAGATGAGGCTTCGTCTCGCGGAGCGAGACGGCTACTTTGGCCGCTCGCGGCCGATGCGAGCCAACAACATCCGCATCGGCTGGAGCGTGCGGGTGAAGGGGTTGAGCACCAGCCCGAAGATCTCGAGCGTGACCACGCCCAACAGCGGTTCGTCTCCGCTTTCGCCCAGGATGACCGGCGTATGGGCTTCGCCTTGCGGCAGCGTGAGGTGGCATTCGGAGATGGCCCGTTCGATCTGCGTGCCGTCTGCCAGGGTGAAGGTGGCGGTGCGTTTGGCTTTCAGCCCGAGTGCCTGCCAGTCCTTCTGCGGCAGCACGGTGTAGGAGGCGCCGCTATCGACCAGGAAACGGACGACCGCTTTCTTGCCGTCGGTCCCCCTGACTTCGCCTTCGATATAGGTGATGCCCATCGGCCTCCCCGATTCTGTCTGACCGCTTGCGAGCGCCCGCCAGCCTACTTTCACTATAACGGAACGCCTCGGGCAGGACAAGAAGGCGCAACGTAAGACCATTTGTTGAAGAGACTTGCGCCGGCGATAAACCTGCAAGAAAAAGGCGTCTCGCTCCGCGAAGCCGACCTCCGTTGGCGGAGCGAGAACGCCCTGATGATGCGCGCCCCGAACGCACCTCCCGAAGGCCCAAGGCCCCTGCCCGGCCGCCGAAGGCGACGCGGGACGAGCGCTAAGGGCCGGCCGCGACCGTCCTGATCACGGTTTGAACTTGCCCAGGCCGGGACCGAAGGGACTGATGTCCTTGGCACCCCGTCCGCTGAAGATCTGTTGGATGATGGCGAATTCTCCCCACAGAACCGGGCCGATCAGCTTGCCGTCGGCCGCCTGCCAGAACCAAAATGATTCGCCCTCTATTTCCACCTTAACCAGTTCGGCGTCGGCCGGCGCGGCAACGATCTTGGCGAGTTGGACCTTCTGGCCGTGTTGGCCGACGTCCGATATGTGGTTCATCAGCCAGGCACCCGAGCCGATATAACCGTCGAAGCCGTAATGAGTGTCCAGCACGCCGACGCCGTCGCCCTCGGTATCGCGGTCCACGTTGCTGATGAAGGCATCGTTCCATTTCATCATCAGTCGGGCTTTTCGGTGGGGCCATGCCTCGAGTGCAACCGCGCCGGGATTCTCCGCCAGATACGCCTCGTCGTCGCCTTGGTACGGCGGAAAGCCCGATTTGCCCAGGTAGGCGTTGACGTAGTAGCCTCGAAACGCGTGGGCCTGGTAGTTGTAGCCGTAAGGATCGAAGCCCACGCGAAGCAGTTGGTCCGCCAGATAGTGCTCCGCCGAATACTTGAGCACCCCGTCCTGGATCTTCGTCACGCCGTCGCCCCGGGGTTCGTTCGCCGGTAACCTGTTCGGGGGCGTACGGGAGTTCGACAGGGGCTCCGTACGCGGCGTGGGGCCTTCTCGCCGCCCATCGCGATTCTGTAACGCGTCTCCTCCCCGCCTCCCTTGCGCGTGGAGCACTGCGGTGCTCATGGCCACGGCAGCCAGAACGCCGAGGGTCAAGAGTCTCTTCATAAGGTCTTCTCCTTTCGGAAAATCGTCGCCTTAGGGGCCGCACGAGCCGAGGTGCGCAACGCGGCCGCTTGCCGGCGAAAGACCGGTTCGTGGAATAGCTTTCTGGAAGAAACCGATCCGAACGCGTCAAAGCGAACGGATACGCACGCTTCGGAACCTTGTTCGCCGCTGCCGTTCTTGAGTGGCGTTGTGAGAAGACTCTTTGCAGACAAGCTCCCGAAGGCGACTTCAGAATAGCAAATCCCTCCGTCCTGTCAAGAATTTTGCAGTCGGACGGAGGGAATTTGCGAGTTTCCCGGAGAAAACTGCCCGGTTGGGTGGCACGCCCTGAGGAACGAAGGGCGTGGAAAACCTGCCAAACCACGCCCTTCGTTCCTCAGGGCGTGCCACCCTTGCTGAAGAATGTGCAGGTTATTTCTGCGCGGAACCCACCGCGGCAGAGCCGCAACCAAACGGCGGGCAAGCCCGCCCGCTAAACATTTCTGTCACAATTGGTTACGTCAAACATGTGCGCACCCTGCGCACAAGTCGCGACGTTAGACGCTAGCGCACTTCCTCGGCAAAATACTTCGCCGTGAACTGCTCGCCGGTGACGTCCTCGACGAACCGGCGCCACGGGACGGACGCGCCCGGACGGAACACCTTGTCTTTGAGAAACGTGCCGAACTCTTTGCGGCCGTTGAAGTTCAGCGTCGAGGCGGGGCCTTCGTGACCGGCCAGCCCGGCGAGCACGTGCCGCACTTGGGCGGCAAACAGCTCGCCCAGCATGTAGTTGTGGTAATAGACCGGGGCGCTGGTGAAGTGCGGCTTGGCGGCCCAGTCCGAGTCGGTGCGCCCGGCCGGACGCGCCACCAGTTGATACCGCTCGACGTAATCCCACCAGAGCGTGTTCAAGTCCCGATCGGGGTCCTCGTAAAGTGCTTTCTCGAAGTTCAGCATCACCAACGTCCAGCGGGCGAAGATCAGTTGCTCCCGCCGGCGCTGCTCGAGGATCGCTTCCTCGACTTCCGCGACGCGCTGCTTGTCGGCGCCGGCGCAACCGATCATCCAGGTCGGGTTCTTCCCCAGCGCCCCCAGCAGCATCGCCACGCCCTCGGTGGCGAAGATATGGGCCGGCTCGCGGAGATTGAACGGAAGCGAGCGGTCGATCCCCAGGTCGAAGACCGCGTGACCCTCCTCGTGCAGTATCGTGTCCATCCACTCGGCCGTCGGCTTGATGTTGCACAGCGTCCGCACGTCGCCGGAGCGGTCGATGCTGGTGCAGAAGGCGTGCTGGCTCTTGCCCTCCCGCTCGTACAGGTCGCTCCGCGCCAGGATGCCCTCGATCGGCAGCCCGATGTCGGCGAAGAACACCCGGGCGATCTCGACGATCTCTTCCTTCTTCTTGGTCTCGTAGAACTCGTCGAGATTGATATCCTCCGAAGGCGGCGCCGCCTGGAAGAACGGGTTGTCGTAGTGCCACGGCCCGATCTCTTCCGGCTTGACCTCGAACCGCCGGGCCAGCTCGGCGTCCAACTCGCTCTTCATCTTCTTGAATGGCTCGTTGGTCATCTGTTCCAACTCGGCGAAGATGGCCAGCAACTGCTCGGGCTCGTAGTCCTGCAGCCGGACCTGCATGTCCCAATAGTTGTCGTAGCCGAGTTCCTTGGCCGCCTGGTTGCGGAGCCTGGCCAGCTCGACCAGCTTGGGCGCGACCTGCCCGCCGACCTGTTTCAGGGCCTCCCAGATCGCCCGACGCTTCTGGGTGTCGTTCTCCTTGCTGAGCATCTCCAGCAGGTCGTTGTTCGTGTACCGCTCGCCGTCGAGCGTGGCCCGATAGACGTTGAAGATCTGGGCGATCTCGCTGGACCGCTGGACCATTTCCTTGAGCATTTCCGGCGGCAACTGGTTGCTCTTGAACGCCAGCAGGGCCACTTCCAGCGACCGGGCGTCGATCGGATCGATCTGCTCCTTGACCTTCAACAGCGCCTGGATTCTCTTGTATCGTTTCGGATCGCTGTGCAATTGCCGCAGCGCCAGGTCGGCCGCCGCCGATGCCTCGAAGTCCTCGGCCTTGCCGGTGTTCTCGGCCTTCCAGGAGGCGGTGGTGGCCTTCAGCTCGAGTTCGGCGTACTCCTTCTGGTACTCATCAAGAAACGCTTTGGCTTTCGCCTTCACGTCGGGTCTCTCCTTCGGCACGGTGCTGTTGGCGGCTTTCGATCGCTCGGCGGCCTTCGTGGGCGGCCCCGGTTGTCCCCAAGTCACGAAAACGGCGGCCAAGGCCAGGACGGCTACGATCAAGACGGTTCTTTTCATCGGTCGGCTCCTCAATAACAAGTGCGGGAGCCCGAAAATGGGGACTGGCTCCGTCGAGGTACGGTTTTTCAGCACCATTTCGGGCGGCCGACGGTGCCTGTCCCCATTTTCGGGCGGTGATTCTTGGACCCCGTGGAAAAAGGGGACAGGCACCGAGCCGGCAGCGCTTTTACGCCACCCTCACACCGTTGGCGGCTCGGAGCCAGTCCCCATTTTCCACTCGCCGCTTACCGTTCGAATCAATAAGATCATCCACGTTGGGTGCAAGGCAGGTTTTTCAAGTCTAGGTTCCAGTCCACCGAAGTACAAGTCCCGCGGGAGGCGTGCCCAAAATGGGGTGAGACTGCCCGGCGGCAAACGTCGATGAACCAGTACTGGGCAGCGGAATTCAACCTTGCTGCCACCCCTGCAAGACGGTTCGGTTGACCCGATCGTGCCGCGTCGCATATCATTCGCAGCAAAGCAAACGGATTCCTCCCCCATGGAGAACGGATGTGATCGGCGGCCAGGCACCATCGGACGAACTCAGAGACGAAAGTCTGTCGGCCTGCCGCGAGACGCGGCGGGCTCACCTGGTCGGCATTGCCGGGTCGGGGATGCGGGCGCTGGCCGAGGTCTTGTTGGGGCGGGGATGGTTACTGAGCGGGTCGGATTTGGAAGTCCAGCGCGTGGCTCACTTGGCCACCGACCGGTTGTGGCTCTGCCGAGGTCATGCGGCCGAACATCTCGCGCAGGATACCGATCTGGTCGTCTACAGCGATGCCGTCCCGGCGGACAATCCCGAACTCCGCCGGGCCGCCGAACTGGGTCTGCCCGCGGTGAGCTACTTCCAGATGCTCGGACGCTTGATGTCCGAAAGGCGAGGGCTGGCCGTGGCCGGCGCCCATGGGAAATCGACCGCCACCGCCATGGCCGCCGAGGTGCTGGTCCGGGCCGGGCTGGATCCGACCGTGCTCTGCGGGGCCACGCCGCTGGGGCACTGCTCCGGCGGACGCGCCGGCAACGGACCGTTGATGCTGGTCGAGGCGTGTGAGTATCGCGCCAATTTCCTGCACCTGCGGCCAAAACACGCCGTCATCCTGGGCATCGAGCCGGACCATTTTGATTGCTACGACTCGGCGGAGGCATTGGAGGACGCCTTTGCCCAGTTTGCCCAGTCGGTGCCGTCGGACGGCCTGTTGCTGGCCCGGTACGATTGTCCGGCCACGCAACGGGTCATCGGGGGCCTGGCGTGTCGTGTTGAAACCTTCGGGATCGACCGCCGCGCCGATTGGTCGGCCCAGGGGCTGATCGCTCGAAGCGGATGCTACACGTTCGACGTCGCTCGCCGCGGGCGCCGTTTCTGCGGCGTGAACCTGCACGTTCCCGGTCGCCATAACGTGCTCAACGCCCTGGCCGCCGCGGCGTTGGCGTCCGAGAATGGCGTCGCGGCGGACCGGATCGCTGAAGCGTTGGGCCAATTCCGCGGGCTGCATCGGCGCTTGGAGATCCTGGGCACGTTCGGCGGGGTGCTGTTATTGGACGATTACGCCCATCACCCGACGGAGGTGGCGGCCTCGCTGACCACCGTTCGGCAACTGGCGCCCGGCCGTCGTGTATGGTGTGTGTTCCAACCCCACCAGGTCTCGCGAACGGAACACTTGCTGGGGGAACTGGCCGCGAGCCTGCAAAATGCCGACAGGGTGTTGGTGGCGGAGATATTTCGCGCCCGGGAAGGCCCCCCCCGACCCGGGGAAGTCACGGCGGCCGATCTGGCCCGAGCGGTCCGGCGTGGCGGGGTCGAGGTGCCCGAGTGCCACACGCTGGAGGAAATCGCCCGCCTGTTGAAGACCCGACTGGTGCCGGGCGACGTATTGGTGACGATGGGGGCGGGCGACGTTTGGAAGGTTTGTGACGGATGGATCGAAGGGACCGGTCACCGGCCCGTTGCGGCTTGAGTAGCCGTCTCGCTCCGCGAGACGTGGCCTCATCTTGCGGAGCAAGATGGCTACGGCTTCATCTTGCGGAACAAGACGGCTACGGGCTTCATCTTGCGGAGCAAGATGGCTACAACGGGCTTCATCTTGCGGAGCAAGATGGCTACAGTCCCAAAGCAGTGAAGGATTCCAGGCAACATGAGATGGACAACCGGCTTCGAGAAGATCGTGCGGCGGGATGAACCGTTGGCCATGCACACCTGGTTCCAACTGGGTGGGCCGGCCGAGTTCTTCGCCGAGCCGAACGACGCGGATGAGCTGATCGCGCTGACGAAACGTTGCCATGAGGAAGGGGTTCCCGTCAGGATGCTCGGCAGCGGGTCGAACATCCTGGTCCGTGACGAGGGGGTCTCGGGACTGGTGGTGCGATTGGCGGCGCCCGCCTTCGCCGGGATCCGTGTCGAAGGCCACTCGATCATCACCGGAGGAGGTTCGGCCCTGGGTCGCGTGATCACCACGGCCGTCCATCGGGGATTGGCAGGGCTGGAGACGCTGATCGGTATCCCGGGCACGCTCGGCGGGGCACTCCACGGAAACGCCGGCACCCACGGCGACGACGTCGGACAATGGACCGCGGAGGCCACCGTGATTACCGACTCCGGCGAGGTCCTCACGCGAGGGCACGACGAGCTGGTCTTCGGATACCGCCAAAGCAGTCTCGACGACCTGGTCATCCTCGAAGCCACGTTGACGCTCGAAGAAGACGACCCGCAGCAGCTCGCCCGCAGGATGCAGAAGCACTGGATCGTCAAGAAGTCCGCTCAGCCGATGGGCCATCAGTCGGCCGGGTGCGTGTTTCGCAACCCCAGCGGCGCCAGTGCCGGGGAACTGATCGAAAACGCCGGGTTGAAAGGCACTCGGATCGGCGGGGCCGTGGTCAGCGACCGCCATGCCAACTTCATCGTCGCCGAGCCCGAGTGTACCAGCCAGGACGTGCTGCGGCTGATCGACCTGATCCACAGCCAGGTCCACGAGCGGCTGGGAATCGAACTGGAACGCGAACTGGAAGTCTGGTAAGCCGCTTGCGGCTTCGCCGGCCGTCTTCGGAAAGGGAAGTCCCCATGGCCGCCCCCAAAAGGAAAAGGTTCCCTTCTTCTTCCGAACCGGGACTGCGCAAGCTGATCAGGTTCCTTTGGGGGCCGGGCCGGACGGCGACGTTGATGGTGCTCTTGATCGCCGTGCTCCTGGGCGGTTGGTGCGCCGCGTGGAGCCGCGTGCGCGATTACGTCCTCTCGTCGGACGACTACACCGTCACGCCTGAGCAACTGGAAATCACGCCGCTGCCGAAGTGGATCCACAGCGACATTCCCGCCGAAGTCTTCCGCAACGCCAGCCTGGACGGACCGCTGTCGATCATGGACGACGATCTGACCAAGCGGATCGCCGAGGCGTTCGCGTCGCACCCGTGGGTGGCAAAGGTCCACCGGGTAACCAAGAGGCATCCGGCCTGCGTACAGGTCGAACTGGACTACCGCCGCCCCGTCTGCATGGTCCAACTCGCCGGCAGGTTGCTGCCGGTCGACGCGCGCGGCGTGCTGCTGCCGCCGGGTGATTTCTCGCCGGTCGAAATCAGCCGGTACCTCCGGCTGATCGACGTCCACACGACACCGATGGGTACGGTCGGCGAATGCTGGGGCGACGCCCGGGTGATCGGCGGCGCGGCCGTCGCAGCCGCATTGGAGGACGTCCAAGAGGAACTGAACTTGTCTCACATCGTGCCCTGCGACCCGTTGAGGGCCGGCTTCGCCGAAGAATGCACCTACACGCTGGTCACCCGCGGCGGCGCCAAGGTCTCCTGGGGCCGGGCGCCGGGCACCCGCGCTCCGGGCGAACCCACGCCGAAGGAAAAGATCGCCCGACTCAAGGAGTACGCCGCGAAACACGGAACGCTCGACGGTCGCGGTGCACCTCAGGAATTGGACGTCAACCTGATGAGCGCCTCTTCGTGACTTTGTCGGTCTCGACCTGGAAGCGGCGAGTCGAAAACGGGGACTGGTTCCGGCCTACTTCGCTACTTCGCTTGCTCCCGGCGCGAATGGGTACGAAACGTTCCACTGGAACAAAACGTACCTGCTCGCCGCAAGTCGAGGTAAGCCGGCGACTTCTCTCACGCGTCGGCGAAAGACCGCTCGGAAACGTTCCAATCGGCTTGAACCGGCAAACCTTGCAGCTCTTCACCGGCCGGCTTGCTAAGCGCGTGATGGGCAACGACTTCGACTCATCTCGTCGATCAACGGCCCGACCGGCACGCCGTTTGCCAATGCTCAGAGAACAGTCCTAGAGGAACTCCGTGGGGAGAACCAAGGATGGCCGTACTGACAAGACCCGAAGTGTTGGTGATCACCATGGATCACCACGTCGATCCGGTGCTCGAGCGTTTTGCTTCCAGCGCGGGTTGGCTGCTGGCGATCCGGCCGGCTCGAGGAGAGCTGCTCCGTCGCCTGCGGCGCTGCCCGCCGCAAACGCTGCTGTTCTGGCTTTCGGCGCTGGAGGGGCTTGACGAGTCGATCGCGTTGATCGCGACGGTGCGCCAGCGCGTGCCGGAGATTCCGCGGATTGCCTTGGGACTTTGGCCGGACGACGAGCTGGAAACGGCCGTGCGTGCGGCGGGGGCCAACGTCTACGTGCAAGGAGAAAACGAGATCGACGGCCTGCAAGAGGCGATGGCGGCCGTGCGGCGCTTGCCCCGGTGAAACGACGATTGGCCACTACCGGCACTACCCAACAACCCTCCCCTCCCCGATCCCGCAAGGGGTCGGTGGGAACAAGGAGAACTCTCCGCCGGTCGGTGGCCAATCGTCGCTTTGCCGGGGATGCGTCCCGCGGCAGCGCAGGGATCGAACGAGACACGAATTCCCGATTCGACGAACTCATGGAACTACCCACCAACGCAAGGAGATGAACCGATGATTGGCAGAATGACGATGAAGAGACTCTGGAGGGATCAAGACGGTGCGATCCTCTCGGCGGAACTGGTGCTGTTGATGACCGTCTTGGGGATCGGCACCGTAGTCGGCGTCAAGACGCTGGGCAACTCCGTCGTCACGGAATTGTCCGACGTGGCCGGCGCCATCGGGTCGCTGGACCAGAGCTACTCCTTCTCGGGAACGCGGCTCGATGACAACTGCGCCTGGACCGACGGATCGGCCTACGAGGATGAGCACGATGCAGAAGCCGTCGTCGAGGTCTGTACCACGGCCACCGCCGATGAAGACGAAGGCGACGTCGAAGAAGACCTTGACGATGATGAAGGACACCTCTGGGGACATCCTCAAGGACACTGGCAGCACGACGGCAAGAAATGGAATTGGGACGGTGATCGCGAAGATCGCGAGGAAGACGATTGCGACGACTGCCGTGACAAAGACCGTGTGGCTCCCGACCGGCATCCGTCTGGCGACCGTGTCCGTGACGACGACGGTGACCGTGACCGTGACGACGACCGTGTCCGTGACGACGACCGTGTCCGTGACAACGACCGTGTCCGTGACGATGACGGTGACCGGCACGATGACGGTGACCGGCACGATGACGGTGATCGTGACCGCGATCGGTCCGACAAGCCGCGTGACCACGGCGACCGGAGGGACTAAGACCTCATGTCGCAACTTCTGCGCACGGTGTGCGCGACGTGACCGGTTGTGAAAGAACCGTTTAGCGGGCGGGCTTGCCCGCCGTTTGGTTCCGGCCAAACGCCGCGTTAAGTTACACAGTCGTCGGAAGTCGCTTCGAACGAGGCCAGTTTCGTCAGGAGGGGTTCAGGGTTCAGCACTTGGATTCAACGTTGATCTCAAGATCCTGAACCCCGAACCCTGAACCCCTTCCACTGAACCTTGAACCCTCCTCCCACTGCTCTGCGGCTATGCCTGTCCCACGCAGCCGGGTAGTGGTGCGACTGTCGGTTAATGTCAGGCAGCGAATATTCAAACGAGCTACATCGTCGCCGTGCGGCGGCCGACATTTATCGGTAGTCGCACCACTACTTGGCTGGTTTGGCTTGACGCTGCGGGGATCGCCCGTTTTGTTGACCACTTGGACAAATGCTTCACCGGCCGAACAATTCCCGCGGGCGGAAGGCGTCGCCCTAACCATTTTCCTGCAAACGACTTGCGCCCCAACCCACTCGGCCAGCCATTGCGATCGTGCCGCGCCCGGCGCTCGCCACTGACGACGCGGCACGTCGGCCGAGCCCGCTTTTTCCGTCTTGTCAGCCGACCTGTTAGTCGATACATTTATTCGTTGCCAGACCATTGTGCATTGCCGGCTGGACAATACCCCCACCAAGGGGAGGCGACCTTTTGCAGAGGTGGATTCGGAACGGGAAGCCGGCGCCCATTTGACCGAACTTACTCAGGCGCCGTAGCCAAGCGGCTAAGGCAGCGGATTGCAAATCCGTTATTCGCCGGTTCGAATCCGGCCGGCGCCTCTTGGATCGGAGAATCGCTCTGACGCACCATACGGTCAACGTCGCTGCGCGGTTGATGGCGATGGCAGAGGAGAGGCCCGAGGCCGTGGCGGTGGCTGAGCCCTTGGACTATGGGTCCGACGGCAAGCGGCGGTATCGGCAAATCTGCTTTCGCCATCTCGATCAGGACAGCGACCGCATTGCCCGGGGATTGCGCGAGATGGGCGTCGAGCCGGGCACGCGGCTGGCGCTGCTGGTGCGGCCGGGGATCGATTTCATGGCGCTGGTCTTCGGGCTGTTGAAGTCCGGGGCGGTTTCGATCCTGATCGATCCGGGCATGGGACGGCGGAACCTGATCCGGTGTCTGACCGAAGCCGAGCCGGAGGGCTTCGTGGCCATTCCGCGGGTGCACGCGATTCGCACGCTCTTGCGCTGTCGTTTCCGCAAGGCACGGTTCAACGTGACCGTCGGGCGGCGGCTGTTTTGGGGCGGCGTGACCTTGGAACAGCTTCGCGGCGGGCGGTGGAACGGACCCGAACTGGCCCGCACGGCGGCCGACGATCCGGCCGCGATCATCTTCACCACCGGCAGCACGGGCCCGCCGAAGGGCGTGCTGTACCGTCACGGCAATTTCGACGCCCAGGTGGAACAGATTCGCGATTTCTACGGGATCCGGCCCGGCGAGATCGATCTGCCCGGCTTCCCGCTGTTCGGGCTGTTCAACTGTGCGATGGGCGCGACCGCGGTGATTCCCGACATGGACCCGTCGCGGCCCGCCCGGGTCGATCCGGCGAAGTTCATCGAGGCGATCGAGGACTGGAAGGTCACCCAGACGTTCGGCTCTCCGGCCATTTTCGATCGGGTGGGCCGCTACTGTCGGGAGCACGGGATTCGGTTGCCCACGGTGCGTCGGGTGCTCTCGGCCGGCGCGCCCGTTCCGGTCGACGTGCTTTCGAGGATGAAGGATGCGATCCACGCCGAGGGCGACGTCCACACGCCGTACGGGGCCACCGAAGCCCTGCCGGTTGCGTCGATCGCCGCCAGCGAGGTCCTCGGCAAGACGGCGGAAAAAACCCGACGGGGAGCGGGCGTGTGCGTCGGCCGCAAGTTCCCGGGCATCCGGTGGAAGGTGATCCGCATCGTCGACGGCCCGATTGCCTCGCTCGGTGAAGTCGAGGAGTTGCCTTCCGGGGAGATCGGCGAATTGATCGTCCACGGCCCGGTCGTCACTCGGCAGTACGTCACCCGCGTGGAAGCGAACGCCGTGGGCAAGATCCGCGACGGGTCGTCCGTTTGGCACCGGATGGGTGACTCGGGGTATTTCGACAACCGAGATCGGTTCTGGTTTTGCGGGCGGGTGGCCCACCGGGTGCTGACGGCCGAGGGGCCGATGTACCCGGTCTGCTGCGAGGCGATTTTCAACCAGCACCCGTACATCTTCCGCAGCGCGTTGGTGGGCGTGGGACCGCCGCCAAGGCAACGGCCGGTGATCGTGTTGGAACCCGAGAAGGATTGGATGCCGCACAACAGGAAGGATCGCAAGGCCCTGTTGGCCCACGCGCGCCAACTGGGTCAGGCCAACCCGCTGACCGAGAAGATCCGGCATTTCCTGCTGCACCGGGCGTTTCCCGTCGACGTCCGCCACAACGCCAAGATCTTCCGCGAGAAACTGGCCGTCTGGGCGGCGAGAAGGATTCCCGCGGCCCGGGGAACTGAGGGTGGCACGCCCTGAGGAACGAAGGGCGTGTGGAAAACAGGTCGAACACGCCCTTCGTTCCTCAGGGCGTGCCACCGATTGACCGGGCTATCCTGCTTGCAGCCCGTCTTCTCACGCCAGCGCGTCCAGTCCGATTGCGTCGGGGGCCGATTGGATCAACGCGAACTTCTCGACCCAGTCGAGCCGGTTCAACAGCGGGCCGAGTTGGCGTCCGGCGGCCGGCGAGTCCTCGGAATCGGTCATGGTGCGCTGGGTCCGCTCGATTTTGCGGGCGTAGAACTCCAGCAGGTCGATCGATTCGTCGCCTTCCACGCCTTCGATGTCGAGGTCGTGACGGATCGCCGCCAGTCGTTGGAGTTCTTCTTCCGAGATAGTGCCGGCGTCGTACAGCCGCTGGGTCATCTCTGAGAACTCCGTCGGGGAGATGTCGGTCACGTCGTACCGGGAGAGGATTTCGGCCAGCGCGGCGACGGGTCTCTCGGATGAGGCGGCCCGTTCGGAGTTTTCCGGCGATCGACCGGCGGCCGTTTCGACCGTCTCTCCTCCGCGGCCGAACGCCGCCAGATCGCGATAGCCGGCGAAGATGTTCCTGATTTGCATGGTTGGGACTCCTTGGCTTGGCCTGTGAATGACCGCTGGTTTGGCGTTGCGCGGGTGCCTCCGGGGACGGGGGCCGCGGCGATGCTTTGCAAACCATGCGCCGGAGCGGGTCGTTGGGGAGAAGATGTCTCGGAGCAACGACTGCAAGTCCTCTGGAGCGAATACGTTACGTCAACGAGTCCTCTTCGGGAACAATTCGGGAATCGAGGACGCCGGTTGCCACCGATGCGCCGTTTCTGCCGGCGGGATGCGCGAGAATGGCCGATCGGCACAAAGCCGCGACCGGTGGTCGCGCCGATGGAACGCGAAGAATCGCCCGGCGTTTCAGGGCGCGACCACCGGTCGCGGCTTTGTTACGTTGCGGAATTCGGCCCGATAGACCGGCTCGTCGTGCAGCCGCATGCGACGCTCGAAATGGGTGCGGTAGGCCATGTCGTCTTCGGCGGCCGGCTCGGGCACCTCCAGCGGTCCTTCCAGGCCGGTGTGGTCCGCCAGCAGTTGAAGCGAAGTGTGGAAATACTCCTCGACGTCGGTCCAGAAATGGAAAACGCCCTCCGGCCGCAGCGTTCGCTGGACGTTACGCACGAACGATTCCTTCATGATCCGTCGCTTCTCGTGGCGCTTTTTCCACCACGGATCGGGGAAGTAGACGTGGACGGCTTCCAGCGAGTCGTCCGGCAAGAGTTCGCCGAACAGCCGCAGCGCGTCGCCCGTGATGACGATGGCGTTGCTCAATTGCCGCTTGGCCAGGGCGTCGGCGGCGAATCGGGCGTACTTCTGTGAGACTTCGATGCCCAGGAAATCCGTTTCCGGCCGCCCGGCCGCCGCGTTTCTCAAAAAAAGCCCCTTGCCCGTTCCCACCTCGACCTCCAGCGGGGCGCTGCGTCCGAACAGTTTCGCGGCGTCCCATGGGCGGGGCAACTGGTCGAAGGTTTTCAGGTTCCTCGACAGGTCGAGCGCAGGATCGGTTTTTCGTAAAGCGCGGCGGCCCATGGGAGGCAGTGGGCAGTGGGCAGTGGGTAGTGGGTAGTGGGTAGTGGGCAGTGGGTAGTGGGCAGTGGGCAGTGGGTAGTGGGTAGTGGGTAGTGGGTAGTGGGTAGTGGGTAGTGGTGAGTGGGCAGTGGGTAGTGGTGAGTAAAAGTCGGTTGACGGCAGTTGTGAGAACGTCGTTTAGCGGGCGGGCTTGCCCGCCGTTCGTTTGTGGCAGCACACGGCGTTTGTCATCCGTCATTCGTCATTCGTCATTAGACATTCCAAAAAATACGACATCAACCGCCATCCTTCTTCGAACGCCAGCTTCGACCGCCCGGCGGTGGGGTCGTCGTAGGTGCTCGCCGCGTCGGGATCGACGCCGGTGCCGGCGATGGCGAAGGGGACGTACCCGTGGGCGTGCGTCTTGGTGCGAAGCGGCGTAGGATGATCGGGAGTCACCAGGATACGATATTCGCCGTGGGACTTCAACGCCTCGAACACCGGGCGGACGATGTGCCGGTCGATTTCCTCCAGGGCCTTGACCTTCGCCGCGGCGTCGCCTGCGTGCGACGCCTCGTCGGGTGCCTCGACGTGGACGCACACCACGTCGTACCCCTTCAGCGCCTCGACCGCGTAACGGCCCTTGGCGGCGTAGTCGGTATCCAGATAGGCCGTGGCCCCGGGCACTTCGATCCGTTGCCAACCGATCAGGACGGCCAGCCCTCGGAGAAGATCGACGGCCGTGATCATGGCCCCCCGCTTCCCGCCGTGCAGTTCGGCGAAGGAAGGCAACTGCGGCGTGCTGCCCAGGCCCCACAGCCAGACGTTGGTGGCCGGCAGCTTACCCAGCCGCCGCCGGGCGACGTTCACCGGGTGTTCGGCGAACAGGAACACGCTGTCGTTCATCAATTCGGCCAGCCAGTCGCTGCCCGGGCCGCGGGGATAATCGTCCACGACCGACTTGTCGGTCAGGTCGTGGGGCGGAGTCGTCCGCGTGTAGCGCGAGAACAGGGCCGGTTCGCCCGCACCGCGATAGACCAGCAGGTTCCGGTAGCTCACGCCGGGGTAGAACTCCAGCCGCCGGCCGCCGAGTTCCTCCTGGGCCGCCTTCAGCAGCTCGGCGGCCTCCTCGGTCGAGATATGCCCGGCCGTGAAATCCCGCATCACCTGCCCCTCGACGGTCACCAGGTTGCAGCGGATGGCCCAATCTTCCGGCCCCAACTCGATCCCCTGCGCGGCGGCTTCCAGGGGGGCCCGGCCGGTGAAATGTTCCAGCGGGTTGTAGCCCAGCAGGCTCAGATTGGCCACGTCGGACCCGGGCGCCAAGGACTTCGGCACGTTACTCGCCCGGCCGACGATCCCCGCGGCCGCCACCGCGTCCATCGCCGGCACGTCGGCGGCCTGAAGCGGGGTCTTGCCGCCGAGCACTTCCTGGGGTTCATCGGCACAGCCGTCGGGGATGATGATGGCGTATTTCATGGAGGAAGATTCGAAATCCGGGGTTAGTGCTGCACGCAACGCCGCGTCACGCGACAGGATCGTTTAGCGGGCGGGCTTGCCCGCCGTTATTCGGAATGCGGATGGAGAAACGCCGCGGGGGTAACGGCGGGCAAGCCCGCCCGCTAAACACGATCCAACGACATCGTGTCCATCCACTTCCATCGCAACCGTTCATCTTTCATCATTCATCCTTCCCCTAATTCCGTACTCGCATCCGGATGCTGCCCGAGTGGACGCTGGGCAACTCGTCGATGGTCTTCAGGGCGTCGGTCATGGCGCGTTCCAGCGCCGTGTGGGTCATGATGACCAGCGGCACGACCCCCTCGGCTTCCTCTTCCGTTTCGTGCTGGATCACCGAGGCGATCGAGATGCCGTGCCTGCCGAGGATTCCGGCGATCTCGGCCAACACGCCGGGGCTGTCGTCGACGTGGAAGCGGAGATAGAAGCGGCCGGGCACTTTGCCCGGGTCGCGGACGGCCACCGGGGCGTCGCGGTCGGACCAGAGTTCCAGCGTGCGGAAGGTGATCGCCATCCGGCCGACGACCGTGTCGATCAGGTCGGCGACGACGGCCGAGGCGGTGGGCATCTGGCCGGCGCCCAGGCCCTGGAAGAAGACCTTGCCCACGACGTCGCCGACCACGCGGATCGCGTTGTAGGCACCGCGGACCTCGGCCAGCGGCGAGCCCTGCCGGACCAGCGTCGGCGAGACGTGCAGTTCCAGCCCCTCGGAGACCAGGTTGGCCACCGCCAGCAGCTTCACGTTGTAGCCCAACTCCTTGGCGTAACGCATGTCGGCCACCTCGACCGTATCGATCCCGGTGCGGGGAATCTTGTGCCAATTGATCCGGGCGCCGAAGGCCAGATGGGCCAAGATGGCCAGCTTTTGGGCGGCGTCGCTGCCGTCGACGTCCATCGTCGGATCGGCCTCGGCATAGCCGCGTCGCTGGGCCTCGGCCACGGTGGCGGCGTAGTCGGAGCCCTTTTCGTCCATCTCGTTGAGGATGAAATTGCTCGTGCCGTTGAGGATCGCGTGGATCTGCTGGATCTGGTTCGCGGTGAGACATTCGCTGATCGCCGCGATGATGGGGATCCCGCCGGCCACGGAGGCCTCGAACGCGATCGAACGCCCCAGCCGCCGCGCCCGATCGAACAGCTCCGGCCCGTGCTCGGCCAGCAGGGCCTTGTTGGCGGTGACCACGTCCTTGCCGCCTTCGAGCAGCCGCAACATGACGGACCGGGCCGGCTCAAGCCCCCCGACGAGATGTGCTACGGCCGTGATTTCCGGATCGTTGATCACCGCCGAGAGGTCGTCGGTCAGCAATCCCTCCGGCAGACTGATCCCCCTCGGTCGGGTTAAGTCCGTGTCCACGACCCGGGCCAACTCGACGGGTCTGCCGGCGTGCCGGGCGATCCGCTCGCCTCTTTCGAGCAGCAGCCGGGCAACACCCGACCCGATGGTTCCGAATCCGACGATGGCGACCTTGGCACTCTTCATGGCGTGAGTAGCTCTTGCACGAACAACTGCCCCGAATCCCTTATGCTAGGGTAGGTTACGGCTTTGCGTCAAGTGGCCAGTGGTGAGTAAAGGGCGAGTGGTAAGTGGTCAGAAGGGCGTTTAGCGGGCGGGCTTGCCCGCCGTTCGTTTGTGGGCCTGAAGACTTGCACGAATCGGCCCAGACACCATACTTGGACAAAACGATGTTCTCGTACCATGATCGTAACCCCCCAGAGGATTCCCTATGGAAACGGCCGCTTTCGACTTCTTCAAGACCGTCATCAAGACCCCCAGCCCTTCCGGCTATGAGAGCCCCTTGCAGAAGATCGTCCGCGACTACGTGGCCGACTTCGCCGACGAGGTAAGGACCGACGTACACGGCAACGTGATCGCGGTGAAGAATCCGGAGGCACCGTTGCGGGTGATGCTGGCCGGACACTGCGACCAGATCGGCCTGATCGTGCAGCACATCGACGACGAGGGATTCGTCTACGTTCGTACTATCGGGGGGTGGGACCCTCAGGTCCTGATCGGCCAGCGGATAACCGTCTGGACCGACAAGGGGCCCGTCTTCGGCGTGATCGCCAAGAAGCCGATCCACCTGCTGACCGAAGAGGATCGCAAGAAAGTCCCCAAGATCAAGGACTTGTGGCTCGACATCGGCGCGGCCGACAAGGAACAGGCCGAGGGGCTGGTCCGGATCGGCGACCCGGTCACGGTCGAGCTGAGTTTCAACGAGATGCCCAACAACCGGGCCGTCTCGCCCGCGATGGACGACAAGGCCGGTATGTGGGTGGTGATGGAGGCACTTCGCCGGGCGGACGGGAAGAAGCTCAATTGCGGGCTGTACGCCGTCTCGACCGTTCAGGAAGAACTCGGGCTGCGGGGGGCCAAGACCAGCTCCTTTGGCATCGACCCGCACGTGGGCATCGCCGTCGACGTCACGTTCGCCACCGACTGTCCCACGATCGAGAAGAAAGAGGAGGGCGACATCAAGCTGGGCAAGGGGCCGGTGATCTATCGCGGGCCGAACATGAACCCGAAGGTCGTCCGCCGACTGATCGAAACGGCCGATGCCGCCAAAATTCCCTACCAGATTGCCGCCGAGGGCCGCGCCACCGGCACCGACGCCAACGCCATCCAGGTCAACCGCTCCGGCGTGGCAACCGGGCTGGTGAGCATCCCGAACCGCTACATGCACAGCCCGGTCGAGATGATCTCGCTGGAAGACATCGACCAAGCCGCCGATCTGTTGGCCCGGTTCGCCGAAAATCTGGCGGCCGACGCGGAGTTCATCCCGTAGGGCTGGTCGATTGTCGACATCCGCGGGGTTTTCGTCGCCGAATTTGCATCCGGCACTCGCAAGCGGTACAATCCGAAGTAGCACCAAACGGTTTTTGACATCGTTGCTGTAGACTTTCGGGTGGCACGCCCTGAGGAACGAAGGGCGTGTTCTCCTGATGTACCACGCCCTTCGTTCCTCAGGGCGTGCCACCCACGGTGAGGTCCCAGTCTTGATGCCAAACCGCCGAGAAACCGTTTGGTGCCAGTCGCCGGCGGCCCCGGAACACTGGCGGCGGGCTTCCCGCGTTCGCGTAACTTCTACTGAGGAGGACCGGAACATGTCCAGAACGAGGTTGTCGTTGGTCGTTGCGCTGTTGGCTGTGGGCCTCGTGCTCGCCGGGCTTCTGCCGTGTCAGGCGGCCGGGATGTCCAAGGCCGAGAAGAAGATCGAGGAGGCGCTGGATTCGCCTACCCAGTTGGAGTTCATCGAATGCCCGTTGCAGGACGTGATCGATTACTTGAAGGATTATCACGAGATCGAGATCCAGATCGACGCCCGGGCGTTGCAAGACGTAGGCATCGGCACCGACACGCCGATCACCAGGAATCTCAAGGGCGTCTCCTTGCGTTCGGCGTTGACGCTGATGCTTCGGGAACTGGATCTGACCTTCCTGATCGAGAACGAAGTGCTGATGATCACCACGCCCGAGGAAGCCGAGTGCCGGCTGACGACCAAAATCTATCCGGTGGGCGACGTCATCACTCGGGCCGACGTTGCCGCTTTCGATGCGCCGGACCAGGGCGGCGAATCGGCCGATTACGATTCGCTGATCGAAATGATCACTTCGACCATCGAGCCGGTGAGTTGGGCCGACGTGGGCGGCCCGGGCTCGATCGCCCCGATGACCGTCCGGGGCACCGAGATCCTGGTCATCGCCCAAACGTACCAGATCCACCGCAAGATCGCGGCGCTGTTGGCGGAACTGCGAGAAGTGGCCGGCGCGAAACCGACGGCCAAAGGCGTGAAACCGTCGGCTGAAGACAAACCCGTCGGCGACCGGCCGGCGGCCAGATCGACTCCCGAAAAACCGTCCGCCGATGTAGCCGACCCTTTCAGCCAATAGATCCAACGAGGGGTTTTTTAGCCGGGTCGGACAATTGCTTTCCGCGGTGCAACCGGAACAAACTGTCGGCCAAAGCTGACGAAATCCAGGACACGGGCCCTGCGGCGCCCTATAATTGCGCGTAGAAGGGCCTGGCAATGCGAGTGATCACGATCTCTCATGGTGCCGCGCCGCCGAAGGGGCTCAAGCAACTCGAAGACCTCGGCTGCCGCGTCATTTCGAAAGGTTCCACCGGCGACACCTTCTGCGCCGTGCTTTCCTTTCCATCGACCGATCACCGGCTTACGCCTCGCCAGGTAGAAATCCTGCAAATGACGGCGGAAGGTCTCTCGGTCGCCCGAATTGCCGAACAGCTCAACGTCAGCCGCAAGACGGTCGAGCGGCATTTGAGACACGCTCGCCAACGACTTTCGGTGTCCAACGACGTGCAACTCGGGGTGGTCATCGAACGTCTGGGGTTGTGACATGCGGTTGCCGTGCCTGATGCTGGTCCTGATTCTCGCCGCGGCCGGTTCCGCTGTTGCCGAGGATGACGACGGGCGTCCGGCCGTGTGGATCGATCTGTACCGCGGCGAGCCGCTCTCGTACGCGGAAATCCTCGAGGACCTGGCAAGTGTCCGCGTGATCTATCTCGGAGAAAGCCATCGCCTGCAGCGACACCACGACATCCAAGACCGCATCGTCGCCGATCTGGCGAAGCGGGACATTCCCCTGGTGCTCGCTCTCGAACAGATGGAGTCGTTTCGGCAGCCGGTCCTCGATCGATACAACCGCGGGGAGATCACCTTCGACGAGCTGGCCCGGGCAACCGAGTGGCCGGAGCGTTGGGAAAACTACCGGCAGTACCAGCCGATTCTGAAGGCTGCCCGAGAGGCCGGTGCGCCGGTTCTGGCGCTGAATGCCCGTTCGGAGGCGGTTCGGCAGATCGTTCGCAGCGGGGGAATCGAGAATCTGGCCCCCGAGGTGCGGAAGGAGTTGCCCGACGATATTCAGACGAAAGATCCGCCTTACGAGAAACTGTTGAACCTTCTGATGATGGTCCACATGTCGGCCACGCCGGAGCGTCTGCGGCCGATGGTCGAGGCCCAGATCGCCCGGGATGAGGCGATGGCCTCGGCGCTCTGCTCGTATCTGCAATCTCCGCAAGGGCAGGGCCGGACGGCGGTGGTACTGTGCGGAGCCGGCCACGTTTCCTACGGCCTGGGCACCGTGGCCCGGGTGCGGCGGCGGATGCCCGGCGTCAAGGACCGGATGGTCCTCTTCTCCGCCAGCGGCGACGTGCAACTCACGCCCGCCGAACGAGCCATGGCCCGGGGCATCACGATCACGCACGAGCAGTTACGCGCCGTCGATCGACCGATCGCCGACTACTTGCACGTGAAAGGGTTGAAGCGTAGTGTTCCGTCAATTCTGGAATGACGGAGCAGTAGCTTCCCGAATGCGGACAGTCGCTTGGCTCGGCGCGAGACGCGGGCGAAAACGCCCCCCGCGTGAGGGCCCCGGTGGTATCGGTCCGCGAGATGCTCGTATAATTGAGTGAGGAGTGGTTCCGTACGAGCCCGTAAACGCATCATGTCCGACAGCCGAGACCAAGACGTCGATCGTATTCTCCGCACGTGGGGCTACCAGCCCGGCGCGATCAGTGCGCGGCTGGTCTGCGCCGACGACGGCCGCGAAGTGCTGCAAATGCGGATCGAGATGGGCTTGCTGCAGATGGAGACCAAAGGCCGGCCCGACGGAGAAATGCCCGAGGGGGCCGAGACCTTCCTGGATTGCCTGATCCAACAGAGCTTCGGCGAAGACGAAAAGTTCGTGCTCAGTGGCGAGCAGTGTTTCGAGGTGGACCGCGAGTTCCTCCAGTACTACCACCGGCGGATCTGCTGGCTGGCGTTGAGGGAGTTCCGCCGCGCGATCGACGACGCCGACCACACCTTGGCCCTGATGGATTTTGCCGCCGAACATTCGCCCGACCAGCGATGGACGCTCTCGCACGAGCAATACCGGCCGTTCGTCATTTTCCACCGGACTCAGGCAGCCGCGATGGATGTGTTGAAGGACTCGGGTCCGGAAGCGGCGATCGAACAGATCAACGCCGGATTGCAGCGGATGCGCGAGGTGTACGCGGCCATGGAGGCCCAGGAGGAGTTCGAAGAGGACGAGTTGGCGGCCCAACTGCAAGGGCTCAAGGAGTCGCTCCGCGAGGAGTACGCCGTGGGCCGCACGTTGCACGAACAGCTATCCGACGCGATTGCCGCGGAGGAATACGAACGGGCCGCCCGTTTGCGCGACCAGATTGCGCGACGCTCGAAGCACATCTGAGGGTCTGCGCAGAAACAATGTTGTCCAATTGGGTGCCACCCTCGCTGAAAAATGTACAGGTTATTTCTGCGCGGACCCAAGAGGGATCAAGACGGCGGCTTGACTCCTGGACTCACTCCTCTTCGCTGCGCAACGCTTCCTCCGGCGTGATGATCCCGTCGCCGTTGGGGTCGTAACGGCGGAACTCGGCCGCTTTGTCGTCCGACCATTCGCTGCTGAACTCCGACATGGCGACCTGGCCGTCGCCGTCGAGGTCCCTTCGCGCGAACCAATCGGGAAGACCCTCCGGCAGGCGTTCGGTGGGCGTCAGCAGGCGAGAGGACTTGTCCTGCGAACTCTCCGAGCGGGAGTCTCCCGAACGGTCCGGCCAGCGGGACGGCCCCCGCGAGTCCGGGCCATGGCCGGCGGAGTCTCCCGAGCCCGTCCTGTCGCTTTGATTCCAGCGCCGCGCCACCCGCGCGCACAACTCCTCGCGGCTGAGGGTCCCGTCGCCGTTCTTGTCGTCTTGCATGGGGTCGTCACCCCAACGGCCCCGCCGGATCTCTTCCGTCTCCAGCACGCCGTTGTGGTTGGTGTCGTAGGGCTCCAGAATCTGCTCCTTGACGTACTCCAGGACTTTTTCTTCGTAACGCTCTTCCAGCGCGACCGGTCCCGAAGCAGAACCGGCCGTCATTTCTCCCGGGTTCGAGACGCCGAAGCCGGGCACGGCCGTCACCGACCTGAGTGGCTTCTTTCCGCGTCCCCAGCGCCGCACCGTGCGATCGGCAAGTTCCTTGCGCGTCAGACAGCCGTCGCGATTCTTGTCGTCCTGCTCGGGCGGATCGCCCCACGGCACGCGCGCGACCTCGCTTCGGTCGAGTAGCCCGTTGCGGTTCGAGTCGTGCAACTCCAAAATCCGCTGGTCCACGTACTCGAGGGTCCTTTCCTCGTAAAGCTCTTCCAGAGGGACCTCCGGGCCGAACCCGGGTACGGTTTCCAACTGGCCGAATCCGGCCACGGTAGGCTCGTCCGAATCCGCGGCAGAGCATTGTCCCGCGTCAAAGACACTCGCCAGACTCAGGATCAGGGCCGAAGATGCGACGACCTTCAGACGAGATTTCATCGCAGCACCGGATATCGAACAGAGAATCGCCTCAGAACGTCCTCTGTCCATCTTACCCCGATGGAGGAAACTCGTCAATCGGGGGGGCCGCGATTGAAAGTAGCCGTCTCGCTCCGCGAGACGAAGCCCCATCTCGCGGAGCGAGATGGCTACTATCAGAAAACTTTGCACATGACTCCGCCGTCGACCAGAAGGACGCTGCCGGTGATGAAGCTGCCGGCGTCGCTGGCCAGCAACAGGGCCGGGCCGGCCAATTCCTCGGGCCGGCCCCAGCGTCCCAGGGCCGTGCGGCCGGCGAAAATCGCTTTCTGCTCCTCACTCAAGAGCGTCATGGGCAAGTCGGTGGCGAACGGGCCGGGCGCGATGCAATTGACCGTGATCCCGTACGGCCCCAGGTCGAGCGCGGAGGCCCAGCACAGCCCCAGCAGTGCCGACTTGGTCGTGGAATAGGGGCTCCGCCCGGCCGCGCTGCCCAGGCCCATCACCGACGAGATATGGATCACCCGGCCCCAGCGCCGCTGTTTCATTCCCGGGACCAACGCCCGCGTCAAGGCCATGCAACTGGTCAGGTTCAGTTCGAGCAGGTGGTCCCAGGTCTCGTCGTCGATCTCGTCGATCGGCTGGGGGACGTTGGTGCCGGCGTTGTTGACCAGGATATCGACCTTGCCCAATCGCTCGACGGCCGTTTCGGCCAACCGCTTCACCTGGTCGCGGCGGGTCATGTCGGTGGTCAGGTATTCGACGCGGACGCCGGTTCCCACGGCGATTTCGGCGGCGGCGGTCTTGAGTTTGTCCTCGCTACGGCTGCAGATCATCACGTCGGCCCCGGCCTCGGCGAAGATCCGCGACATGGCCTTGCCCAGCCCCTGGCTGCCCCCGGTCACCAGGGCCACGCGGCCGGAAAGATCGAAAATCGTATTCTTCACAAGAGAACTCCTTCACTACCCGCACACAAAACAAGCATTTAACCGCCGGGCTTGCCCGGCGCGTACGCCGGCGGTGCCTTGTCGTTTGCACGAGTTGGTTCGACTCAATGCAGCTTACACCAGTCGCCGCAATTCGTCGAGTAACTGTCCGATCATCTCCTCCGTATGCGTGGCGAACACGGCCAGCCGCAGTGCTCCCTCCGGACCAAGACCCGAGTAGGCGGCCATGTACGCGATCACGATCCCGCGCTGCATCAACTCCCGCTGGATGCGCTGCATGTTCTCGGCGTCGCCGAGCGTCAGGCAGACGATCGGCACCGGCGTGTCGTCGGCTTGAAGGCCCATCCGGCACAGCCCGCCCTTCAGCGCCTCCGCGTTCTTCCACAATCGCGTTCGCAGTTCCGGGTGCGTGCGGACGATTTCCAACGCCCGGGCCGTTGCCGCGGCGGCCGGAACCGGCGGGGCGCTGGCGCCGCCGTAATAGGGCGAGGTCGATTTCAGCCGCGCGATGAAGTCGCCGGAGCCGGAAATGACGCCCCCATGGCCGCCGATCGCCTTGCTCAGCGTGCCGCAAAGGAAGAGCCGCGGGCCGTCGGAGGAGTCGGCGCTGACGTCGGGGTAACCATTCACACCGCGGTCGAACAGGCCGGCGTGCTCGAACGTCCCGCGCCCTTCCATGCCGAGCACTCCCAGGCCGTGGGCGTCGTCGAGACAGAGCATCGCGCCGGGGTATTCGGCGAGGACGGCTTCATACTGTGCGACCGGCGCGATCGTACCCCGGGCGGCGAACACGCCGTCGCCGGCCACCAGCGGCCGTTGGCCCGGCTCGAGGTGTATCTCGAGGCTTTCGGCAAGATGCTCCGGGTCGCAATGTCGGAAGCGGAAAACCGGCCGGCCGGACAGACGTGCCGCCTCGAACACGCTGTAGTGCGAGAGTTCGTCGACGAACACGGCGTCGAACCGATCCTGCAGCATCAACGTCAGAATATGATTTCCCACGTACCCCGACGCGAAATAGAACGCATCCTCGACGCCCAGCATCGCGGCGGCCTCGTGTTCCACGTCGAGCGTGGGCGGGAGATTGCCGAAGGCGGTCCGCGAGTTCGCGCTGCCGATGCCGTACTGTTGGGTCGCCTCGCAAGCCGCCCGAATCACTTCCGGGTGCCCCTGCAATCCCAGGTAGCCGGTGCCGGCGAAGTAGAGATAGCGCCGGCCATCGATGACGGTATAGGCGCCGGGCGGACTCTGCATCAGGGGCATGGTGAGTTCCTTATAAAGCCGCGACCGGTGGTCGCGCCCGGTGTTCCGATTACCGATCACATGCAGGGCGCGACCACCGGTCGAGTATAGGGCGCGACCACCGGTCGCGGTTTTATAGGGACTCGCACACCAGGTCGCCGACTTCGGTGGTGCTGTAGCCCATGCGGCCGGCGGCCTGGCTTTTCATCTTGGTGCCGGTGACGGTCTGGATGGCGTTGGTCACGCGATGGGCCGCGGTTTCATAGCCGGCCTGTTCGAGCAGCATGGCCACCGCGGCGATGGTGGCTATGGGGTTGATTACGCCCTGGCCGGTATATTTCGGGGCGCTTCCGCCCATGGGCTCGAACATGCTGGTCCCGCCCGGCTCGGGGTTGATGTTGCCGCCGGCCGCCACGCCCATCCCGCCCTGGATGATGCCGCCGAGGTCGGTGATGATGTCGCCGAACATGTTGGTGGTGACGATCACGTCGTAATACTCCGGATTCTTCACCATCCACATGCAGCAGGCGTCGACGTGGTTGTAGTCGGGCTTGATGTCGGGATACTCCTTGGCCACGTCCTGGAAGGTCCGCCACCACAAGTCGTGACCATAAGTGAGCACGTTCGTCTTGGCCACCAGGGTGAGTTGTTTCTTCCGGTCGCGTTTCCGGGTATACTCGAAGGCCCAGCGGATGCAGCGTTCGCAGCCCTTGCGGGTGTAAACGGCCGTTTGCATGGCCACTTCGTCGGGGGTGTGCTTCTTGAGAAACCCGCCTATGCCCGCGTACATGTCCTCGGTGTTTTCGCGAACCACGACGAAGTCGATGTCCTCGGGTCCCTTGCCGGCCAGCGGGGTCTCCACGCCCGGATAGAGCTTCACCGGCCGCAGGTTGATGTACTGGTCGAAGTGGAATCGGAGGTGCAGCAGCAGGCCCTTTTCGAGGATGCCCGGCGCGACGTCGGGATGGCCGACCGCGCCGAGCAGGATTGCGTCGAAGGCGGCCAGCTCGTCGGTGGCCCCCTCGGGCAGGATTTCGCCCGTCCTCAGGTACCGATCGCCGCCGAAGTCGAAGTCCTGTAGTTCGTATTTGATGCCTTCCAGGGCGGCAATGGCTTTGAGGACTTTGATACCTTCGGCCACCACTTCCGGCCCGGTCCCGTCGCCGCCGATCACGGCGACCTTCAGTGTGTTGCTCACTTCTTGGTTTCCGGTGCTGATTGGGAAGAATAATACTGCAAACGACGAATTCTACCAAGGGGGGATCGGGGTCGCAAGTTGCCCCCGGGGAGTGCGGGAGTGCGGCGGTGACGTCCAGCGGAGCACAGACCCCGCCGAACGCAGTCGGCGGGCGTTGGCGGTGGTGGTTGGCTGCACGTTGGCGAAGGTTGAAAACCTGGCGGCTTCGGCGATAATGTGGGCAATGCGCGGGCGGTGTATTTCAGGGCGAGGAACCTGCCCCCCTGCCATACGCCGGGTGTGCATTGCGGATGAACCGAGACCCCCAGGCACCGCCAGATGAGGAGACCGCCGATGAAATCAGTACCTCGACTCCTGCACGTGAAATGCCTGCTCCTGTCAGCCGGCACGATTCTGGGTGCCCTCGGCCCGTCGGGTGGGGAGGCGGCCGATTTCCGGAGCGCCTGGCCGGACGACGCGTATCGGGTGTGGATCGGGCCACAGTACTGGGCCAACCGGCTGCAGGACTGGCAGATCCGCGATGGTCGGCTGGAATGCCTGGAGGCCTCGGCCAACAAGCCGATCCGAACCGTTCATCTGCTGACCCACCGGTTAAACAACCGGGACGGCGACTTCACGGTGACCGTTCGCACCGGGTTGATCGACGCGAGCAACAAGGTCGGAGGGACCGCCGTGAGCGCGGCCGCCGGGTTTCTGATCGGGGCCGGGGGCGCCGAGATGGACTACCGGGCCGCTGCGCTGATCCACCACAATCCCGGCCCGGGGGGAGGGCTGCTGGCCGGGATCGACGCCGGCGGCAAGGTCTTCCTCCGCGACTTCACGGAACCACTGCCGATGGCCCCGCCGCTCGAGCCGGGCGCTCCCGTGGCACCGAACCAGAAGACGCCCGTCGCCAAGGCGCTGCCGGACGACGTGACGTTGCGACTGACGGCCACGCCCAAGGACGGACGCTACGAGTTGACTCTCCGTGCCCTGGACACGCAGACCGGCAGGCTGCTCGATGAGACGACCGAACAGGTCGAGGCCGCGAAGTTGATCGGCAATTTTGCCCTGGTATCGCATCCCGGCGGCGACCAGAAGGCCGACCGGTTCTGGTTCCGCGACTGGGGGCCCGAACAGGCGGCCTTCGAGAAATGGTCCGGCGGCACGGCCCGATTCTGGTTCCGCGACTGGGAAGTCTCCGGGAGCAAGGTCGTCGCCGACGAAAGCCGCCGCCTGGGGCCGATCCTGTCGAGCCAATACACGCTCCACCAGGGCACGCTGAAGCTGGCGGCCCAACTCTTCCCCCTGGGCCGGCAGGATAGCCGGGAGGTCGAACTGCAGGTCCGCCAAGGCGACGGTTGGCGGACGATCGCCGCCGAGAAGATCGTCGTGCCCGGCTCCACGGCCACCTTCCGCGTGGACGACTTCGGCCCGGGCAGCGACGTCCCGTATCGCCTGAAGTACGATCTGAAGCAGAGCGACGGCCGGCTGCATTCATGCTACTGGTCGGGCACGATTCGCCATGATCCGGTGGAGAAGGAGACGCTGGTGGTGGCGGCGTTCACCGGCAACATGCAGGTCCGCGGCGGCTACGAATACCCGCTGCCGTACGGCGTGGACGTGCCCTTTCCCGCCGACGCGGGAAGCGAAGGGACGGTCGAGGCGAGCAACACGTACGACTGGACCAGATGCGTCTATTTCCCGCAGAACGAGATCGTCCGACACGTCGCCGTCCACAAGCCGGATCTGCTCTTCTTTTCCGGCGACCAGGTCTACGAGGGCAATCCCACCCGGGCCCAGGAGCGGCCGTTGAACAAAGCCTGCCTGGACTATCTCTACAAATGGTACCTGTGGTGTTGGGCCTTCCGCGACCTAACCCGCGACATTCCGGCGGTGATCATTCCCGACGATCACGACGTGTACCAGCGGAACATCTGGGGCATCGGCGGCGGGGCGTCGGTCGGCGGCGACCTGGACGGCAGCTACGGGGGCTACTTCATGCACCCGCAATGGCTCAACATGATCCAGCGGACGCAGACCTCGAACCTGCCGGACCCGTTCGATCCGACTCCGATCGAGCAGGGGATTTCGGTCTACTACACGGCGTTGACGGTCGGCGGCGTCGGCTTTGCGGT
>DATLAN010000074.1:0-20079 GCA_035527455.1 Thermoguttaceae bacterium
GTACACGGGCCGGCCGCGGAGTTCTTCGTGGATCCGCACGACGTGAACGCCCAACACGGCAAGGACCGCCAACACGGTCGCCCGCAGCGAAAAATCGGCGACCGCCGCCAGCGCTTGCCCGGCCGGACCGAACGCCCAGGAAGCCGCCATCAGGCAGGCGTAAAGCGCGAAGCCGGCGGCGGCGATCCGCCACGGGCTCAGCACCCAGGCGGAGACGTCGATCAGCACGTCGAGAAACAGGGCCGTCTTCTTGCGGAAGTTCCATTTCGACTTGCCCCGGCCGCGCTTCTGCACCTCGTAGAAGACCACGTCGCACGGGAACTTCTGCCGCAGCACGAACGGCGCCCGCAGCGTGTAGGCCGAACTGTTCTCCAGGAACGCATCGGTCGCCACCCGATCCATCAGCTTGACTTGCGATCGCACGGGAACGTTCTTGTACAGCCCCGTGGTTGCCCGGAGCACGAGATAAAACAGGCCGGCGGCCCAGGCCGAGAGCCGATTGTCGTAGACCCGGCCGTGCTTCGGCGCCATCATCACGACCATGTTTCCGCTCTGGTGCCACGCGTCGAGGCACGCTTCGACCAGGTCGATCCCTTCCTGCAAGTCGGCGGGGATCACGATCATCACGTCGCCGCGGGCCGCTTCGAGGCCGGCCCTGGCGGCCCGATGCGCCCCGCGGTTGCCCGCCAGACGGACCAGGGTCAGCCGCGGTTCGTGCTCGGCCCAGACGAGCAATTCCTGCCAGGTGTCGTCGGTCGAGCCGTCGTCGACCAGGACGAACTCGAAACTGTCGCCGAAGCGGTTCGTCTGCAGCTTGGACAACTCGCGGATCAACTCGTCGAGCCCATCCGCCTCGTTGTAGACCGGAACGATCAGTGAAACCAACGCGGAACGATTCATGCTCGGCCTCCCACCAGGGCGTCCTCGGCAAGATCGACGGGCCGCGGCACGCGGGAAACGACCTCCGGGCGAACACGCAGATAGGCCACACCGCATGTCAAGAAGATCAGTGTCACGCTCGCGCGAAGCAGCATTTGGACTTCGGCCCCGCCTTGCAGCCCGACCACCGGGTAAAGGAACGCGGCGACGCTGTCGCTGACGCCCAGTCCCAGCGGGGTCAGCGGGATCGATCTGGCCACGGTGACGATCGGCGTCGCCGTAAAGACCGCGCTGAGGAAGGCCGGATATCCGAGCGACAGCAGGGCGAAGGCCGCCGCACAGCACACGCCCACGTGACCGATCAGCGAGAGCAACAGCCCCCAGGCCAACGTGCGACGGTGGCCGCGGTAGGCATGGAAGGCGTGCAGCAAGTGGTCGAGAAGCCGGATGTGTCGCAACCGATCGAGCATTTGCGGCCGTACGAAGCCGCAGACGATACCCAGGGCAGCCAGTAGTACGACCAGGAGAAGCCCGTTGACCAGCACCAGCCGGAGCATCCACGGGCTGTGATTCCGCGCCAGCAAGATCAAGGAGCACACGCCGCCGAGGATGAGCAGGGCCAAGACTCCCAAGGCTCGATCCAGGACCACCGACGCGGCCCCGTCGAGGAATTGCCGGCGGTGGTATCGGCGCAAATGGAGCAGGCGTACTCCGTCGATTCCCAATCCGCCGGGCACGAAGAGGTTGGCGAACGCCCCTTTGAGCCCGAGGCGGACGGCCTCGCCGAGCGAGATTGGCAGGCCCGTCGCCCGCGCCAGCAGCCACCACCGCACGAAGGGCACCAACAACATGATCCATTGGCTCAGGAAGACGCCCAGCAGAAAGCACGCCGTCCGTTCCTGGAGCAGCGCGCCGTAGACCCCGGGATCGAAGCGGCCGGACTGGATCAACCACCATACCAGGCCGACGCCCAAGGCCAGCTTGGCGGCCGAGAACGCCCACTTGCGGTGGGCGTTTCCTGCGAGTTGTGGTTCGGTCCGTTTCACACCGTGCAACCTTCTGGAAGGACGAGGACCTTGTCGAAGTACGACTCGTCTGGAAAAGAGTGTAGCGTGGGGCAGGTTTCCCAACCTGCCGTGGTTCCCTCAATCTCTCGGCAGATTAGGAAATCTGCCCCACCAATCTCTCGGCGGATTAGGAAATCCGCCCTACGTTGCGAGGCGAGTTGTTGGCCGACCTTCAGCCCGCCGGCCTGCAAGCGGACGATCGGATCGGGTCCCAATTCGCTCAGCAGCATTCCCATGTGCCCTCGAGCCGGCTCGGCGGCCGGATGGCAGACGACGCCACCGAGCATCTGCGCGCGATTGGCGCGATCACCTTCTTGGCCAGGGTGGCACGCCCTGAGGGACGAAGGGCGTGGTTTGGCAGGTTCTCCACGCCCTTCGTCCCTCAGGGCGTGCCACCCCATGGCACCGGTTGTTTCTGCGCGGCCGCTGAAGAGGCTCCGATCGACGTCGCCCCAGAGTTGCACCAGGACGTCGAACTGGCCGAGTTGTTCCACCGCGTATTTCGCTTCTCCCGCCTTGCCGAGGATCGGCTGCACGCCGGGTGTGTCGGCAACGATCACGCCGTCGTACATGCTCCGCTCGTCCCCACAGCGCTTAGGCGCGCCGACGACGCCTGTCGGGGTAAGCACGTCAACCGCCGCCCCGCAATCGGTGAGCGTTTTGAGGATGTACGGGCAGAAAGGGTTGTCGCAAACCAGCAACAGTCGCGAGCAGGCCGCCGGCACGCCGCAGTGGAGCAGCCCCTTCACGGCCAACAGGCCCAGGTAGTCGAACACGCGGAGATGCGGGTGCCGTTCGTTCGTCCCGGCCACGACGATCCCCCGCCGACGGCAGGCGTTCAGGTCGATTTCCCCCTCGCGCAGCTCCCAGCTCTCGTACATCAAGGGCACCACGGTGCCGGGCGTCATCGCGCGGACGAACCGGGCATCGATCGGACGCAGGTGGCCGCTGTTGGTGACGACGTTCGCCCGGGCGATCTCGTCGGGCCGCAACGACTCGACAATCTCGATCCGATCGGCCACGCCCATTTCCGCCGCCAGTTCGATCGTCTCGCGGCGAACTTCTTCGGCCGTGCCGTAACGGGAGTTCTTCGTCAGCGCCGTCACGCGCGCCCCGGCATGCGCGGCGATCACCGCCGTCACCGCGTAAGGACCCGTAGCCGCTTCGGTCAGCACGTCGAGTCCGCTCAGGTCCAGCCGCAAACGGCGGACCGTCTCGGCGATCTTGCGGGCGACACGTTTTCGATTCATGGGGCGAGGGTTCAAACGATCGCTTCCTGTTCGATCAGGCGGCAGGGCGCGATCGTCCGGTTCTCGGCGATCGCGTACAACATCCCGATCACTTTGTCTTGGTCGGCCGCTTCCATTTGGGGATACAGCGGGAGAAGCAGCGAGTTCTCGCTGGCCGCCTGCGAAGCGGTCAACGGCCCGCCGAGTTTCGCGTCTTGGTACGACGGTTCCCGGTGAATGAGCATGATTCCCCGCCGGGTGGCGATTTCGGCGTCCAGCAGCCTCTGCATCAACTCGTCGCGCCCCAGCGGGGCCTCCTCGGTCAATTGCACGGCGTAGCTTTGGTAGTTCGGTTCGGCGTAGTCGGGGACGTGCGGAGGGCGCAGCCAGGGGTGATTCGCCAGTGCTTCCGTGTAGCGCGCGGCCAGCTCGCGCCGCCCTTGGACGATCCGGTCGAGCTTGCCGATCTGCTCGATCCCGATCGCCGCCTGAATGTCGGTCATGCGGTAGTTGTAGCCCAGGCACACGTACTGCTCGGTGAGAACCTGCTTCGTGCCGTGGCGAGCGACGTCGGAAAGGTCCATCCCGTGTTGCCGCAGGAGTCGCAACCGCCGGGCGTAGTCCGGGTTGTTCGTGGCGATCATACCGCCTTCGCCGGTCGTGATCACCTTCCGCGGATGGAAACTGAAGCACGCCATCTCGGTGTGCCCGCCGATCGGTCGACCCTTGTAGCGGCTGCCGATCGCACAGGCGGCGTCCTCGAGGATCTTCAGGTCGTACGCTTCGCCCAGCGCGCGGAAGCGATCGATATCGGCCGGCAGACCGATCTGGTGGACCACCATGATCGCCTTGGTCGAGGACGTAATTGCCGCCTCGACCGCGTCGGGATCGAGGTTGTACGTGCGCGGGTCGACGTCGGCGAAGATGGGCGTGGCGCCCGTGTATTGGACGGCGTTGGCCGTGGCGATGAACGACATCGACGGGCAGATCACTTCGTCGCCCGGGCCGACGTCGAGCGTCAACAGCGCCAGGTGCAACGCGGCCGTGCAACTCGACACGGCCACGGCGTCGTCGGTGCCGCAGTAGTCGGCCACGGCGCGTTCGAACTCGGCCACCTTGGGTCCCTGCGTAACCCAACCGCTGAGGACGGCTGCCTGGGCGGCTTCGCCTTCGGGCCAGCCGAGGTGTGGCTTGGTGATCGGAATCATGACGGACGCTCACTTCCTCCGGCGACGGCGGCCGGCGGCCCTTCGTACGCCTCTTGTTGCCCACGTGCCAACACGTCGCGACGCCACGCGACCAGCCGCCGCAGTCCCTCCTCCAGACCGATCTTCGCGCGGAATCCGAGCATGCGCCGGGCCTTGCCGACGTCGGCCAACCGGCGCGGGACCGGATTGACGGCCCGCTCGGGAAGGAATTCCGGCGCGATGTGGCTCTTGCCGGTCACGCGCAGCAGGGCCTCCAGCAGTTCCAGCAGGCTGGTCTCCTTCCCGGTCCCGACGTTGAACACCTCGTCGGAAACGTCGCTCTGCAAGGCCGCCAGGTTCGCCCGGGCGACGTCCTCGACGTAAACGAAATCCATCGTCTGCCGCCCGTCGCCGAAGATCTTCGGCGGCTCGTCGCGGTCGAGACAATCGAGCCAGCGGATCAGCACCTCGGTGTACTTGCCGAAGACGTCCATCCGGGCCCCGTAGACGTTGAAGTATCGCAGGGCCACGTAATCCAGGCCGACCATGTCGTGGAAGCTTCGCAGCATCCCCTCGTTGGCCACCTTGGCCGCGCCGTACCAGGTGCGGTTGTTGTAGGGGTGGTGCGTCTCGGGCGTGGGAAACTCATCGGCCATGCCGTAAACGGAAGCGGAAGACGCGGCGACCACGCGCTGCACCTTGGCCTCCACGCACGCCTGCAGCACGTTGAAGGTGCCGTCGACGAGCACTTCGAGGCATTCGCGCGGCTCGCCGGCACAGCGGGTGATGCGGATGGCCGCCTGATGAAACACGCCGTCGATGCCGTCGAAGTACGGGCGGATGCGATCGAAGCGGCGGACGTCTTCACGCACCAGTTCCACGCGGCCGCTTCGCAGGGCGTCTTCGAGGTTCAACAGCGTCCCGCGGCTGAGGTCGTCGATCACGGTCACGTGTACGGTCGGATCGGCGTCGAGCAGCCGGTCGACGATCGTCGAGCCGATCAGCCCGCAGCCGCCGGTAACCAGGATGTTCTTGTCGGTGAGATCCAAGGGTCGGGTGCCTCCGGGTCGGTGTTGTTACTGTGGGGTACGTTTCCAACGTGCCTTCTTAGTTCTGGCACGTTGGAAACGTGCCCCACGTTAGTGCCCTCACCCCCTGCCCCTCTCCCGAAAACGGGAGAGAGGAGTCATTTGCAGAACCGAACGCAGGACCTCCGCCACGTGCTCGATCTGCCGATCCTCCAACTCGGGAAACATCGGCAGCGAAAGGCAGCGCCGCATGACGTCCTCGGCAACCGGAAAATCGCCCCGGCGGTAGCCGAGATGGGCATAAACCGGCTGGAAGGGAACCGGCGTGGGATAATGCACGCCGCAGGCGACGCCCCGCTCGGCCAACTCCTTCTGCAACTCGTCCCGATCCATGCCGGAGACGAGGATCACGAACAGGTGCCACACGTGCGCGTTCGGCTGCACGGCGGTGGGGAGTTGTACGCCGGGCACGTCGGCCAACGCCCCGCAATACTGCCGAGCGTGCCGTGCCCTGGCGGCGTTCCAGCCGTCGAGATATCGCAGCTTCACGTCGAGCACGGCCGCTTGGATTCCCTCCATGCGCGTGTTGAAGCCCAATTCCACGTGGTGGTGGCGGCCGTCCTGGGCGTGGTCGCGGAGCCGGCGGATCCGCTCGGCCAGCTCTTCGTCGTCGGTGACCACGGCCCCGCCCTCGCCCAACGCGCCGAGATTCTTGCCCGGATAAAAGCTGTAACAGGCCGCCTTGCCGAACGAGCCGATCCGCCGCCCGTCGTAGACGGCACCGTGGGCCTGGGCGGCGTCTTCGATCAGCAGCAGGTCATGTTCCCGGGCGATCCGGCACAGCGCGTCCATTTCGCAGGCCTGGCCGTAGAGGTGCACGGGCAGGATCGCCTTGGTGCGCGGCGTGATCGCCCGGCGGACCTTCTGCGGATCGATGTTGCAGGTGACCGGATCGATGTCCACGAACACGGGCCGGGCGCCGACGTAGCTGATCGCCCAACTGGTGCTGATCCAGGTATGGGGCGTGGTGATTACGTCGTCGCCGGGGCCGATGTCGCAGGCCGCCAGCGTCATGTGCAGGGCGGAAGTGCCGCTGTTGACACCCACGCAAAACCGCCGGCCCACGTACGGGGCGAAGGCCGTCTCGAACCGTTCCACCGCCGGGCCCAGGATGAACTGGGATCGGGCAGCGACCGTCTCGATGGCCTCTTGAAGCTCGGACCAGATGCGGCGGTTCTGCAGCCCGAGGTCGAGGAAGGGAACTTGCAGCGAACTGGTACACGTGCCGGGCATCGTCTACTCCGTGTACTCCTGGCTGGTCTTGCTGCGGATGAACCTGGCCGGCACGCCCGCCACGATCTCATGGGCGCCGATGTCCCGGGTGACCACGGCCCCGGCGCCGATCAGGGCCCCTTCGCCGATCGTCACTCCGCAGAGGATGACCGCGCCGGAGCCGATCGAGGCTCCACGGCAGACGCGGGTGGGCACGGCCTGCCAATCGGCCGCCGTTTGCGGCTGCCCCTGGGACGTGGTGGCCAGCGGGTAGGGGTCGTTGATGAAACAGACGTGGTGGCCGACGAAGCACTCGTCTTCGATCGTCACCCCCTCGCAAATGAAGGTGTGCGAGCTGATCTTGCACCTCCGGCCGACGGAGGCGTTTCGCTGGATCTCCACGAACGGGCCGATCCGCGTCTTCTCGCCGACGGTGCATCCGTAGAGATTCACCAGGTCGGGATAGGCGATTTCGGCATCGGCGGCCAGTTGTACGTCTTCGGCGATCGGCACGTCGATTTCTCTCGCGGCATCACGTAGTCCTCAGCCGGCACTATTCCGATGGGCTCGCAATTCCCACGGGCTCGTAGCGACCCGCTTGATCGGGTCCGATTTGCCCGAACCACGAGCAGACCGCCTAAATGCGGTCGCTACCAACGGCTCATGATAAATCCCGGCTAGAGGAGATGCCCTCCACGGGCGTGGTGGGCAGATCGATCATTTCGGTCAATCAAAACTACGTCACGGGGGGACCTTTTCAACGTCCGACGTACGGTCCGGCGGCGTCGAGTAGGTGGACGGGAAAAAACGATCCGGTTATGCAAGATGCATCGGCTGCATCGGCAGGGGAAAGAGTTTTCGCCTCAAGTGGTCCCCGACGCGCTCGCCGCTGGAATAATCGATACAACCGGACCCTCCTACGACCCCGAAGACCGGCAAAATCGAAAAAAAGCTTCCTTTCCATACAACCAGCAACCGAAACCTATAGTCAGGCAGCCAACAATCGGAAACGGGCGTTGCAAAGGGGGGCAACACCGCGCATTCCCGTGTGCTACCGTCACCTTGGTACGGTGATGCCTCCCTTCGGCTTCCGGCCGGTCTTGCTGCCGCCCTGACCACGGTGACGAGGTCTCCGAGGTCCGTAGACCGTTTTCATACACACCGGCGCCATAGGAGCCGACGACCCGGCGAGACCATGGGGCTTGTCTTGCATACAGCGGTTTCCGATGGCAACCCACCAAACGAGTGGACCTAACGAGGAGGGAAAAGCATGCGACGTACGTTGACAGGTCTGGTGGTCGCCGCGACCATCGCTCTCTTGCCCGCACTGGCATGGGCCGATAACCAAGAGATTGCCAACGAAATCGCCAAGAACCTGCGAAACAGCGGCCAACTGAAGAGCTACAAGATCGGCGTGAAGTATCAGGACGGCAGCGCGTGGCTCCACGGGCAGGTGACCAGCGAGGAACAGCTGAATACCGCCCTGCAGGTGGTGTTCGAGTGCCAAGAGGTCAAGCGAATCATCAACAGTCTGACGGTGGAGCCGAACGAGCCGGCGACTCCGGCCCCCGAGAAAGCGGCGCCGAAGACGAGCACGGCCAAGAATCCGCTCCTGAAGCCGATCCCTGGGGCGCTGGCCCCGGAACGCACGGTGGCGGCCAGGTCGATCAGGCCGGCGGTTCCCGCCGACACGGCGGCCGAGCCGATCGCCAGTTCGTTTCAACTGAAGTCGGCCGAAGCGGTGGCGGCCATCCAGCCCGCTGCACAACCGGCCATCCAACAGCAGGCGGTTCCTCGCTTGCAGATGGCGGGTTTTCCCGGCCGCCCGATTCCGGTGGCCATGCTGCAGGCCGGGCCGATGCCGGAGGCCGTTCCAGCCCGGCAGGGCCCGATTCCGGCGTACGTGGCCGGCACGGGTGGCGGTGTCGCTCCGGTGCGATACGATCAGCCGCACATGCCCAACTACGCGTGGCCGAGCTACGCGGCCTATCCCAACTACGGGGCGTTGACCTATCCGAGACAGTATTCGCCCACCGCGTGGCCGTACATCGGCCCGTTCTACCCCTATCCGCAGGTCCCGCTGGGCTGGCGGAAAGTGACGCTGGAATGGGACGACGGCTGGTGGATGCTCGACTTCAAGGACCGTGGCCGCCGTTGAAGTCGCCGGGGACAAGACACTTCAGCCCCCACTCGGTCCACCCGACGTGGGGGCTTTTTCGTTTCCGCGACCGGCCCGCTATCACCGGTACATTCCGAAATACCCGCAAGTTCCGCACAGTTTCACACGATAAGGAATGGTAACCACGGTGTGGGTATGCCGCTGCTGCCAGCCGGCACCGGGGATTCGATGGGGAATTCGCAGGGCAGGGGGCGTGCTGCGCCCGACTGTCCACTGGGACCGATCAGTCGAGGAATTACGGATGTACAGAAGAACCGCCTCCGCCGCCGTCTGTGCCCTGGTGCTGTTGTGTTTGGTCTCGTCCACCGGGTGTCTGACCACGTTTGGCCCGTCGATCGACATCGGGCTGGCCAGTATCCCCATTCCCGTTTCGCCCTTTTTCCAGGACCAATTGGAAGACCATGCCTGGGAACAGGAGCGGTACAAGCGGGTGGCCATTCTGGGACCGCTGACGGCCGGAGGGCCTGCCAAGGGCTTGGACCCGCCGTCGGACGACGAGATCATCCGGGCGTTGGAGAAGGCCAACCCGACAGAAGGCGGGCTGCCCTTCCTGCACGAGGTCCAACGCAACAACGTGCAGATCATCGTCGAGCCGATCGATGAATTCGTGGATCCGATCCGGGTCGTTCCCTTGGTCGGTCCGGTCCAACTCCACCACGCCCACTACAAGTGCATCATCAACTATACGGAAACGACGCGTGTCGGTTGGCCGATCCCGTACACCTTCACCGACGAGGACTCCCAGGAGGTGATCTACCTCGATCACGACCATTTCCACATGGTGGGCAACGTGGACGGCGGGCCGGGAAGTTATTACTGAACGACTCCTCCCCGGCAAACCGTGCGCGGAACTGATGCGTACAGTAGGGGAAGAGACCTTCCTTCCCTAAATCGGCCGGTACGATGCGAGCAAACGACAAACCCCAGTGGCCGTGGTCGAGTAGCCGCCGCCACCGGGGTTTTTTTGCGTTTCCGCTCGCGACCGGCTTCTGATAGAAGAGACTCTGCAAGGTGCAACCATGGTGCCAGCGGCCAAGTTGACGGCCTTCCGGCAATCCGCGCTCCTGGTATGCGGACTGCTAATCGTCGGCACGATCGAGGGGGTCGTGCACGGCGATGAAGCCGACGATCTTTATACCTTTGCCGCGAAGAATTACGACCAGCAAAGGTGGGATCTGGCGATTGCCGAGTTCAAGGAACTGCTCCGGAGGTATCCCGACCACGCCAGGGCCGATCCGGGCACCTTCTATCTGGGCCAGGCCCTGCTCTACTCGGGAGCCCCTGGCGAAGCCGCCGACCATTTCCGCCGGTATCTTACTCGCCGCGGCGACGGACCGCTTGCCCGGGCGGCCCTGTTTCGCGCCGGGGAAGCGTCGTACATGGCCCAAGAGTATGCTCGGGCCAAAGACGACCTCATCCAATTCCGGTCCCGCTACGCCACCGATCGGCTCAATGCCTGCGTGTTGCCCTACTTGGGCGACATCGCGATGACCGAAGGGAGCGTGGCAACCGCAGAGAATTACTTCCGCTCCGGCTTGCAGGAGTTCCCCCAAGGGAAGTTGGCGGACGACTGCCGCTTCGGGCTCGCCCAGGCATTGGAACGGCAAAGCCGAAACGACGAGGCCGAGCGACTCTACGTGGCCGTGGCGGACAATCCCGACAGCCGGCTTGCCGACGATGCCCGGTTTCATTTGGGCGCTTTGCAGTACGCCGCGGGCAAGTACGCTGCGGCCATCGAGACGTTCACGGCCTTCGAAACGAAGCTGACCGCAAGCCCATGGACGTCGCACGCCCGGTTGGGTCGAGGATGGGCCCTGATGAAACTCGATCGGTTGGACGAGGCCAAACCGTGGTTCGAGAGCATCGCGTCGGATCCCAAGATCGGCATCGAAGCTCGTTATGGACTCGGCCTGGTCCAGCGGAGGCAAGAGGATTGGTCGGCCGCGGCCGAGACGCTATCGGCCGCGGCGACCGCCGAACCGGAGCACGAATTGGTCCCCGCCGTCCGGTTCCACGCCGGCGACGCTTTGCGCCACCTGGGCAAAACGGCGGAGGCCCGTGCCCAGTTCGACCTGGTTATCGTATCCGCGGCGACCGGCAACGAGTGGGTCGATGACGCAGTGCACGCCAAGATCCAGATGGCCTTGGAAGAGGGCGACCACGACGCGCTCGACCGGACCGCCGACGATTTCCTGCAACGGTTTCCCCAAAGCCCGCTGAAAGAAAACGTCCGGCGCCTGCGTGCCAGATCGCTGCTGAAACGCAAACGGTTCGACGAAGCGCTCAACCTGATCGAGCCGCTGGTGGCCGTCGGCGGTTTCGACGAAATGGGCCTGGAAGACCGATATCTTCTCGCGTCGGCCAACGAGGGTCTCGAACGATATGAGGAAGCGTTGATCGCCCTGACGCCGGTCCTGGGTTCGACGAACGACAGGCTCAAAGCCGATGCACAATTGACCGAAGGGTGCCTGTTGACGGCACTGGATCGACACGCCGACGCCGTCAAGTCGCTGGAGGCCTTTTTGGGTACCGGACCGGCCGAAGACCTGGAGAGCAAGGCCCGGGCCGAACTGAGCGTCTGCTATGCCCGCACGGGACAACTCGACAAGGCCAAGGAACAGTATCGGGCGCTCGCACAGAAACACCCTCAACACCCACGGACGATCCCGCTGACCGAGCGGTTGGCCGATGCGGCTTACGAAGCGGGCGACGCGGCGTGGTCGGCCGAGTTGTTCGGCCTGGTCACGGACGGGGCTTCCGACGAACGTGAACTGCGAGGACTGGCCGGCTTGGGGTGGAGCCAACTGAAGGCCGGCCGACCGGAAGAGGCGGCCGCCGCGTTCGAGAAGTTGTTGAAGAAGAACCCGCCGGCGCCGATGGCGTCCGATGCGGCGTTGGCGCAAGGGCGGATCCTCGAAGAACTCGGCCGCCACGACCCGGCCCTGGCGATGTACGATCTGGTGATCGACCGATATCCGAAAGAGAAGCAGCACGCCGAGGCACTGCTGGCCGCCGCCCGACTGCGCGACCGGCTGCAACAGGACCGCGAAGCGGTCGCTCTCTACCAGCGGCTGACCCAAGAGTACCCTCAGTTGCCGGAACTCGACGCCGTGCTTTACGAGTGGGCCTGGTCGTTGGACGAGTTGAACGAGAAGGACGCTTCGAGCGACTTGTTCGAGCAACTGCGTTCCCGATATCCGCAGAGCCGCTTCCGGGCCGACGCCACGTTCCGGCTGGCCCGGCGGGCGTTCGAAGCCGAAGACTACCAGCGGGCAAAGCAACTGACCGGCGAAGTGCTCGGCGGCAAGCCGGACGCGCGAATCCGAGAGCACGCCCTGAGCCTTTCCGGTCAGATCGCCGTGGCCGAGGAGGACTGGCCGCTTGCCGGCGAAGTGTTCGACGCGCTGGTGAGAGAATTCCCCGAAAGCCCGAACCGATTGGTCGCCGAGTATTGGACCGCCGAAGCGGCCTATCGCGGCAACGACTACGCGAAGGCCGGCGAGTCGTTCGACCGGCTGGCTTCGCAAACGCGCGGCCGACGCGACGCGTGGTTGGCCATGATCCCGTTGCGTCAGGCGCAGGTCTTGTGGCACCAGGAGAAATATGCCGGGGCGTTGGCCATTGCCTCGAAGATCGAGGGCGACTTCCCCGATTTCTCTCAGCAACACGAGGCCGACTATCTGATCGGACGGTGCCTGGCCAGCCGGGCCGACTTCGAAGGTGCCCGAAAGGCATACGACAAGGTGATCTACTCGCCGACGGGCGAGGGCACCGAGACGGCGGCCATGGCGCGGTGGATGATCGGGGAAACGTATTTTCATCAGGAGAAATATGACGCGGCCTTGCGGGAGTATTTGCGGTTGGAGAGCCGCTACGCATATCCCACCTGGCAGGCCGCCGCGCTTTTGCAGGCCGGAAAATGCCGCGACCTGTTGGGCGAATCGGCAGAGGCCCGGAAACTCTACACCCAACTCATCGAGCAGCATCCCGATACGCCCTTCGCCGAGGATGCACGCAAACGGCTGGGAGATCGATAGACCCAAACGGGGGGAGTCGCGCGGATTGGCTAAGCCCCGACATGCCCGGTTTACGAAAAGAATAAAGGGGCAGTCGACAAGATAATCCGTCAGGGCGAGCCCTGACCTACTACTACGAGGAATCGTGAAGCATGAACAGGACCATCGCATCGCCGCGGCCCGAGGCCACCTGGTGGCTGGCGGCCGTGATGTTGATCGGCATGGGGGCTGCCGCCGCCTTGTGGCAGCAAGCGGCTCGTGCAGAAGAGACTGCCGTCAACGCGAGCGCCGACGACGCGAAAACCGACGACTCGCGCTCGGCCACCGAAAAGTCGGCCGACGACGGAAAGGCCATCCCCACCAAGAACCTCTGGGAAATCATCCGCAGCGGCGGCGTGTTGATGATCCCGATCGCGATCTGCTCGTTCATCCTGCTGATGTTCGTGCTGGAGCGGGCGATCAGCCTCCGCCGCAATCGGGTGATTCCCGGCCCGTTCGTCAAGCGGTTCCTCAAGCAACTCGGCGACGGCGAGTTGGACCGCCCACGGGCATTGGAACTCTGCGCCGAGAACGGCAGCCCCGTGGCCGACGTCTTCGCCGGGGCGGTTCGCAAATGGGGCCGGCCCGCCGTGGAAGTCGAACAGGCCATCATCGACAGCGGCGAGCGAGCGACCAACGGCCTGCGCCGATACCTCCGCGTGATCAACGGCGTGGCCACCGTGGCCCCGTTGTTGGGACTGCTGGGCACCGTCGTGGGGATGATTCGGGCCTTCAACGAAATCGCCGTCTCCGAGGAAATGGGGCGTCCCAAGTTGCTGGCCGAGGGGATCGGCGAGGCCCTGTTGACCACGGCCGCCGGGTTGACCGTGGCCATTCCCGCGCTGATCTGCTACCTGTTCTTCGTCAGCCGCGTCGATCGGCTGATCATCGACATCGACGCCATGGGACAGGAAGTCGTCAACCTGATCTCGGCCGAAGAACTGCAAGAGAAGAAAGAAAACGTCAATTTGCCGAAGGCCCGCCGCAACAACCGCTGCGAAACGGCCGCGTAAGCAGTGGATAGTGGGTAGTGGATAGTGGATAGTGGATAGTGGGTAGTGGATAGTGGATAGTGGGTAGTGGGTAGTGGGTAGAGATAGTGGATAGTGGATAGAGATTACACATGGATACGAGAGATCACACTACCGCCCACTGCCCACTGCCCACTACCCACTGCCCACTACCCACTGCCCACTGCCCACTGCCCACTGCCCACTGCCCACTGCCCACTGCCCACTGCCCACTGCCCACTAACCACTAACCACTAACCACCGCCCACTAACCACTAACCACCGCCCACTACCCACTAACCACTAACCACTACCCACTACTGCCCACTGCCCACTAACCACTAACCACTAACCACTAACCACTAACCACTACCCCCGCCATGCCCCTTAAGACCCAAATCGACGAACAGCCGACGCTGAACCTGGCGCCGATGATCGACATCGTCTTCTTGTTGGTCATCTTCTTCATGGTCGGCACGAAATTCCAGGAATTGGAGGAGCGGGAGCGCAAAATCCCGCTGCGGGTGCCCGAGGTGGCCGACAACGGGGTGTTGACGCCTCCGCCGTCCCGGCGGGTGGTCAATGTGTATCAAGACAGCCGGGTGACCCTCGACGACGAAGACGTCACCCTCGACGAACTGACCGGCCGGTTGAGCGACGCGCGGCGCCAGTACCCCGATCTCGGGGTGCTCGTCCGCGGAGACGGCAAAGTCGTCTACCAGTGCGTGGCCTCCGTGCTCAACGCCTGCAAGCAGGCGGGCGTAGAAAAGCTTGACGTGTCGGTCCGAGTTGCACGGCGAGATAACTAGCCCATGGGTTCCCTCCGATTCGACCAACTGCTGGAGTTCCTCACCGGCAAGGATTTGTTGGTGGGCCTGTTGTGGGCGGGGCTGGCCGCCCTGACGATCACGCTGGTCGTGTTGATGCACACCCGCTGGGGCCAGACTCGGCCGCTGCTGAAGTGCGTGATTCTTTCCTTGGGAGCCCACGCCCTGTTCGTCGCCTATACGACGACCGTGATTCTGGCATTCGATCCGGCCGAGGGAAAAGAGGACCAAGAGGAGGTGATGCAGGTTTCGTTCGTCGAGGCGCTTTCCGAGTCTTCTGCCGATAACCCGGATTCGACGGCGGAAGGGAAACCGTGGGAGAGGTTGATCCACGACGAGGTCCTGCGGCCCGAGGTGATCGATCCCCGTCGCGAGGAGCCCGATCCGAGTGCCCAGCCGCAGCGCGAGTACCGGCCCCGGTTGGCCAGTCTGCCGTGGGAGCCGCGGCCGGACTATCCGGATTCGGCCGAACCGCCCCTGCCCGAGCCGGAACTGCCGGAGTTGGAAAGACCGCAAGAGGACCGTTTGCCGCAAGGGCCGGAACCGGACGGAATCGACGTGCCGTCGTACCAACCGCGCGAGTCGCCGGAACTGCCCACGCCCGACCGGCCGGCGCCCGAACTGCCTCCGCTGCTGATCGGCTCCCGGCCGGATCTGGCCCGGTCTTCTCCCCCGCCGAACCCCTACGTTCCCGGGGAATTGGACGTCCCTTCCACGCCACGGGTTTCCAACGCGGCCAACGTCCCGCAGCCGGAGTTCACACTGCCCGGGCGACAAGAGTGGATGCCCTCGCGGCCGGCCGAACCGGCCGGTTTGCCGCCGGATAATTCCGACGGACAGGATCCGCCCGACGCGCCGGACGTCGGCACCAAAATCGCTCTCGCCGGACAAGGCCTTCAACAGAAAACCGAACAGCAAGTGCCCAACATCTACCGGCTGCGCACGGCGCCGGATCGCACCAGCGTGGCCGAACGCTTGGGAGCCACTCGGGAGAGTGAAGAGGCCGTCAAGGCCGCTCTGAACTGGTTGGCCACAATCCAAAAGCCCGACGGACGATGGGACGCCAGCGAGCACGGCGCCGGCCGCGAGCAATTCGTCGCCGAACGCAATCGGCAGGGCGCCGGGATCGAAGCCGACACCGGCGTGACCGGCCTGGCCCTATTGGCCTTCCTCGCCTCGGGCCATACGCACCGCGAGGGTCCCTATCGCGAAAACGTCCGCCTCGCCCTGCAATACCTGGTGAGGGTCCAGGCAAGCGACGGAAATCTCGCCGGCAACGCGACCGTCTACGCGAGAATGTACTGCCACTCCATGGCCGCCTTCGCCCTGAGCGAGGCCTACGGAATGACCAACGATCAGCGGCTCTATCCATCGGTCCGCCGCGCCGTCAACTACACCATCGCCGCCCAAGATCCCTCCGGCGGAGGCTGGCGCTACAACCCCGGCGACCCGGGCGATACGAGCCAGTGCGGCTGGCAACTGATGGCCCTGAAAAGCGCCGAACTGGCCGGCATCCCCATCCCCGTGCAAACTCGAAACGGGCTGATCCGCTATCTGCGCAAGGCGGCTTCCGGGACGCACGGCGGCAAGTCCTCCTATCGGCCGGGCGAACGGGTCAGCCGCGCCATGACCGCCGAGGCCCTCGTCTGCTGGCAATTCCTGGGGATGCCCCGGGAACATCCGGCCGGCAACGAGGCCGGCGATTTCCTGCTGGGCGAACTGCCGGACCAGGGCACTGCAAATCTCTACTACTGGTACTACGGCACGTTGGGAATGTACCAGTTGCAGGGTGCCTACTGGCAGCCGTGGAATGAGGCCCTGCAAAAAACCTTGGTGCAAAGCCAGCGGAAGACGGGCACGGTGGCCGGCTCTTGGGATCCCGATACGGTTTGGGGGCCTTACGGAGGGCGCATCTACAGCACGGCACTGGCCACGCTCTGCCTGGAGGTCTATTATCGATTCCTCCCGCTCTACGTCAGCGCGGCCCCGGCCGACGGAAGTGCCCAGTAGCGGGCACTTCGCCGTGGTCCACGAACGAGACCGCGATCCACCCGAATGGCCCAAGATTACCACCTGCGGGTACTGTGCGCCAAATGCCAATCCGCTTTCGCCTTCGCGGCATTTGACATGTCCGGCGCGGTCAGTACAATTGAGAGAAGCGAAAGCACGTGCAAAGCGGTTCACCGCCCGGTGAAGCCTCCAGGTTCTCAGCCACGTTTGGCACGTAGGGGTCGCGTCGCGACCGAGTATCCTCGCAGTTGCGCAGGTTCTAACCCCCCGAGGGCGCCGTCATGGTATTTCCGTTTGCTTTCTTCCCCGGCATGCCTGGGCCGCTGGAGATGTTCATTGTCGCGTTCATCATCCTCCTGTTGTTCGGCAATCGGCTGCCTGGCGTGATGCGTTCGATGGGCAAGGGAATCGTGGAATTCAAGAAGGGAATCAAAGGCATCGAGGACGACGTCGAGGACGCCGATGACGTCGAAGAAAAGGGCAAGATCGAAGGCAAGGAACGCAAAGGGTCTTCCAAAAACTAGGGAGCAGATTGCCAAATGGTTGTTTTGTCCCCCCTTTTCGGCTTTTTTCCCGGGGCCCCCGGGCCGATGGAAATGATGATCATCCTGGTGATCGCCGTGTTGCTTTTCGGCAAGCGTTTGCCGGAGGTCGGCCGCTCGCTGGGAAAGGGGCTGATGGAGTTCAAGAAAGGAGTCCGCGGGCTCGAGGACGAGGTCGAAACGGTATCCTCGACCTCGAACAAGCCGAGTTCTCACAGCGAGGAGGAAGATCGCGAAGAGGCCACCGCACCGAAGTTCGAGCCCCCGCCGAGTGAACCGACGGCGGAAACCGTTGAAGAGTAAGACAACGGGTGTCCGATACCGTTTCGCGGTAAGGTGCTTCTTGTTTGGGCGGCTAGCTCAGTCGGTTAGAGCGCTATCCTCACACGGTAGAAGTCGCCAGTTCGAGTCTGGCGCCGCCCACTGGTTCGACCCGTTGACCACACTTGTCAGCGGGTCGTTTCTTATGACAGGGCAATCGCGGGAGCCGGAATTCCGCCCCGCCCACTCCCCCTCGATGGTCCGGCCGTGTAAAATAGACAGTCGAACCTGGATCCGGTCCTGACGAGAGGGTGATAGTGGAAGAAAGTACCGTCCGCCACGAGCATGCCACGGCGGGGCGATCCGACGCGGGACGCAAGCGTGCCCTGGTGGCCGCCCGAACCGCCGAAGAAAACCGCGGTCGCGATATCGTCGTGCTCGACATGCGGGAGCTGACCCCCATTTTCGACTATTTCGTCCTTGCCACTGGAACCAGCCGGCGGCAGTTGCACGCCATGAGCGAGGAGATCGACCACGCCCTGGAGGAAGGACTCGGCGATCGGCGGTTGGGCATCGAAGGATACGACGAAAGCCGTTGGATCCTGCTGGACTATGGCGACGTGGTGATCCATCTGTTCGAGCCGGAGACGCGCGAGTACTACGCGATCGAACAGCTTTGGGGCCGCGCCAAGCGGGTGCCGTTCGAGCCGCAGCAGCCCGACGCCGGCGAAGAAATGCCGAATGCCCGGTCCGAATCGAATATCGAATATCGGTAACACTTCAGCCAAATGGTAGCCGGATTCGCAAGAATTCGCGCGTTAACCAGTTTCACGTGAAATGGGCCGAATTCTTGCGAATCCGGCTACAAATCGTTGCCCCGCCCATGAGTCTCTTGCCCGACTTGAAAGAGCGCTTCCGCCGGGCGCTGGCGGACGTGGCCGACGATACGCAATCCCTGCTGGATCTGGTCCGCCCCAGCGGCGACCCGAAATTCGGCGACTATCAGGCCAACTTCGCCATGCCGCTGGGCAAGCGCCTGGGCCGGCCGCCGCGCGACGTGGCCGCCGAGATCGTCGCCCGGCTCGAGGTCGACGACTTCTGTCACGAGCCGGAAATCGCCGGGCCGGGTTTCATCAACCTGCGAGTGAAGGACGATTGGCTCGTCGAGAAGCTCGCCGCCGCCGTGAGGGACGAGCGGCTGGGCATCCCCACGGTCGCCGGGCCCCGCCGGTTCGTGATCGACTATTCGGCCCCCAACGTGGCCAAGCCGATGCACGTCGGCCACATCCGCTCCACGGTGATCGGCAACGCGCTGGTCCGCATCCTCGGCTTCCTCGGCCATCGGGTGATCGGCGACAACCACATCGGCGACTGGGGCACCCAGTTCGGCATGATCATCTACGGCTACAAGCATTTCCTCGACGAGCCGGCCTACCGCGAGAACCCGGTCCAGGAGCTTGCCCGGCTGTATCGGCTGGTCCGCCGTCTGATGGACTATCACGAGGGCCGGAAGAAGCTGCCGGCGTTAGAGGAAAAGGTCGCCCGGCAGGAAGCGTGGCTCGAAGAACAACGAAACGCGGCCGGCCGAGAGCCCGACAAAAAGGCTCGCAAGGCCCTGCAAAAGCTGGAAAACGGGCTGGAGGAGTCGCGGGACGAACTCGACGCGTTGAGCGGTGAACTGGCCGCGGTGGAAGCGGACGCCCTGTTGTCGAAGCTGGTCGTCGAACATCCCGCGATCGGCTCGGCCGTGCTGGCGGAAACCGCCAAACTGCACGTCGGGAACGAAGAGAACCTGCGATTGTGGCGGGAATTCCTGCCGGCTTGCGAAGAGGAAATCGACCGGATCTACCGCCGGCTGGGCGTCTCCTTCGACCATACGCTCGGCGAAAGCTTCTACAGCGACCGGCTCGGGGCGATCGTCGACGAACTGCTCGAGCAGGGAATCGCCCGGGAGAGCGACGGGGCCATCTGCGTCTTCCTGGAAGGCCGGGAGGTGCCCATGATCGTGCGCAAGCAGGACGGCGCGTTCCTGTACGCCACGACCGATCTGGCCACGATCCGCTACCGCATGGAGCAGTTCCGGCCCGACGCGATCCTCTACGTGGTCGATCACCGCCAAAGCCTGCACTTCGACCAGCTCTTCGCCACCGCCCGGCGGCTGGGCTACCGCGACGTGGAACTCCAGCACGTCAGCTTCGGCACCGTGCTGGGGACCGACGGCCGGCCCTTTCGCACCCGGGCGGGCGATACCGTGGGGCTCGAGGGGCTGCTCGACGAGGCCGTACGCCGGGCAGCCGAGATCGTCGCCGCCAACGACGACGCCAAACCGACCGGCCCCGAAATCCCGCCGCCCGATCGCGCCCGAATCGCCGAACGCGTCGGCATTGCCGCCCTGAAATACGCCGACCTCTCGCAGAACCGCACCAGCGATTACGTCTTCAGCTACGACAAGATGCTGGCCATGCAAGGCAACACGGCCACCTACATGCAATACGCCTACGCCCGGGTGCGCAGCATCTTCCGCAAAGGCGGC
>DATLAN010000075.1:0-7701 GCA_035527455.1 Thermoguttaceae bacterium
GTGTCGATCGCGGGTCGATCGCGGGGAGGATCGCTGGACGCCGAGCAGCTCCTCGATCGACAGCGTAACGGCCGTGCGATCGACGCGTGTGATGACGCCCTGCGCCGCTCGTCGGCCCCGGGCTGAAGCCCGGAGCACTCCACGCGCCGTGTGCGGGTCGATGGACAAACGAAATCCGACTCCCCGCCGTTCCCCCGCCGTCCGGCCGCGCGCCACTCCGACGGCCACGATGGCTGGCGGTGTCGCGCGCGGCCGGCCTGGGAGTCCGGAAAGGGCGGCGCCTCTAGCCGCCCGTCCGGTCGTGAGCCAGACCCGTCCGTCGATCGGAGTCCGGAAAGGGCGTCGTCTCTAGACGCCCGTCCGGCCGTGAGCCAGACCTTTTCGTCGGTCGTGTGCGGGTCCGGAGGCCACTCCAGCCGACGGACCGCCCGAAAGCCAGACCCGTCCGTTGCCCTTGACGTTTCGCCGGCGTGGGTGTATTACAGCGATCGCTGTATTACAACACGTGTTGTAATACCCCGGACCCGGACCCAGGAGGTTGATTATGTCACGCTCACAGTATCCGATCGTTTCCGTTCGGCTGTCGCCGGATGTGCTTGCCAGGCTGGATCGTGTGCTTAAGCACGAGTCCGGCTTCGCCCATCGTGGCGATCGTACTCAGGCGATCACGATTGCCTTGATCGAATGGATGGACCGTCAAGAGCGGAACGCTCGTAAAAAGAGAATTCCGGTTTAGCTTAGGCTCCCGTCGCGAAGGTCTCGCTGATCGGGGCGAAGGCGCCCAAATCCGCCGTGCCGTGTTTTTCGTCGAGCAGGAAGTATCCGTTCTCTCCGTAGTCGGCTCCCCAGGAGTTGTCGCAGCCGATTCCAACCTCGCCGTTAGGCAGAATCACGGGGTCCAGTTGGCAAACGAGATGGCCCCACCAGCGGAGGCCGATCGCTACGGGGATCCGGTGCAACGCCAGCGTAATCTGCACTTCCCACGAGAGGACGTCGAGCCAGTTCAGCACGACGTGATCGAGTCGATCTTCTTTCCATCGCGGATCGGCTTTTTTTTCGTTCAGTTCGTTCGGCGGCCAAAGTTCCTGACGACAGGCCCCGAACTCCATCAGCTGATGCAGGGCTTCATCCGGGGATCCGCCGCGGTTGCGGCCGCCGGTCAGCGGTACGGCGACGGACTCGGCGGAGAGAATCAGCGGGTCTTGCCCCTGGTAGATGCGGAGCACTTCGACCGCTCGGACCGATCCGTGAGCCCAACAGTAATTCGTCCAGCCCTGATCGTGCGGCGGGAGGTTGTCCATGCACAGGTCGTGGCTCCACGGCCCGCCGTCATTCTCGATGATCGCCTTCCACGATGCTCTCGGGATGATCGGAAAAAAAAAGCTGGCCGGTGTCACGCCGCCGATGTGGCCGTAGGGCGTCTTGCGTTGGAGGCAGCCTTCGGTACCGTAAAGTTCCTTGCCTCGCAGTCGGGCGATGCGGAGGCGGATTTGTTCGTCCGCGTTGGCGTCCGTGATTATCAGCGGCGGCATCGGTTCATCCTCCGTATTTTTCGATTAGGTTCAAGAACTTGGCGGGCGAATCTGGCAACGATCCTTGCCAGATTACTTTGCCGTGGTCGTCGCCGAGAATTACCCATGGCAGCTTCTTCCCCTTGGCAAGGTTCAAGTACGGGGCGTATAACGGTGGCGGCTTCCCCGTCCGCTTGTCGATCAGGTCGGCGGGGCAGATTCCCAAAAAATCATGTTTCTCCATCGCCAGGCCTCGCCACCCCTCGTCCACGAGCACGTCGCGTTGGGTCTGCGTCGTCCGCTCCGGGTCCTCGACGATGCAGATGGTCAACCTGGTCGGCTCAGGCGGCGGCGGGGGGATCGGATCCGGCGGGATCGGATCCGTCGATCGACTCATCATCCAGAAACCAATCTTCCCGTCCGGTGTCGCGTAGACCATCCACATGCGATCGGCGTCTATCGGCAAGAGGACGGCCGTTGTCGTCGTTCCGTCTGAGAACGGCAGCGTAAAAGGCGTCTGCGTCGCGGGAAAAGGGATTGAGGCTGCTGCTGCGAATCCGGTAAGCAGCAGCCAACTCAGAAAAGGGAGAACCATTTGACCGATTAAATCTTTCATCGCTCTGACTCCGTGGGCTAGAGGTTGTCGATCGTTCACGATCGACAACGCAGGTTGTCGATCGTTTCGGCCGTTTCATCGACGGCAACAGCGTCGATGAAACGGGCGCAAGACGTGGACGCAGCGGCCGACGGCTCGCAGAGCTCGTTGGGCCGGGCGGCGGTGGAAGCACTTGGCGTGGATTTGGACCGCCGGCGGCGGGTCCGCGATCGTCGGCAGCGGGCACTCGGCCGGCCGGCCGAGCAGCGCGGCGACGAGGATCAAACTTTCCATCGTGAGTTCTCCTTTTATTGGACTTCTTCTTGAGTTCCGTTGCCGGAGTTGTAGATAGCCCGGATCGTCGCGAGCGTCAACGCTTTGTCGTAGCACCGCACGTCGTCGATGGGGCCGATGAACTTGTACGCATCGTCGACCGCCGAGTACGCTCCGATGAACGCCGGATAGCTGCCGAAGCCGCTGAACGTGTTTACCACACTGTCCGCCAGATTGCCGTTGAGATAAACCCTGAACGCGATCCCGTCATAAGTCAGCGCGACGTGGTGCCACGTATCTGCGGTGAATCCAACCGTGTCGCGCGTGAGAACCTCTGCCCCCGTATGGTAGCCGAACTGGAGTTTGCCCCCCCCTATGGACGCCAGGAAGATTGCTGATCCCTTCACGTCACCCCGATGAAACCCGAAAATCTGATCGCGCGTAACTGACAGCGCCGTCCGTTCGGCCCACGCACAAATCGACCACGGTGAGGCGGCGGTGATGACCGCGTTGGAAGCGGGAAGCTGAATGTACGCCGCACCGTCGAACAGCGCCGCTTGATTGATCTTGCCGGCCGGCCACGTCACACCGTTGGCTGTGCCGTGTAGGCCGTAGCCGCTGGCGTCGTTGGCGTTGCCGTCGAGGAAATAGTGGGCGATCGTTTTTATCACCAGGTCCGGGTACTTCACCCTCACGCGGCGGCGAATAGGTCCGCTGATGTTCGGGCTGAAAATGGATCCGGCGGTCTTGACCATTTTTTCAATCTTTTTGTAGAAAAAGGATTAGAAAAATCCCGGCCGGCCGTGGTAATGGGCGGCCGGCCGGGCGCCATCCTTGGCGGAGAGCAAGTCACCCTACACTTTCAGTGTTTCGTCCCGCGGTTTGAAGAATTGCAGGATCAACGGCAAAAGCTGCATGAACAGCTCGATCAGTTTTGCCCAGTCGATCTTGCCGAGTTCGTTGCACGCGTCGAAAGTGTCTGCTGCGGTTCGCAGCAGGCATCCGATGGTTTGCGCTTCGGCTTGTACTTTCATCATGATCTTTTTTTCTCTCCCGGGTTAAAAGTTGCCGGCCGGGCCGTGAGTGTTCGGCCCGGCCGGCCGGAGGCAGTGGTTTACGTCACGGTTCCGGTGACTTCCCCTTCTTCATCGCCCAGCAATCCTGCCTTGGTGAAGAACCGGGCGTCGTAGTAGTAGTCACCGGCTTCGAGGTTGCTGTCCGTGTAGACCATGGCTCCCGTTGCGTCGACCTCCAACACCGCGATACAGTTGGCAAAGCTCGTGTTGAATGTGCCCGTTGGTGAACGGAAAAGCATCACGCCCCAAACGTCGTTGAGGGTAGTGATCTCGAACAGCACGTCCATGTGCCTTGTCCCGCCCGTCGCGCTGGCGAGCACTGCGAGCGGTTCGGTACCGTCCTCGGTAGCTGGGTGTGCCATGGACGGTGCGTTGAATTCCCTCCATCGCCTCATGTTCTTCTGCATGTAGGCGTTGAACGGGGAGAATATGCCGGCGTTCGCCAAGTCATCCCACGTCCCTTCGTGCGTCGGCTGCACGCTCAGCTTCCACACTTGGCTGAGGAATTTGAACATCGACCTTACGCTGACCTGCTTCGGCAGCTTGGGGTTGGCCGGCCGGACCAGTTGGCGGACGTAGTTGCGGCCTTTCCACTTGGAAAAGACCAGTGTTCCGGCGAGAGAGCCGCTCGCGTCGAGCGACATTGCGGGTGCGTTTACCTTGACCATTAGATTTCTCCTTGGGCAAGGCTTCGCGTTGGTGATGAAAACTCACTGGTGGGCATTTGTTATTTTCTCCGTGCATCCCGGGAAAGTCAAGTCTCTCGGTTGTTCCACATGATCCAAAGGATCGGCGGCACGACGACTGCTAGCACGATTACGGTGTAAAGGATGTCGCTGTCGCTCATGGTTTTGGCCCCTTAAGGCGTCGTGTAGGCGGAGTAGAGTCGGTACGTCGAGGCCTGGTCTGGCGGCATCGTGGAGTCGGCGTCGAGGATGCCCGTGTCGAGCGGCACGTTCGGGTCGATCTCACGGGCGAAGGATGCTGCGCAGTTCCAGCCTGGGTAACCTCCCCACTCATAATATCCGCTGAGGTTGGTTCCGACGATCGTTAGCCAGACGTCGAACCAGGGGTCTGAGCCTTCGCGGCTGTAGGCGTAGACGTTTCCTGGATCCGGGTAAGATGGTTGCAATTCTACCGATTCCTCGAGATCTCGCCAAATGTCGAAGGAGTCGATGCCGTGCCAGGTGGCGTCGAGTCGGAGCGTGTTGTGTGGGGGCGGCGGTGGTGGGGGGATGATAATTGGTTTCTTCTTCGACTTGCAGACCGGGGGGGGCTGCTGAACAACTGGGCGGCGAGAGAACTTGCTGCTGACCATCGTTTCCTTCCAGGGTGTTCTGAGTCGTCTCGGGGCCTTCGGACGCAAGGCTCGCGATCCTGGGCCTGCCATTCCGTGCGTTTCGGGGTTATCTTGCCTGAATTACGATCACTCTCCCCCAGGAGTTGGGGTTTTGTGTGAACTTGATCTCTTTGTTGTCGGTGAAGTAGAACTTGATCCAATTGATTGTGTGCCTGTCCGTCGGGTGGAAAGTGCCCTCGACATCGAACACGTTGCCATGGAATGTTTTCCACGGCTTCCAATAGAACCAGGTTGTGTAGTCAAACTCCTCCTCACCGTCGAACGTGAATACGATTCTGATGTGGCTGATCAGCGGCGGCTCTCGGATGGCGACGGTGACGTCGGTCGATGATTGCCAGATTTCTTTCGGATCTTCGAACCAAGACTCTTTCATCCAGTAGCCGATTTTCGCCCCCATGTATTCGCCTTCTAGGATGCTCGGGGTCAGGTTGATCCAGTCCCAAAAACCGAAGCGTTCCCATTTGGTTATTTTAGCGGTCGCCTCCCTCCAGTTCCAAATTCGTGCGCATAGGCCGTACAATCCCGGCTCGCTCCTTCTTTGGATCCGAACCATTACCCGGAGCTCTTCTTTGTCGTGTGGAGCGCATGTTTTTGTATTGGTTTCGTTGTTCGACATGTTAGTTTGGCGGCGGAAGCGTCAGTGATTTTCCCGCGTGGTGGCAGGCCGTGGTGATCGCAGCCAAGTCGCCCGTGAGGCACCAATAGGTGAATAGGTTGTAACCGCTGATTCGGAGGTGGGCTTTGGCGGCGATGTCTTCCCAGCGTTGGTGTTCCTCTTGGCCGATCTCTCGCCATTTTTCCGCTGCCCAAATGAATTGGTATCGTTGGTTCACCTGGGCGTCGCTCGGTGGTTCGAGCGGCGGCGCCTTGATGTACCAGACGACGCGATCGCGTTTGCTGGTGTAGCAGGTGATCGGGCCGAGGTCACCTTGGACCTTGAACCCGAGCGTACAGAGCATTTTGTCGGTGCCGGTTTTCATAGCAAAATCTTGGATGGCGTTTTCTTGTTGTTCCCTCCGATGATCTCTCCGATCGTCGGTGGGTCCGGTTGGTTGTCGGGCTGGTTACGCATCCGGTCGAGCGGCTCTTTTCGAGTTCTCGCTTTCGGATGTTCTCCGCGCTTGTCCTCGATCGCCATTCCGGTGAGCGGAAGCCGCCAGATTACCGTTAGAGCCAGTATCACGTTCGGTGCGTCCGGCAGTCGGGTTTTTGTGAGATTGGCCGTGTTCGTCTCGATCACTACCCTGGAATTGGGCAGACACTTCGGCCGGCTTGCGCTAAAGACGCAGCCTCGAAGCGTACCCATTGCTTCTCGGTATTCGGCTAACGGCTTCGCGGCGTAGGCCGTGCACTCGAAGATGAAATGATCTCGGCTTTTGCAGTCGATCGCCGATAGGTAGACGTGGGTCCGGAACGGAACCGCTTCGTTGCAGGCACTGCAAGTGCCGGCGGAGAGTGTGCCGTCGAGCTCTTGGTGTTTTCGTTCGCATGGCATTGTGCGACCGCCCCAATAGTGAGTGTCGCAGACTAGAATGTCGTCGCAGGTCACGATCGCCTGGATCGGCCTGGCCTGTGGTGTTCTTCTGATGTCAAATCCCATGTGTTTCTCTTTCGTCGGCAACTGGTTCGACCAGGTGGGCATAGCTTTTCTCCCCATTTTTTGGTTGAAGTATTCGCTAGATTATTCTCCGAACATTATCAGCCCTGCCTACCCTCCCCCTCTTTCGTCTGGCCTTGTTTCTTATGTTCGGTTGGACATTTACCAGTCAAGCGATTGTTAAAATTAGAGCCCCATTGGTGGAAGCAGGAGGTTTTCGAGACCTGGGCAAAAAAAAGCTCGAAATACTGGGCATTACGGGTTGAGTCTGAAAGACTTCAAGACACCGACGGCAAGACACCGCTGACGACATCAGACGTGCGCGAGTCGGGGACGGCATCAATGCCAAGGCATCTAGGCGTTCGTATGCCTGACATCGGCATCAGGCGTTCGGCAGTCTGGCATAACTGCCCTGACGTGTCAACCCCAGTTCGGCAACGAGAGAGGGCCGAGGGATGCCCACCATCCCCCGGCCCTGTTCGTAACGCCTTGCCGATACGTGCTTTATAGTGTACAGGCGGGCTCTTGTCAAGAGCCGTTTCCTCGGCTGTAGTGGATGGCTCTTTTCCTCGCGTTGGTATACGTTTGTTTAGGCGGGGCTTTTTGGGTGTCTCTTTTTTCGGGGGTCGTTTTTTGGGCCGTCGAAAAAGACCCTTTTTTTAGGGGGTTGGGTTTCTGCCGCGGCGGCGGATGGAGCCGCGTAAACCGCCGCATGGATGCGGCAGTCCCGGCCGACGCATCGAGGCCGGCCGAGAGGACCGCATTGAGCGCGGGATAGTGCGTTGCCGGATTGTTTGATTTGAGCGCGCTCCCGCCGAGCATGGACGCGAGGCTAAAGAGAACGCGGCCGGCAAATTGGGGCATGGATGCCCCACGCCGGCCGCAGCGGCGGCCCAGGCAGCGCGTAGAACCGCGTGCAAGCCGGGCCGCCGCTTCGAGGCCCAAGCGAAGCTGCCGAGCGAGCGGCATGGATGCCGCGACCAGAGTGAGTGGCATGGATGCCCTTACCGCATGCATTAGACCGCACGACCCGAATGGGCGCTAGCTAAGCGGCATGGATGCCGCGCGGGGAAAGCTACGGCGTTGGTACGGCGGGGGAACGGCGGGGAGTCGGATTTCGTTTGTCCATCGACCCGCACACGGCGCGAGGAGTGCTCCGGGCTTCAGCCCGGGGCCGACGAGCGGCGCAGGGCGTCATCACACGCGTCGATCGCACGGCCGTTACGCTGTCGATCGAGGAGCTGCTCGGCGTCCAGCGATCCTCCCCGCGATCGACCCGCGATCGACAC
>DATLAN010000076.1:0-14758 GCA_035527455.1 Thermoguttaceae bacterium
TGCCGCCCCTCGAAGGCCGAGAGCGGGTCGTCCGGGTCGAGCACGTCGGGCGTGCCGGCCGCGATCAGGCGGTCGTCGGCCAGGAGCATGGCCCGGATGCGCAGCGGGATCATCTCCTGCCACTTCGCCGGCCGCGTGCGGATGTAGCCGGTTCCCTTCTCGACGCCCCGTCCGCCCCGGCGGTATTGATCGGTGAGCGTTTCCTTCGGCAACCATTGGATGGCAACGGCCGGCTCCCCCCGTTCGTCGAAGGCCGGTTCGTTGTCGTTATCGTCGGCGAACAACAGATAACCGTGTTCGGCCGGTATGAACATGGGGCTCCACTGGAAGCGGCGATAGAAGTACTTCACCGCATAGGTCGTGCTCTCGTCGAAAACGACCAGTTGCCCGGCCTTCGGCGATTGCTGGGAGAAATAGAAGCCGGGCCACCGCTTGCCGTACATCCAGAAGAGCCGGTCGAAACCCGTGTCGTCGAGGAACCCGCCGGTGGCCACCAGGTGCTCGGCGCCCATGTCCAGTTCGCCCAACGAGCTTTCCTGCGTCGTCTCCAGGCGGTTCAACTCGGCGTCGAACTTGATTCGCTGCATGTAGAGGTCCTTGCCGTCGCTGACCAGCAGATCGGGCCGGGCGCCTTCCATGGCGAACGGCGAGCCCGCCTCGCTGACGGCGTCGGGCCAGGGGCCTTCCAGCACGTGATGGTGGAGCACTCGCCCGGTGGCGGCGTCCAGGCCGTAGACGAGGATTCCGCCGTCGAGGAAGGACGAACGCCCGGCGGCGAAATAGACCACCGAGTCCTGCACGAGCACGCTGCCGTGGACCGGCCAAAGCGATTCGAGCTGGCCGAAGGAGACGATCTGCCGCCGCTCGGGCGCGGCGCGGAATCGCCACACCAGCGCCCCGTCGTCCGCACGGAGGCAGGATACCGAGCCGTCCCTGCAGCCGAAAAACACGCGGCCGCCGTCGATCGTGGGCGCCGAATCGATCCGCCCGCCGGCCGTGAAGCTCCAGACATCCTTCCCGTCGGCCGCGTCGAGGCAGCGAATGCGGTGGGCGTCCTTCTCGGCCACGAAGAGCCTATCGCCGACGATCACCGCCTGCGATCCCGGGCACGCCAGTTCGACCTCCCACTTCTTGCCCAGTTCGGCGGGCACGGCCATCTTCGTGGCCCCGCTGAGCCGGGTGTCGTGCCGATACATGGGCCAGTCGGAGGAAGGGGCGAGGGATGAGGGGCGAGGGGCGAGGGATGAGGGGCGAGGGGCGAGGGCGTAGGCCGGGCCGAGTTCGAGGTTGGCTTCCGTGGCGGGCTTCAGCGGGTCGGGCTTTTCCGACGACATGGCCAGGAAGCCGGAGACCAGCACGCCCGGGTAGCAGAAGCATTGACTCGGCGGCACGTACAGCAGCCCGTTGGCCGGCAGAACGCCCCCGAAACAGGGCGCGCGGAGCCAGTCGTTGCGCATGTGATCGTCGCCCTCGAGGTCGATGAACTCGGCTCCGCGTTTCGACCAGATCAGGTATCGCTCGGTGGCCCTGGCGTGATAGCAGCGGTAATGGTGGCCGGGCGAGATCGTTTGGCCGATCGACAGCGTCTTTGCGACCTCGCCGGTGTGCAGATCGCGGCCGTCGAGCGAATAGCCGCACCAGACCAGCCCGCCGGCCACGAAGAGGTCCGTCGGCAGCGTACACGCGGCGGCCACGCCCCGACTGCCCGGGTGTTGCCAAAGGAGCTTGCCGTCGGCGGCGGACAGCGCGGTCAGAACCAGACCGCCTTGCTGCTTCTTGCCTCCGGCGTCGGCCGCGACCTCCTGTCCGTTGCCGTGGAAGAGCACCACGCCGTCGATGACGATCAGGGTGCTGCCCCCGCCGACGGTCGCGGGGATGTTGTTGGGCGTCCGCCATAGCTGTTCGCCGGTCCTCGCGTCGAGACAAACCAGCGCCTCCATGTCGTGATAAACGACCCGACCCGCTTGGGCCGACAGCGCGCACGGCACCACGCGGACGTGTTCTTTCCGCCAGAGCGGCTTGCCGGTGGCCGCGTCGACGGCCGCCAGCGTGTCGTCGAGCGCTTCGGGGCCGAAACGCTGGGTCGCCGGCACGGACCGCCCCTGGGTGATCTTCACGATCAACACGCCGTCGGAAAGGATCATCTCGTCGGTGCCCCGGGTGCCGGGCAGGGCCTCGGTCAGAATCTCGCCGGTGGCGGCGTCGAGCACCGAGACGGGCGAGTCGAGAAAGCCGAGCGTCACGTAGACCCGATCGCCTTGGGCCACCAGCCGCCGGGGGATCGTGTGGTGAATGCCCCAGCGGCCGCCTGTGACCGTTCCGAACTCGGGCTGCCACTGCCGCATGGGCACTTTCCAGAGCAGCACGCCGTTGGCCGCGTCTTGGGCCACCAGCGTGCAGCGCTGCGGCAGTTTGCGGTAGACGCCGGTGGGGCCTTCGTCGAAGATGGTGAAGATGCGTCCGGCGGAGGTGACCACGGCGTTGACGCTGGTGGCGAACTCGTGGCTGCGGCACCATTGCGGCCCGGACACCCAGCGGAGCCGCTTCGGAGGACCAATCTGGCGGTCGTTGGCCACCGCGTTGCCGCCGGCGTCGTGGAGGAAGTGGGTCCACTCGTCGCTTCCCGCCGGCCGCGGCTTGACCGTCTTCTGCCAGGCGTCGCCGTGGCGAACGTAGGCGACGCCCTCCGGCGCCAGCACGCGGAGCACCTCGTCCATCGCGACCTCGCCCAGATCGTCGGCCACCAGCAGGTTCACCAGGTCGCCGACGTAGGGCAGGCTGCGGCCGTCGAACACGTCGGCGGAGACCGGGCCGTAGAGACCTTTCGCGTGCAGCAACTCGCGGGTCTCGGCCACGCGGGCGGGGTCGGTATCGAGGCCGTGGACCAGATAGCGGTCCGACGCCCGCAGGGCCGCGGTCAATTGCCCGTCGCCGCAGCCGAGGTGAACGACCAGCCCGCCCCGGATGCCGGTGGCCTCGTAGATCGCCTCGGCCGTGACGGACTCGGCCCGCGCGGTGCCGGCTGTCGCGATGATTGCCAGTGTCAGGACCAATCTACCGACGCGTCTGCTGATAGGCTTCGCCATGGGATCACTCCTTCATCCAGTTTTTTCTTGTTCTTGGACAACCATCAGGCTAATCGACCGCGACGGCGATTGCAAGCAACAGGTGGGCCTCGCTCGATGGTTCGGCGCGCAAAGCGTTCTGCGAAACAGACCGGAATACCGCCGGCAGCGGTGTTTGGTGGCGTTCCGCTCGACCCAGCCTACGTCTACAACGATTGCCGGCGTTTTCGCTGGCCGGCCGGCGGGATCATCGCACGCTGACGCCGCGGTCGCGGAGGTAGTCCTTCAACTCCGGGATGTCGATCATGTGGAAGTGGAAGACCGACGCGGCCAGCAGGATCGTGGCGCCGGCCTCGACGGCCTCGTAGAAATGCGCCAACTCGCCCGCGCCGCCGGAGGCCACGATCTGGGCCGAGGTGGCCTCGTTCATCGCGCGGATCACCGGCAGATCGTAGCCGGTCTTGGCCCCGTCGCCGGCCTTGCTGGTGGGCAGGATCACCGGCACGCCGAACGAATCGACCTTCTTGGCCCATTCGACGGCGTCGGCGCCGGTCGCGGTGCGGCCGCCGTCGATGAAGACCTCGTAACCCGACGGCATCGCTTCGTTCCGGTCCACGTCGATCGCCACGGTCACTCTCTGCGGGCCGAACTCCTTGACCATCTCGGCGATGACTTCCGGCTTGCGGAAAGCGGCGCTGCTGGTCGAGATCTTGTCGGCCCCGGCGGCCAGCACGTCGGCCGCGGAGGCCACGTCCGAGATGCCGCCTCCGACCGTAAACGGCACGGTGGCGGCTCTGGCGACGCGCCGGACCACGTCGAGCATCGTGCCGCGGCCCTCGACCGTGGCCGTGATGTCCAGCAGGGCCAGCTCGTCCGCCCCGGCCTCGCAATAGGCCCGGGCACACTCCACCGGGTCGCCCGCGTCGCGAATATCGACGAAGTGAACCCCCTTGATCACCCGGCCGTTCTGCACGTCCAGACACGGCATGATACTGATGGGCTGAGTCATGGTCTCGATCCTTTCCTTTCTCCGGTGTGTCTTGAAAAGCCTTGCGAGTTCCCCGGTTTCAACGGTCGCTTGCTTGTATAGCGTGGGTGATGTCGTGCGTCAACCGGCCGGAGCCCCATCGCGGGGTGCCACGGGTAGCTTGTCCACCCGTGTGTCCCGGCAACGTGGGCACTGGCCAACAAGCGGCCAGTGGCACCGGGCGAATCCGCAAGCGGCCGGACGGGCGGGTCGCGGGCCCATTATCTACGATTCAAGTCTACTCCGCAAAGGTCCGCCGGACGGAGCTTGGAACCGGAACATCCGCCGGGTATACTGTGTTTACAGCGGTTGTCTCCTTGCTACCGGCATAAGCGCATAGGAAAGGGAGAGAAGACGATGTCCAAGCAAGCGATCACGCGTCGACGATTCGTGGGTACGGCGGCGGCCACGGCCGGATGGTGTTTGGGGCCGCTATCCACCCGAGGACAGGATGACGCCGCCGGGGCCTCAATCGCTGCCGAGACCCCGGTCCCGAACGCCCCGATCGGCACGGCGCGGGGGCTCCATCCCGGCCGCGTCGTCTGGACGCACGAACCGGCCGCCACGCTCTGGAAAGGACCCGGCGAGGGACACTGGTGGGAAAACACCCATACGGATCAAGCGTTGGTCGAGCACATGACGTCCCGGACCCTCCGCGAACTGACCGGGGCCGACGCCGACGCCGATGCCTGGGACCGCCTCTTCCGGTATCTCAATCGGGCACGCGGCAAGGGCGACGTCGGCTATCGGCCGGGCGAGAAGATCGCCGTGAAGGTCAACTTCGTCGGCTTCATTTGGCGCTGGGACGCGGTCGACCCGGAAAGCTACCGGCTCAAAGGCCGAATGGACTACATGAACACCTCGCCGCAGGTGATGCTGGCCGTGCTGCGGCAACTCACGAGCAAGGTGGGCGTGAAACAGACCGACATCGTTCTGGGGGATACCTTGGCCTGTTTCCCCGACGAGTATTACCAGACGCTGCACGCCGCGTTTCCGCAGGTGCAGTACGTCGACCACAAGGGCCTGTTCGGCCGGCTCGCCGCGGAGCCGTCGTCGGTCCCCTTGCACTGGAGTTGTCGTCCCGAAGGATGCTGCCAGGATTACGTGCCGGAATGTTTCGCCCGGGCCGATTACATGATCAACCTGGCGAATCTCAAGAGCCACACGGCCGCCGGCGTGACGCTGTGCGCCAAGAATCACTACGGTTCGCTGGTCCGCTGGCCGGCCGAGGAAGGATACTACGATCTGCACCAGACGGCCTTCGCGCCGGGGATGGGCAAGTACCGGAACCTGGTCGATCTGATGGGCCACGCCCACTTCGGCGGCAAGACGCTGCTGTACCTGATCGACGGCCTTTACGCGGGACGACACCCGATCGACAACGCGCCGATGAAGTGGAACTCGTCTCCCTTCGACGGGCACTGGACTTCGAGTCTCCTGGCCTCGCAGGACCCGGTGGCCATCGATTCGGTTGGGCTGGATTTCCTCCGGGCCGAGTGGGACGACTATCCCCACAAGTCCGGAACCGAGGACTACCTGCACGAAGCGGCCGCGGCGAACGATCCGCCCTCGGGCACCTTTTACGATCCCGACCACGCCGACGAGGTCGCGCGGCTTGCCAGCCTGGGCGTCCACGAACACTGGAACAACCCCCGCGACAAGCAGTACACCCGCAACCTGGGAACCGGCCAAGGCATCGAGCTGGTCGCGGCGCGTCGAGGGTGAGGTCTGGCACGATTTTGCGCAATCTCGGTTTCCGACATGGCAATTTCAGACTCGATCGCCCAAGTCGTTGTGGGATTATGTGGACGCTTAAGCTGTTGCAGCAGAGGAACGTTTCTCGGGACAGTCTGTTTGTCCTCGACTGGTCCCTGGAAGTCTTCAATCCGACGACAGGAAGCCGACCGCCACGGCGCACCACTTTGTACTCAACGCTTTCGTTCTACCTGCCGCCCGTTCCAGGAGACACCCTCCCCTCCACGGCGGTATTACCAGAGTCGCACTTGCGCCAGAACCTCTATCTGTGGACCACGTAGAACCAGAGATGGTGGGGCTTGCTGGGAAAATGCGAGTATCTTCAATGCTTCGCAAGGATACCACAAGAAAGACTTAAGTCACTATCCCGCAATGTGTTGCGTCTGATGATCCGGCATGTTCAGCTCAAACGGCGGCAAGGTGGTTGACATTTCACAAACTGACGGGTCGAATATAATCTTGGGTGGTCAACTGAGAATCACCCGTATCTGAGCAAGTCGAGTGTACGTAGGAGCTATTAATGTCGTCAACTGCTGCACCTATCGTGACTTACCAACCGAAGGCCCGGACGTGCTGGATGCGTTTCCGCGAGTTGCAATGGAAGCATCTTCGGAAACTGGCGGTCGCTAGAGCCGAGAAACGCGACTCGAACAACGTCGAGATCAGCGAAGACGACATCAAAGCATGTCTTGAGGAAGCGGTCCGCGAAGCTCTCAAAGGATTCTTGCACTCCCATGTCAACACGTAGGCCAGGGAACGAACCCCCGTCGGGAGAACCTGACGAGCCCAGCCAGTCGGCGATTGTTTTTTCCGAACGAGGGGTGAACGAAGAAGATAGCCTGGTGGAGCAGTATCGAAAAGAACTGCAGAGGATGGCGGTGGGGAATGCCGTCTCTCGCGGTTCGAGTTCCGTTGACGAGGCGGATTACCGGGTGGCGTATGATCGACTCCGGAGGAAACCGGCAGGATTGTCGCAAGCCGCGGGTGCTTCCTTGGTTTTTCTTGCAGGGGGCTTCTTGGCACACGGGTTTGCTGGAATCGGGCAGAGTAGCTGGCCTCCCACCTTTACGATCATCGTGGGCGTCGTCCTCGGTTTGATGGGGATCGTCATTCGCTACAACATGCTGCGATTACGATGAGACCAGGTTGGTCGGGTTGGGGTTAGGCTCGGTCTGGAGTGCTCAAGCCCCACCGAATCCCACATCCTCTTTCGGCACCGGAACTCTGGCCGTCCAGAGGATCGCGTTGAGGAGCATCTGTCGAGACTCTTCGATGAGCATGTTCTTGTGGTAGGGTTCAGGCGACCTTGTTCCGGCCTACGTTGGGAATGCGGGCTGACTGCCGTCAGACGAACGTGGCGATTTCGGCCAGCGCGCTCTTGTCCAGTTCGGGCACGGTCGCCCCGTCGGCCGGATGACCGACCACGAGGATCATCACTGACGACCACAAAGTGCCAAGGCTGCATGTTGGCCCCGCTGGGCGCGGTGCCGGCGGTGCGCAGGCAGTCTTCGATCACGTCGAGCGAACAACCCGCCGGAGCACCGTGCCGGATGTGTGTGGCAAGCCGTGCGATGGGGATATAACCCGTTGATCGACAACGACTTGTGCAACACGCAAACGCTCCGCGATCAGTATGCTGCTGAGCGTGGTGCGGGAAACAATGATCACAGGTGTACGATCTCCGCCCCGCCCCATTGCTGAGCAAGGTATTCGGCCGCCAGCCGACGATGACAGCGATCGGCGCCGGGCTCGCTGCACAGCAGGACGGCGGGCACGTCGAACAGCCGGCGGTCGACGGCGTTCTCGACTTGACGTTCGGCCAACAGCGCCAGAAAACGGGGCTCGTACGCTTCCCAGGGCAACTGCTTCTTCTTGTACGCGTCGAGGATCTCTTTCGTCGGCGCGAGGATCGGCTCGTGGCGATAATCGGCCCGGCAAAGCTCGGCAAGAAAGTACTCCAGGTCGCCGCACTTGGTGAAGCCGGCAAGCTGCGAACTGTTGTTCAGCCGCACGTCGATCAGCCGCCCGATTCCCTCTCGGCGGAGGATTCCGAAGAACTCCCGGGCGGATTTCTTGGCAAAACCGATCGTGTAGATTTCCACTCGTCGGGCTCCTCCATGTCGAACAGGGTCATTTGACCGCGGGTCTTTTGGAACTCTTCTTCTGCGGCGAGTTGCTCTTCGCTCCGGACGCTCCCGTCACCGCGGATGTGGAGCACCGCGACGCCGCGGCCGCGCAACACCCGGCCGACCAACAACCGCCGATGGCAGTGCGTCGGGTCCTCCTCGCCACACATCAACGCCACGCGATAGTTCGCGGTGCCCTGGATCAGCCGCTCGATACCCTGCCGGAAGCCGGGCGATTCGGCCAGTCGGCCGTAGAGAACGCGGCCCTCTTCATCGCAGAACTGCTCGTCGTCGACACGGCCGCCCAGCAGGTCGCCGAGGAACAGGTACTTGACCCCGCGATCCTGCAACGGGTCTTGAAGGGCTTCCTTGTTGAAGTGCGTGGCGTAGCCCGAATAGGGGCTGGAGCGGACGTCGACCAGCACGGCGATTTCCTGTCCGGCCAAGAGATCCAGGAAGTGCTCCAGCGGATGGTTGGAATGCCCCACGGTCCAGATGGTCGCCCCCGGCTCGCCGGTCCAGTCTGTCATGGGAATCGTGGCCCCGGGTCGGTGGCGGCGAAAAGTCAGTCCTTGTCCCAGTTGTCTTCACCCCAATCTTCGTCCTCGTCCCAGTCCTCGTCGTCGTCTTCGTCGTCCTCCTTCTCCCCCTCCTTCTCCCCCTCCTTGTCCTCCTCGTCGTCGTCTCCGACTTCCTCCCAAGGCTCGTCTTCTATGTCGTCGTCATTGAGGTCCTCCTCCTCCTCGTCGTCGTCCTCCTCGTCCTCGTCATCGAGGTCCTCGTCGTCGTCATCGAGGTCCTCGTCGTCATCGAGGTCCTCGTCGTCGTCATCGAGGTCCTCGTCATCTTCATCGAGGTCTTCGTCTTCGTCGAGGTCTTCGTCGTCGTCGAGGTCTTCGTCGTCGTACTCGTCCTGATCGTCTTCAAAGGGGAAGCCGTCGTCGCCGGCCTCGTCGTTTTCCGGCGTAATCATCGCAGCCGACGGTTCTTGGGGCACCTCGGGCTTCATGGTGAGGATGCTCACACTGGTCTCCTCTTCCGATTCTTGGGGATGGTTCACTTGCTTCAACATGGCTTGATCAACTCCGCTGTCGGCGGTGGAGACCGGATCGTGCGGGGCGGCTTGCATCAACTCCGCTCGGGGCAACTCGTCCAGGTGCCGCAACCCGAATACCTCCAGGAACCGCCGGGTGGTTCCGTACAACAACGGCCGTCCTAATTCCTGGGACCGGCCGGCGATCCGCACCAGGTCGCGTTCGATCAACTGGCGCAGGATCTCTCCGCACTGCACGCCGCGGACGGCCTCGATCTCGGCCCGCAATACAGGTTGCCGATAGGCCACCACGGCCAGCGTCTCCATGGCGGGGGCCGAAAGGCGGACCTCGATCGGCGTGCGGTGCAAACGCCGCAGCCACGGGGCGAATTTCGCCCGCGACATCAACTGAAACCCGCCGGCCACCTCCTCCACGCGAAACGCACTGCCCTCTGCATCATATAGTCGGTTTAGCGTGCGAACCAGTGTACGCGCTTTCGTGCCGTCCGCCAAGCCTGCCAATTCGGCCAATTTCCGGCTCGGCAGCGGCTCGCGGGCGAGGAACAGGACCGCCTCCAGCCGCACCACCGAGGCGCTTCTGGCGTGCGGGCCGTGCCCACCGGGTGAATCTTCCTCCGGTCGATCGAGCAGCAGGCGTCGGCCGACGTTTCCCCCGGCCGTCCGCAAACCGCGGGGCGCATCCATCGGCTGCCGAAAGCGCAACGCCACGCTCCTCAACAGCCGGCCGGTGCTGAAACGGGAACCGTCCATCGAGTCCAGAGTAAGGCGAAGCGGGCACTGTTGGCAAGGCCAGCCTATCGTCCGTCGGCCCGCCAGACCTCGATTTGCCGCAAGACGTCGCTCATCGCCCGGATGCGATCGAAGTTGGTGGCCTGAAAATGCCGGACGTAAGTCGGGTCGCCCCCGACCGAGGCGTCGCAACCGAAGCGATAGAACTGCGGTCCGTCCCAGAAATACTCCATCCGCGTGGCCCCCAACTCCCGCAAACGCTGCTCGATGCGGGCGACCTCGCTCTCGACCGATTCCGTCCTGGCCTGGGCGTAGTAGTTCTCCGGCGGCACCGAGGCCGAACCCGGCTGGCCATAAGTCGGCGGGCCATAAGTCGGCTGGCCGTAATCCGGCACGACATTACCCCCCACATTAACCGTCCCCCGGGTCGGCGGCGATGGCATGGGCGACTCGTAACCGGCTGGCATAACACCCGTCGCTGGATGGGATGCGGGGCGGGTGAGCCCCGTTGCGGCGCTGGCCAACGGTTCGGCGCGTCCGTCGGGCCTGAGCGGCCGGGGTGCCGTTGCGGAGGTGTCTTCCTTCATGGCCAACAGCTCGAATGGGGGGGCCTCGCCCCAGGAATCGGCCGTCTGGAACGATTCGGCCGCGGGCTGACCGCCAAAGAGGCTCTTGAACAGGTCCGGCAGCGACTTTCCGAACATGGCCGCCAAGGGAATGGCGATCAGACATGCCAGCATGACCAGTGCTCGGACCAGTACTGCCGTCGAGGATTGCATGGCCAACGGTGCCTCCTTTCACCGCACTGAGCCCGTGCGCGCCGCCCCAACCTTGATTTTCGCGACTCGCGATGACGCATCATACCGCCGGCCGATGATCCGGGGCAATGGCAATCGCCGTCCGCCTTGACACTTGATCGGAAACCGGCTCTGCTGAATAATGAATCAAGCGCACGGCGCTCTTCAGCGGCACTGCGGCCTTCAGCAAAACGCGGTCGGCTCTTCCAAGCGATGGTGCCGTCCCACCCGAGTTGCGAGCGCGAGCTGCTGCCCCACGATTTCAAGCGGATGCGACGACCGGCCCCGGGACTCCGTTCCGGGCGGAAACGCCCCAGGATAACCCTATGCAAGAACGTCTCGATGCGGTTTTCTCGCGTTTCGAAGGGAAAGACCACGAACTGATTCCGGTCCTCCAGGCCGTCCAGGAAGAGTTCGGTTACCTGCCGGAGGAGGCCCTGCTGGCGATCGGCCGGTTCTGCCGCGTGCCGGAGAGCCGGGTTTACGCGGTGGCCACCTTCTACGCCCAGTTCCGTTTCACTCCCCGCGGGAAGAACCACGTGATGGTCTGCCGCGGAACGGCCTGCCACGTCCGCGGCGCGCCGCGGATCCTCGAAGAGGTCCAGAAGCAACTGGGGATCCATGAGGGTGAGACGACCGGCGACCTGCAATATTCGCTGGAAACCGTCGCCTGCATTGGGGCCTGCGGCCTTTCACCCTGCATGATGACCAATCAGCGGGTTGAAGCCAAGTTGACGCCCAAGAAGGTGGCCGAATTGTTTGCGAAAGGCGACGGAAAATGACCCCGAGTTTCGACGACCGACGGCAGCAGGCCATCCGGCAGTGGAAATCGCTCCAGGAAAGCGAGAAGCTGCGGATCCTCGTCGGCACGGCGACCTGCGGCCGTTCGGCCGGCGCCATGGAAGTGCTCGATGCGTTCCGCCAAGAGCTGCAACGTCGCGGCCTCGACGCCCATCTGATCGAAGTCGGCTGCATCGGACTCTGCTACGCCGAACCGATCGTCTGCGTGATCAAGCCGGGTCGGCCGGGCATCAACTACGCCAACGTGACTCCCGAAATGGTCGCCGAGATCGTCCAACGCTACGTCCTGGCCGACGATCCGCTGCCCGAGCACGCCTTGGGCACGGTCGGCGAGGGCCGAGTCGACGGCATCGCCCGAATGGACGAAACGCCCGTCTTGCGTTCCCAGGTAAGAAGGACGCTGAAGAACTGCGGGGCCATCGACCCGACGAACATCAACCACTACATCGCCCGGGGCGGCTACGGCGGGTTGATCAAGGCGCTGGAGATCGGTCCGGAGCAAGTCATCGAGGAAGTGAAGGCCTCGGGCTTGCGGGGCCGCGGCGGCGCCGGTTTCCCCACCTGGCGGAAATGGCTTTTCTGCCGCGAGGCCCCGGGAGAAAAGAAATACCTGGTCTGCAATGCCGACGAAGGCGATCCCGGCGCGTTCATGAACCGGTCGTTGCTGGAGGGCGATCCCCATGCCCTGCTGGAAGGGATGCTCATCGCCGGCTACGCGATCGGGGCCGACGAAGGCTTCATCTACTGCCGGGCGGAATACCCGCTGGCCCTGGAACGCCTGCGGATCGCGTTGGGGCAGGCGAAACAGTACGGCCTGTTGGGCGACGACGTGCTGGGCTCGGGGTTCCAATTCCACATCAAGATTAAGGAAGGTGCGGGGGCGTTCGTTTGCGGCGAGGAGACGGCCCTGATCGCGTCGATCGAAGGGCAGCGCGGCATGCCCCGGCCTCGCCCCCCGTTCCCCGCCGTTTCCGGCCTCTGGGGTAAACCGACCATCATCAACAACGTCGAATCCCTGGCCTGCGTCTCGTTGATCCTGCGAAACGGCGCCGACTGGTTCGCCCAATACGGCACCGAAAAGAGCAAGGGCACGAAGACCTTCGCCCTGGTCGGCCAGATCAAGCGGACCGGCCTGGTGGAAGTGCCCCTGGGGATCACGCTCCGCGAGATGATCTTCGATATCGGGGGCGGGCTGCTCGACGACAAGCCCTTCAAGGCCGTACAGACCGGCGGCCCCTCCGGCGGGTGCATCCCCGCCAGCCTGCTGGATACGCCGGTGGATTACGACTCGCTCCAGGCGGCCGGCACGATCATGGGTTCCGGCGGGATGGTGGTGATGGACGACACCACCTGCATGGTCGATTTCGCCCGATACTTCCTCGACTTCGCCCAGAAGGAGTCCTGCGGCGAGTGCGTGCCGTGCCGACTGGGTACCAGGCAATTGTTGGCGATTCTGGAGGACATTTGCGAGGGAAGGGGCCGGCCGGGAGACATCGAACTGCTGCTGGAATTGGCCGAGGGGATCAAGGCCGGATCGCTCTGCGGGCTGGGACAGACGGCCCCCAACCCGGTGCTGACCACCATTCGCTACTTCCGCGACGAGTACGAGGCCCACATCCACCAGAAGCGATGCCCGGCGGTGGTCTGCCACGAGATCATCTCTTCGCCCTGTCAGCACGTCTGTCCGATCGGCACCGAGGCGACCGTCTACATCGCGCTGATTGCCCAGGGGCGTTTCGCCGAAGCGTTCGAGGCGATTCGGGCACACAATCCCCTGCCGTCGGTCTGCGCGCGGGTGTGTCACCATCCTTGCGAATCGAAGTGTCAGGCCGGGCGGTGGGGCGACCCGGTGGCCGTGCGAACGCTGAAGCGGTTCGCCGCCGACTATGCCCTGAAGACCGGCATTCATCCCGGGCAGACGCAGAGGACCCCCGACGGCGAAAAGATCGCCATCGTGGGCTCCGGACCGGCCGGATTGATGGCCGGCTACCAGCTCGCCCAACGCGGATACGACGTGACCATCTTCGAGGCCCTCGACACGCCCGGCGGGGCGCTGGCCGCCTGCATCCCCGAGTATCGCTTGCCGCGCGACGTGTTGGCCGCCGACGTCCGGTACATCCAGAACTGCGGAGTGAAGATCGCCACGGGCACGCGAATCGGCCGGGACATTCCCTTCGACAAGCTGACGACCGACTACCGGGCCGTGTTCATCGCCACCGGAGCCCACGCCTCGAAGAAACTCGGCATTGAGAACGAAGATGCACCGGGCGTGATGGATTCGATGCAGTTCCTCAAGGACGTCAACCTCGGCAACGAGGTCGCCGTCGGCAGGCGGGTGGGCGTGATCGGCGGGGGGAATTCCGCCGTGGACGCCGCCCGGGTCGCCGCCAGGCTCGAAGACTGCCAAAGCGTGTCGTTGATCTATCGGCGGACGCGCCGCGAAATGCCGGCGTTCAAGGAAGAAGTGGATGCCATGGTCGAGGAAAGCATCTCGCTGGAATTTCTCACCGCTCCCAAGAGGGTCTTGACCGAGAATGGGAAACTTTCGGGCTTGGAGTGCATCCGCATGGAACTTGGCCAGCCGGACGAGAGCGGCCGCCGGCGACCCGTTCCCGTCGAGGGCTCGGAGTTCGTCATCGAGTTGGACACGCTGCTGGTGGCCATCGGCGAGGACGCGGATTTCGGCTTTCCGGCCCAGCAGCACGGGATCGAAGTCACCCGAAAAGGCGCCGCAGTGGTCTCGCCGGAGACGCTCACCACCAGCGTGCCCGGCGTGTTTGCCGGCGGCGACGTGGTCACCGGCCCCAACACGGTGATCGAGGCCATGGCCCACGGCAAACTGGCGGCGGAGATGATCGACAAGTACGTCCGGGGCGAGGAGGTGGCGAGAGAATACGGCTTGAACCGACCCTCGACGTACCACCTGCCGGTCGAACTGACCGAAGAGGAAATGGAAACCGCCGCCCGGCCGACGGCCCCCAGCGTGCCCGCCGGCGAGCGAACCGGCAGCTTCGTGGAGGTCGAGTTGGGCATCACCGAAGAGGAAGCGGTGCGGGAAGCACGCCGTTGCCTCCGGTGCGACCTGCAAACCGGAGACGGCAAGGTGCAATTGGAGCGGCTTCAGGTGGTAGGGGGATGTGGGTGTAGGGGTTAGGGGCGAGGGGCGAGGGGCGAGGGACGAGGGGCGAGGGGGTTTAGCGGGCGGGCTTGCCCGCCGTTCGATTGCGGCTCTGCCGCGTTGGGGATCGGGATGGATTACCGACAGCAAAGGAACAAACGAACGCAGGAGCCGACCATGCCGACGGTGACGATCGACGGAAAACCTTTTGAAGCCCGAGCGGGCGAGACCGTCCTCCAGGCGGCCTTGCGCGGCGGCGTCTATATCCCGCACCTCTGCCACCATC
>DATLAN010000077.1:0-12725 GCA_035527455.1 Thermoguttaceae bacterium
CGATCGCGTCACGATCACCTGGGCCGACGGCGCGATCCGCAACCAGTGGCTTGAAGTGACGGTGCTGGCCGAGCGGACGGGCCTGCCGGCCGACGACGTGTTCTATTTCGGCAACGCAGTGGCCGAGTCGGGCAACTCGCCATCGGACGCCCAGGTCACCATCATCGATTTGCTCCTGGCGCGGAACAACCCGCGGAGCTTCCTGGACCCTGCGGAGATCGACTTCGCTTACGACCACAACCGCGACGCCCGGGTGAACTCGACGGACGTATTGTTGGCCCGGAACAATCAAACGAGTTTCTTGGATGCGTTGCGGCTGATTGATCTTACCGGTGCCGCGGCCGACGAGCCCGCCATGATGCCGGCTGCCTTGCCATACAGTCTGGCTTGGCTGCATAAAATCGACTTCGTTCGTGAGACAAACCGACCATCCAAGGAGCCCAACGCGGCCAGCGATGCGGTGGACAAATTGCTGGCGACCTATGGGCTTTGAGAAACCATCGGCGTCATCGCCTTCCGGGCATATCGCCAAGTTATCGGGCGCGAAGGATCCGCCCTCAGGGTGCTCTCCACGGTGGTCTCGTTTTCGCCGAGGTGATCGCCGCCGTGGAGGAGTCCCTCGACGAGTCCGAATCCACCAATCCGGAGGTGTACCGAAGCCGCTCTGGAGATCTTCGATTGGAGCCAGAATGCCGCCGAAAAGTGGCGCGGTTCAAACAATGCCGCCAGACGCGAGATCCTGGAATTCGCTTGTTCGAACCGTACTTCGAGCGACGTAAGTCTAGTCCTGACAAAGAGTAAGGCCTTCGACATTCTTGCCGAAGGGCTTGAAACGCAAAGAAGTCGGGGCGGCCAGATTCGAACTGGCGACTTCCTGCTCCCAAAGCAGGCGCGCTAACCAGACTGCGCCACGCCCCGCGAACCTCGACATCGACTATACATTCTATCGTCGCGCGCAGGAAGTCGTGAAGCCGAAAGGTCTTCGACGGTTTGCCAGATCACAGCAACTTGCTTTCCCACCTCGAATCCACAATCGGAACCGCCCGCCCTCGGTGCGACTCTGAGCGTCGTCGAGCCAGGTCGCCCCGTCGGGTGGAGTATCATACCTGCCAGGTGGCGACTCAGCCTTCATAGTGGGTCGGGTGCCCAATGCGACAGCGCCCAAGGGGTGGCCGCCGCATCCACTCTTGAGGCGGGCCGCGTAGATGTCGTTTCGCCCGTTGCCCGTTTGCCGTGTTGCCATCTCGCGCAAACGGCCGCATACTGATAAGATACGCAAGCACCGCATCCTGCCATCGCTTCGCGACCATGACTGACCCGGGCGACAAATCCGAGCGAACACACGTCGCGGCCGATCTTTCCGACCGGCAGCTTGGCGATTTTCGCTTGTTGCGACGGCTGGGACGCGGGGCCATGGCCGACGTTTATCTGGCCGAACAGCGCGCGCTGAAACGCCGGGTGGCGGTGAAAGTGCTCAAGGTCGAGCTGGCCGACGACGGTACCTACCTGAAGCGGTTCGAGCGGGAGGCCCAGGCCGCCGCTTCCCTGGTACACGCCAATATCGTCCAGATCTACGAAGTGGGACACATCGACGGGCTGCACTTCATTGCCCAGGAGTACATCCGCGGCCAGAACCTCCAGCAATGGATCGGCCGTCACGGTCCGCCCGACTTGCCGCATGCCCTGTCGATCATGCGACAGGTCGCCGCCGCGTTGACCAAAGCGGCCGAGCAGGGCGTCGTCCACCGCGATATCAAGCCGGAAAACATCATGCTCACCCAGTCCGGCGAGGTCAAGGTGGCCGACTTCGGCCTGGCCCGGGTGGCTTGCCGGGAAGGCGAGGCAGTCGACCTGACGCAAATCGGCGTGACCATGGGAACGCCGCTGTACATGAGTCCCGAACAGATCCAGGGCAAGGCACTCGATTCCCGCAGCGACATCTACTCGTTCGGCGTGACCTGTTACCAGATGTTGGCCGGCTCGCCGCCCTTTACCGCCGAGACCGCGTTGGGCGTGGCCGTGCAGCACTTGAAGAAACGGCCGCCGCCGCTGGAGAGCCTCCGCTCCGACCTGCCGGCCGCGCTGTGCCGCCTGGTTCACAAGATGCTGGCCAAGGAGCCCGACGACCGATGCCAATCGGCTCGGGACATCCTCCGCGAACTCCGCCGCATCCACCTGGAGGAGTTCCAGGACAACTGGCCGGAAGACCTGCCGGGCTGGGAGTCGACGGGTTTGGAGTTGTCGGCCGACTCGGGCGGTCAAGTCACCCGACAACTGGCCGCGTTGATGAAGACTTCGGCAACCGTTCGGACCGGCCGCCGGATGAGGCGGGCTTTCTGGGCCGGCGCGTTGGCGACGTTTCTCTTGGGCGCGGCGATCGCCTGGTTCGCTACTCGGCAGCCGCCCTTGCTGGCGGGAATACCAACTCGGGAATCGCTCGTGCAGGAACAACCGTCGGCCCTTTTGCAGTATCTTCACGCCAGCCGGATCGGCACCAAAGAAGCCTGGGAAAGCGTGATCGAGTATTTCCCCGACAAAGAGCACCTCTGCAGCCGCGCCAAGCAGCAGTTGGCCAGGATCTACCTCAGCGAAGGGGATCACGACCGCGCGCTGATCCTCTTCGACGAGTTGGCGCTGGCGGATGAGGAAGAACGGGAGCTTCGGGCGTTCGGGCTCGCCGGGCAGTACCTCGTGCTGACCCTGTGCGGCGAGTATCCCGAAGCGGCCGTCGTCCTCGACGAATTGTCGGAGGTCGGCTTCTATCTTCGCGACCGGCAGATGCGGGAACTCGTGGAATCCGCGTTTCGCATCAACAGTTCCCAGCTCGAGGCGAGAACCGCCCTCGACCTGGAGCAGTTTTGGGACAGCCATTTCCCGGAAGACGAGTGACGGCCCGTACGGCGTTGGGTATCAAGTCAAAGTCCCCAGCCCCGAACCCCCAGCCCCGAACCCACAACCCCCAAGGAGGCACGCATGAATACACCAACCACCCGACGCGAGTTTCTCAAGGTCGCCGGCGCTTCGGCGGCGGCGGCGTTTGGATGTGCGGCGCCCGCGGCCGAGCCACCACCCGAGCCGGCCCGAACCGCCTTGCCGCGATGGCGGGGATTCAACCTGCTCGGTTTCTTCCAGGCCTTCAGCCCGGGCGACCGTAGCGACGGCGTGGTCCGCCAGGACGATCTCCGCTGGATCCGCGACTGGGGGTTCGATTTCGTCCGCCTGCCGATGGACTACTGGCTGTGGGTCGATTCCGACTGGCCCACCACCCGGCGGCTGCGGCCCGACGACGTATTGAAGATCAAAGAGAGCACGCTGGAGCAGGTCGACGCCGCCGTGGACCTTTGCCGGAAGTACGGCCTGCACCTGAGCTTGAACTTCCACCGTGCGCCCGGCTACTGCATCAACGACCCCGAGCGCGAGCCGTTCTTGCTCTGGCGGGACAAAACGGCCGAGGACGCCTTCGTCCACCACTGGGACGTGTTCGCCAAACGATACCGGGGTGTTGCGGCCTCGGACCTCAGTTTCAACCTCGTCAACGAGGCGCCCGGGCCGCGCGAGGGGTACATGTCGCGGGAAGACTACCGCCGCGTGATGACCCGTGCCACCGAGACGATCCGCCGGACCAGTCCCGACCGGCTGATCATCATCGACGGGCTGTCGGTCGGCAACGTGGTCGTCGACGAGATGATCCCGACGCGCGTGGCCCAGAGCGTCCACGGATATCGGCCGGCGCAGATCAGCCACTACCGGGCGTCCTGGGTCGACCGCAACTCGAGTTTCCCCGAGCCGACCTGGCCGTTGCTGAAGAACGACGGATCGATCCTGTTGGACCGCGCCGGCCTGGAGCGGCACTACGCGCCCTGGGGCGAGCTGGCCCGAAAGGGCATCGGCGTCCACTGCGGCGAGTGCGGCGGATACAACAAGACGCCGCACGAGGTGTTCCTTGCGTGGTTCGAGGACGTGATGGACATCCTCAAGGGCCACGGGATCGGCTATTCGCTATGGAACTTCCGCGGCTCCTTCGGCATCCTCGATTCCGGCCGCGCCGACGTCGACTACGAAGAGTTTCAGGGCCACCAGCTCGACCGCAAACTGTTGAACATGCTGCAGAAATACTGAAACCAGCGCGGCACATCTTGCGGAGCAGGACGGCTGCTTTGCGGGTCTTTGGCAAAGGTCAGTTGGAGAACAGGCCGGTCGAGAGGTAGCGTTCCCCGAGATCGGGCAGAATCACGACGATTTGCTTGTCGCGATTTTCCTCCCGCCGACCGATCCGCAGGGCGGCCCAGGTTGCGGCACCACAGCAGACCCCGCCGAAGATACCCTCCTCCTTTGCCAACCGGCGCGAAGTTTTCACGGCGTCCGAGTCGCTGACTTGGATGACCTCATCGAGGATATCCAGGTTCAGCACGTCGGGAATGAAGCCGGCGCCGATCCCTTCGATGGCGTGATTCCCCGGGGTCAACTCCTCGCCGGCGAGGAATTGCGAAATCACGGGGCTCTTGGCCGGTTCGACGGCGACGATGCGCAACGACGGCTTTCGCGGTTTGAGCCCCTCGCCGATGCCGGTGATGGTGCCGCCGGTTCCCACGCCGGCCACGACCACGTCGACCGCCCCGCCGGTATCGTTCCAGATCTCTTCGGCGGTCGTCTTGCGGTGAATCTCAGGGTTTGCCGGGTTCTTGAACTGCTGGGGCATGTAATAATTCGCGTTTTCGGCGACCAGTTTCTCCGCCGCACGGACCGCCCCCGGCATGCCTTCTTCGCCGGGTGTCAGAACCAGTTCCGCCCCCAGCGCTTTCAGCAGCCGGCGTCTTTCCTGGCTCATACCCTCGGGCATGGTCACGATCAGCCGCAACCTCCGAGTGGCGCATACGTAGGCCAACCCGATGCCCGTGTTCCCGCTGGTCGGCTCCACGATGACCGTCTTCTCGCCGATCAAACCGTCGCGTTGTGCGGCGTCGATCATTGCCGTGGCGATTCGATCCTTGACGCTGCGCATCGGGTTGGCGCTTTCCACCTTTCCCAGCACGGTCGCCACGCATCCTTCGGTGATGCGATTGAGCCGAACCAAGGGCGTGTTGCCGATACACTCCGTGATATCCGCGTGAATGCGGCCGGGATTCGTATCAGTCATTGCAGAGACCTTCTCCCGTAGATGGGCTTTCTTGGATGTGCCGCGGGGCGCTCGATCAACGTGGAGCGGTCGGACCCAACGGCACCCATCCTACCATGGTAACCTTTTTGTCCGCGTAGGTCAGGGCTCGCCCTGACGTGTTTCCCCACTGAAATCACGTTCGTGCGTGTTTTCCGACCGCCGGGCAAGCCGCGGCCGGCAATCCACAGGGCAGGCCCTGACCTACCTGCCACCCCGAAACGCGCGGGTGGCCCACTCCCCCCCGCTCGACAAGGCGTTGCCCCGCTGTTAGACTCAAAAGGGCCTTGGCAGCTTTTCTCACTTTGGAACGAAGAAGAGGAGTGGTTCATGAGACGAATGCGCGAGTGGTTTGGGGCGAACAAGGCTCGATGGGCGGTCGTGTTGTTGGCCGCCGGGATGGTGGCCGGTTGTGGAGGCGAGTCGAAGAGCCAGAAGAGTGGGGCGAAGAAAAGCCTGTCGGTGGAGACGAAGAACTACCTGGAACTTGGCGAGAAGTACATGCTGGAAGGCAAGAGACAGCAGGCCATCGACGCTTTTTCCAGCGCCATCAAGTCCGATCCCGACTGCAAGGAAGCCTACGGTTTCCGAGCTATGCTTTATAACGAAAGCAACCAGCGCGATAAGGCATTGGCCGACTACAGCAAGGCGATCGATCTCGATCCCACGGACAACTACGCCTACGCGGAACGGGCGAAGATCTACCGAAAGATGGGCCAAACCGCCGAGGCCGATGCCGACGAAGAGAAGGCCGCGTCGCTCAGGGGCGAGGAGTGGAAAGGGCTGCGGGGAAAAGACTACGATAGGAAGAGAAAGTAGCCGACAAGGGGCCCCTCACTCATGAACCTGCTGCTTTTCGAGGACGATCTGGTTCCGCAGCTCTACCCGGTCACCATCGGCCGGCCGGCGTTCGAGGTGAGTTGTGGAAGCTATCGGCTCGTGGATCTCGTCACGCGGCTGGAATGCCCCCTGCGTGCGGTCGTCCGGCCGCACCTGCAGGAGAAGCTCAAGGCCGACTGGCCGACGTTGATCTTCGGACCGCCGCCCGCCGATGGCCCTATCCTGTTGGTCAACGCGCGCATGGTCCCGACCCTCAGCGTAATCGAGCGTCTGCGTGCCATGGTCGACTCCGGGCGGCCGGGAGTGGTGCGCTCGGGCGATCGCGTGGCGGCCGCGTTGACCGCCCCGTCGTATCCCGCGCCGGAAGAGACCCTCAGCACTCCGGGACTGCTGGCCTGGCTGGATCGACTGGAGCTTCCCGCGGCCGAGATCGATCTGCCGTTGATCGAGTATCCGCACGACGTGATCCGCCATCATCGGGCTGCCCTGGAGGAGAATCTCCAGGACCGAATTGCCCGCGGCGGATATCGCGAGATCGCCGACGGCGTGTTTGCGGCGTCCGGTGCCAGCTTGGGGCCATACGTCGTCACCGACACCGGCGAGGGGCCGGTGCTCTTGGATCAAGACGCCAGGATCGGACCGTACTGCTATCTTTCCGGCCCGGCCTACATCGGGGCCCGGTCGCGTGTGATCGAGCACGCGGCCATCAAGGACGGCGTCGCCTTGGGCCACACGGTGAAGATCGGCGGCGAGATCGAGGCCTCGATCATCGAGCCGTATACCAACAAGCAGCACCACGGCTTCCTCGGCCACAGCTACCTGGGCAGTTGGGTCAACCTGGGGGCGGGCACCTGCAACAGCGATCTGAAGAACACCTACGGCCAGGTGAGCATGGAGTACGACGGACGCAAGGTGCCCACCGGAATGCAGTTCATCGGCTGCATCGTCGGCGACTACGCCAAGACGGCCATCAACACCAGCATCTTCACCGGCAAGACGATCGGGGCCTGCACGATGGTGTACGGGTTCGTGACGACCAACGTGCCGAGTTTCGTGAACTACGCCCGGTCGTTCGGCCAGGTGACCGAGGTGCCGGTCGACGTGATGATCGCCACGCAGGCCCGCATGTTCGCCCGCCGCGACGTCCCCCAGCGTCCGTGCGACTTCCAGCTTCTGCGCGACATGCACGAACTGACCCGCCACGAGCGGCAATTGGCGGCCGAGCCGTTGTCGCTCTGAATCGGCTCGCACCACGGCCGAGCGAACACGCCATATCCTGTGATCCTCGGCAGTCTTGGCGACGGAGCGATTTTCCCCCGGTTCGGCGGCCGAAACGCAACAATTCCGGCGGCGAGGATCACCACGATGGTCCGCTGGGTCAGCGCCCGGCTTCTGTCCTTCGTCATTCACCATTCCTTGTTCGATATTCGATATTCCGTCTTACGGCTCCTCCGGCTGGTTGTAGCGGAAACCTTCGACTCCGAGTTCGAGCCGGAAGACGGCTTCCTTGGCGGCGACGGTGACGTAGAGATAGCCGCCGTGGAAGTGGCAGTTCGTCACGCGGCTGCCTTCGACCGCGTACTGGCGGATCAACTCGCCGGAGGGTACTTCCACCACGTTGACGACTTCGGCCGTGTCCATGGCGACGTAAAGCCGGCCGGCCGTGTCGAAAATCATGCCCTCGGGCGCGAATTCCCCGCCGACGATCTCGCCGTGGTTTTCGGTCGGAAAGTTGATCAGCACCCGGCCGTTGCTCAACTGGCCGTTCTCCTCCATGTCCCAGATCAGCACGCGGAACTTGCCGCTCTCGGCCAGGCAGAAGTGCTTCTTGTCGGGCGTGACGGCGAGTCCGGTGGGGCGAACCAGACCCGTGGCGATCTGCGAGACCTTGGTCGTGCCGATGTCGTAGCGGTAGACCGAGCCGGTGGGTTCGTCGCTGCGGGAACTGCCCGGATCGCTGAAGTAGATGTTTCCTTCCGGATCGAGCGCCACGTCGTAAATGTGGTTGAAACGTTTTCCTTCCCAGCGGTCGGCCAGCACCTCCACGTTCTTGCCGTCGGCCGCGATGCGCAGCAGCCGTCCGGCGCCGGCGTCGGCCGCGATCAGCCGTCCTTGCGAGTCGATTTTCAGGCCGTTGGCCCGCGGCTCGCGTCCTTCCGCGGGCGCGGCCTCTCGCAAATCGCAGAACACGCCGGCCGTTCCGTCGGCCATGATCAGGCCGATGTTGCCGTTGCCGCGGTAGTTGGCCACGAAGAGATTTCCCGCCGAGTCCAAAACCGGCCCGGCGGCCAGTTCGAAGCCGGTGGCGTACAGTTCCGGCTCCACCGCGCGCGACGGCGGCAGATCGGCATCTGCTTCCGCCCCGCCGGCAGCCGGGGAAATCACGCCGAGCGAAAGCAATGCGACGAGCGTTCGGATCATGCGTTTCATGGAACTGTCGTGGGTGGGTGGATTGGGCGGGAATTCACCGGAGGCTATTCATGATAAAGCAGGTTGTGCGGGAATGCAAGGGGCACAACACCGTAACCGGTGTTCGCGCCACAAAGCCGCGACCGGTGGTCGCGCCACAAAGCCGCGACCGGTGGTCGCGCCCGGCAGCACGAAATCGAGTCCGTCGTACATCAGTCCACGGCCCGACCATCAACCGCGGTTTCATCGGCGCGACCGCCGGTCGCGGCTTTGTGGGCTTCGATCTTCTGGCTCCAACCCAGCCGGGAGAGAACGCTGTACAAACAGGGCACCAACAACAGAACGACCACGGTCGCAAACATCAGCCCGAACGAAATGGACACCGCCATCGGGATCAGGAACTGGGCCTGGAGGCTCGTTTCCATCATGATCGGCAGCAGGCCGGCCACGGTGGTCGCCGAGGTGAGGAACACCGGGCGGAACCGCTGCATGCCGGCTTGGTGCACGGCCTCGAGCACGCTTTTGCCCTCGGCCAGCCGCAGCTTGATGAACGTGACCAGCACGATCGAATCGTTGACCACGATCCCGGCCAGCGAGACGAACCCGATCGTGCTGGGCATGGTCCAGTCCAATCCCAGCAGCAGATGCCCCGCGATGGCCCCGATCAGCCCGAAGGGGATCGCCATCATCACGACCAGCGGCTCGACGTACGATTGGAACGCGAACGAGAGGATGATGAAGATGATGCACAACCCGATGAGGAATCCCCGCTGGATGCTGCCGGCCGTCTTCTGCTGTTCCTCTTGCTGTCCTTCGAGGTTGATCGACACGCCCGGGTGTTGCTGGAGGAACTCCGGAAGGTAATTCGTCTTCAGATCCGCCATGATTTCGCTGGCGTTTCCTTTGCGGGTATCGAGGTCGGCGGTCACGGAGATCGTGCGCTTCCCGTCGACGCGCACGACTTGGGTGTATCCGCGGACGTTGCGAATTTCGGCCACCTGGTGGAACGGCATGAGATGGCCTTCGGGCGTTTTGACCTTGAAGTCGTCCAGGTCGGCCAGCGAATGCCGATCGCCGGGGGCGAAGAGCACCTCGACCTCGACGTTGTCGGACCCCCGCTGGAATTCCTCGGCGATGCTGCCCCAGAAGGCCTCTCGCAACTGGGTGGCCAAGGCCGCCGACGTGATTCTCAACTGGCGTCCGACCGGTTTCAGGCGCACGAGCACTTCCTCCTTGCCGGGACGCAAGTTGTCGCGCACGTTGCGGATGCCGGGATATCCTTCCGTCTTGCCGGGCTCGCCGCGGAGCTTCGTTTGCAGCTCGAAGCTGGCCTGTTGCAGGTCGCCCAGTTGCCGGCCCCGCAGTTGGACGTCCACCGGTTTGCCGCCGGGCGTGACCTGCATCTGCTCGAAGGTGAGGCTGATCACGTCGCTCACGTCGCCGACCTTCTCGCGCCACACGCGCAACACGTCGTCGCTGCGGGCGCTGCGCTTGTCGGCCGGCAACAGCTCGACGAGCACCTGGGCCAGGTGGCTGCCCGTCTCCGGCGGTGTCGCGTTGTGGCCGAAGCTGCGACTGAAGCCGAACGACGTGCTGACGTACTTGATCAGATCCTGCTGCTGCGGCTGCGAGGCCCGAAAGTGCTCGTTCACGCCGTCTTCGCCCCGCAGCGCCGCCTCGATCCGATCGACGATCTCCTGGGTCCGGTCGACGTCGGTTCCGGCGGGCAGTTCGACCTGGGCGACGAGGAAGTCGCCGTCCAACTCGGGAAAGAGCTGGAATCGCAAGTGGCCGCTGACCAACAGCCCCACCGAGACGAGAAACAACATGACCAGCCCGGCCAGCGGAATCAGCGGCCGCCGGACCGACCAATCGAGCACGGGGCCGTAAACCTCTTCGGTGAACCACGCGACGAACCGGTTGATCGCCGCACGCACGCGCGTCGGCTGCTTGGGGATCTTGCCCAACGAATGGCGCAGGTGATGCGGCAGTATAAGGAACGCCTCCACCAGGCTGACGCTCAGCGCCGTGATGACGCCCACGGGCATCACGCGCATGATCTTCCCGATGTCGCCTTCCATGGTCAACAGCGGCATGAAGACGGCCACGGTGGTCAACATCGAGGCGACCACGCCCAGGCCCACTTCCTTCGTGCCGTCGATCGCGGCGTCCACGACCGGCTTGCCCCGCGCGTAGTGAGCGAAGATGTTCTCGCCGATCACGATCGCGTCGTCGACGATGATTCCCACCGCCATGATCAGGCTGAACATGGTGATCATGTTCAGGCTCATGTCGGTCTGCTCCAGAAGGAACAGCGTGCCCAGGAACGAAATGGGGATGCCCACCGCCACCCAGATCGCCAGCCGATAGTGCAGCAGCAGCCACAGCGTGAGGAAGACCGCCACGAATCCCAGCACGCCGTTTTCCATCAGCATCCCGAGCCGGTCTTGGACGTAATTGGCGTAATCGCCCCACAGTTCCAGACGCGCTCCGGCCGCCGCCGACTCGTTCCAGCGGTCGACGAAGTCTCTGACCGCGTTGCGCACCGTGATCGTGTCTTCATGCCGGGTCTTGCTCACCTCCAGGTTCACGCAGCGGTGTCCCTGGAACGTGGTTCGCGTCCATTCGTCCTCGAACGTGTCGGTGACCGTGGCCACCGCCCGCAGGGGAATCCTCGCGCCGCTGGGGCTCGACTTGACGATCAGCTCCCGAAAATCCTCCGCCCAACGCCGCTGGTCGACCACGCGAATCTTGATCTCGCGATCGTCGGTCTCGATGCTCCCGGCGGGCAGGTCCAGGCTCTGGGCGCCGATCTCCCGGGCGACGTCGCCGATCGTCAGCCCGTAGGCCAACAGGGCCTGCTGGCGAACCTCGACGCGAATCTGGTGCTCGGAGAAGCCGGAGAGATCCACCAGACTCACCTCGTCCAGCGCCAACAACTCGCCCTTGACGGCGTCGGCCAGTGCGACGAGATCCTTCTCCGACGCCCCCTCGGCCCAAACCGACACGGTGCACACCTTGTCGATGATGTCCACCTCCCAGATCACCGGGTCTTCGGCGTCGTCGGGGAAATTGTCGATCTGATCGACGGCGTTTTCCACGTCCTTCTGCACCTGGCCCACGTCGTAGCCGTCGGCCACTTCGATCGCCACCAGGCCGGAATTCTCGCGGGAAGTGGAGGTGACCTCTTCGATCCCCTCGATGCCTTCGATCTCCTCCTCGATCCGCCGGCAGATCATCTCCTCGACTTCTTCGGCCGAGGCCCCTTTGTAGATCACCTGGACGTTGATGAAGTTCGAGGCGAACTCGGGAAAGACCTCGCGCGTCAGCGACACGGCGCCCAGCAGCCCGAGCAGGATGATGACCAACATCAACAGGTTGGCCGCCGTCGGGTGGCGTGTGAAATAGCCGATCACGAGCCTGCCTCCGGGAGCGGTTCGGCGGCGGGACTTTCGGCGGTGGGACTCTCCGCCGCGGGCGACTCGCCTTCCGGCGGCTCGTCCTCGAACAGGCTCGCGGGGAACTCCTTCCGACACGGTTCGACCGGGTTGTCGACCAGCTCCGCCCGCAAGGACATGCCCGGACTGGCCAGCGGTATGTCGCTGAGCACGACCAGGTCGCCCGATTCGATCCCTTGGGAAATCACGACCAACTCTTCTTCCCACGCGAGGATCGTCACCGGCACCTTCGCCAGCTTCCCGTCGCGCAGCAGATACACCTGGTCGTCTCGCAGGGCGTCGCGGGGAATGACCACCACGTCGCGGACCGTGGCCCCGTAGGCCTTGACCCTGCAAAACACATCGGGCAGAAGCGGCGGCCTTATCCCGGGCAGGACGCCCTCGTACGGACGCGGCACCTCGACGATCACCGGAATCGTTCGCGTGTCGGGATCCAGGGCACCGACGATCCGCGCCACCCGGCCCTGCCACGTCCAGCCCCGCTCGTCCAGCCCCCAACTCACCTCGACCGGCACCCGGATCCGCTTCCAGAGCGACTCGTCGAGGCTCATCCGAATGATGTCGGCCGTCGTCAGTCTCGGGAACGCGTCGAGCGAAGAAGTAGCGTTTTCGCCTTCGGCCGGCAAATCGGAAGGCACATCGGGAGAAACGCCGCCGGGCGAAACACCGCCGGGCGAAACCTCAGCCGCACTCTTCTCCAGGTCGATCCCGTACGGAAACAACGCGGGCACCTTCCGAGGCTCGAGCATCACCACGATCTCGACCTTCTCCAGATCCTGGAACGTCCCCAACCGGCCGCCGGGCGCGACGTACTGCTCGGCCTCGATCGATTTCGATGCGCAACGGGCGTCCAGCGGCAGGCG
>DATLAN010000078.1:0-8814 GCA_035527455.1 Thermoguttaceae bacterium
GACGTTGTGCATGATGACTTCGATCGAGTCGAAGTTCGGATCGTCGGCTGGCCGGATATACATGCGGCGGCAATATTGCAGCATCTGAATGTCGTCGTCGCGCACCGCTCTCACGCGCGTATAGGGCGTGCATTGGCCGTCAGTCTTGTCCGGATAGGGCAAATAGGCCGGCCTGTCGCAGCGCATGTGGCGGGTGTAGGTCGCGGGCGTCTTGCCGTTCACGGTGATCGGAATGACTTCGCCGTCGAGACAGTTGAAGGGTGGCACCTCGGCGATCAACTTCGCGCATTCGCGGCCATAGGCGAGAATGTCATAGCTGTCATCATCCTGGGCCTCGGTCCCGCCGGCCAGGACGACTGCGGCAATCGCGGCGACGATTGCGGCCCGGATGCTGTGCCTTGTCATGTCCTCAGATCTCCGGTCCTCAGATTGCAAGCCCGGGCGTGCCGAGAATGACTTCGCGAATAGCGCGATGATAGCGGACGTAACCGCTGCACCGGCAGATGTGTTGGCCGACCGTGTCCTCGATGGCCGCGTCCACGGCGCCTTTCGGTATTGGACTGCGTTGCAAACGGTCGAGCAGGCAGTAGGCGGCCATCAGGAAGCCCGGCGCCGAATAGCCGCACTGGAACGAGAAATTCCTCAGAAAGGCATGCTGGAGCGGATGAAGCTCGCCGTTCTTGCTGAGACCCTCGACCGTCGTGATGATCTTGCCGTTTACCGCTTGGAGTGACGTGGTGCAGGACCGGATCGGCTCCGGATACGCGCCAGGGACGCGTGCGGCGGCGACCGTGCACACCCGGCAGACGGCGATCCCGCAGCAAAACTTGGTACCGGTCAAGTCGATCTCGTTCCGCAAGAAGTCGTTGAGCCACATGTCGCCGTCGATCGACTCGCGAAAAATCCGCTCGTCGTTGATGGTCAGCTCAAGCGCGATATTGGCCATGTCAGCTCCAGACTGCCCGCACTTTATCGGGCGTTATCGGCAGCGACCGGAAGCGATGGCCGATGGCGTGCGTAACCGCATTGGAAATTGCCGGTGGCACCGGGATCATGACGAGTTCGGCGATACCGCGTGGACTGGGATCGGTGGGATCGGGTGCGATCAAGATCTTCTCGACTTCGTGGATGGCGCAATCGGCGGAAAGCGCGACGTGGTAGCGATTGAGATTCCACTTCCCGTTCGCCGCGCCATCTGCATCCGCCGGCAGCTCCTCCAACAGAGTGTGCCCGACAGCCATCGCCCAACCGCCTTCCATCTGGCCTTCGAGCAGATCCTGTTGGAGCACCGTGCCCGGGGCGAGGATGTGCACGCCTTTAACCAGACGGACCGCGCCAGTCTTGCGATTGACCTTGACCGCGGTGATCGCGCCCGCGGCGGCGAAGCTCTGACCGTCCTTCTCCCACATGCTCTCGGTGGTGAAGAGCTTAGGGTTCTGACGGTCGATGAGCTCATAGGCTGGGGAGTCGCCGCGCTGTATCGCCAAGGCGTCGATCTGCCAGCGACTAGTTACTCCGCCGACCGCGTAGTCTGCCTCGATCCAGCGACCGCTGAAAAATGCGTGCACCATGGCGCTGCTCGCCAGCTTCTGCTCGTAGATACGCGCGGCGAGCGCCGCAAACGGGATCGGCTCGAAGCCCTCGCTATCCAACCGGCCATCGCGCCACGATACGTTCGCGACATCGATCTGGTCGACGGAAATCCCCCAGATCGAGCGGGCCGCGGGCAGGATCGCCGCCTTCAATAGAATGTCCGTTGCCTGTTCGGTGGCGTGCAGCCAGCGTCCGACCCCCGCCGTCGCCTTGGTCGAGTTCCAAACGATCGGCGTCCAGCGGGGATTGTTAGGTTGCTCCTCGAAACTTCCGACCAGCTTCAACTCCCGGAAGATTTCCGTCCTCCCCGTGTCGATGGCGTCAGCGTTGCGCCCCAATGCCTTGCTTGTGGCGAGGGCATGAACCGTGGCGGCGCCCTGGCCCATGTCGACATTGTTGGTAACGACGGAAACGCGCCCGTCAGAACCGATCCGTACTTGCGCCATCACGGCGTCCGCGCCGGAGCCGAAATTCTTCATGGCCAGAGAGGCGCCGACGCCGTAGCGTTCGTCTTCGGTCGAGAGTCGCTGCTGATCGGCGGTGCGGTTGGCCCACAGCGGATGCGCCAGCGCTTTGTCGCATATTTCGCCCAGTCCCGGCGGAGTCCGCGGCGCGCCGGTGACGATGGAATCCCCGGGTTGTAGAAGGTTGATCTTCCGGAATTCGAGGGGATCGAGCCCGCGTGAGACCGCAATTTCGTCCACCATCGATTCGACCGCGAAGGTAGACTGGAACGACCCGAAGCCACGCATGGAACCCGCAACTTGCGAGACGGTGCGTTGGGCGCGGGACCAAATGTCGGCGAAGGGTGCCCGATACACGCCCGTTCCCAATATGCCGGTCACGTCGGCGACAAAGGCACTCACATTGCGGCGGCCGCCGCCGTCCAGGATCGTGTGATTTCGGACGACTTCGATAAGGTTCGTCTTGTCTACGCCGACCGCAAGCTCGATCTTGGAAGCGTGGCGCTTGACCCCGGACTGAAACTGCTGGAACCGGTCATGGGCAATCCGGATCGGCCTGTCCGAATAGGCCGCGGCGAGAGCGAGAAATAGACACAAGATCGAGGTGTCGCGTCCGCCAAACCCACCGCCGGGATAGGCCGCGTAGAGATGAACGTCGTCGATCTCGATCGGGCACTCGTTTGGAGCGAACAGGGCGCGCGCGGAGTTCACGTCGTAGCCGGGTGACTGCGTGCCGATCAGCATCCGCAGCGTCTTTGCTTCGCGATCGAACCACGCCAAACCTGACTCCGGCTCCATGAACATCGGGTCGATAACGGGAGTCTCGTAAGTCTGTTGGTACACGTCGAGTTCTGTCGACTTGAGCTTCTCCCCGATCATGTTGACAAGCTCCATGGCCTCTTGGTTCGTCGCTCCCGGCTCGGAGGGATGAACCGGCCCCTGGATCGTCTGCGCGAAATGTTGGGTGCCCTGTCTGGTGACGACGTGAACGATACTGGTTTCCGGCGTGTAGCTGCTGGGCTCTGGGAGCGCCACGGCCTTACCGACCCTGATTGTCTTGCCGTTGGATACGATCTGTTCCTTGGCCCCGTTATAAGCGGCCAACTCGTCGTAAAGCAGGATCGCCACGGCCTGACCGAGATAGGACGGCTGTGTTCCGCTCGGTAGGAGATACTGCCCTTCCGGATAGTCCTCCTCGGCGATACCGATTGAGTCCCGCGCCAGATCGGCCGCGGTTATCGTGACAGAGGGCTGAAGCTCTTTCGGCAGCTGATCGAGATCGAGGCCATCGAAGATGTGATCGGCGAACGTCGCGCACACCACCAGCGCGTGACGGTATTTCGCCGGCCAATTGGGCAGATCGATCGGCCGGAAGTCGCGGGCGTAAATCTTCTGTCCGGTGACCTTCGCCAGTCCGTCGATGCGGTAGTGGGCTTGTCCTGGTGCCCCGCTCCACCCTCCGGGCGGAACCATGGTGGCAGCGTGGGATGACGTCCACCGGCCGAGATCCAGAGTGGAGACGAGGAGGCCCGCAGTGCCGGCAGCCGTAGCCTTCAGCAATTCGCGCCGCGTTAGCCAGCCGGTCCGCACGTTGTCACCACTCCTCCCTATCGCGAATCGTATCTGTCTCGATGCTTCTCAAAAACAAATCGGTCTTCAACCCGCCTAGCTCGCCGATCCGGTCAGGTGATGGAGCCGATGACGCCCTCGATCAGATAATCGGTCTGCATCAGCTCGGGTGCATAGGGTCCGTAGGTCGTTCCGGCCGGCACGACCAGCCTGCCGGTGTTGTCCTTGATCGGGCCAACGAAGATCGGGTCCTGGTCCTTCATCGCCTGAATGGCGGTCTCGGCGGCGTTGATCGCCGCCGGGTTCGCTCCGGCGCCGAACGGACTCGATTGGACGTAGCCCTTATCGTATCCGCCAGTCACGAAGGGCGGCAGCGAGTCGCCTCTCTGCATCAACTCCACGAACGTCTCGAACATCTTGGTCCAAATGAACTCGGCGCCGGTGATGTAGCCTTTGGGTGCCAGCGGGGCCTGGTCGAAGGCGTGGCCGCAAGTCTTCACCCCGCGGCTCTCGGCGGTCTCGATGACCACTTTCGGGCTGTCCAGATGGCAGGTGATGACGTCGCAGCCGGCGTCGACGAGCTTGTTGGTTGCCGCGGCCTCGCGACCGGCGTCTTCCCATCCCCCGGTGACGATGAGCTGCACCGTTGCGTCCGGATTGGTCTTGCGGCTGCCGAGCAAGAAGGAATTGATGTTGGCGAGGACCGCGCCTTCGGTTTCGCCAGCGATGAATCCGAGCTTATTCGTTTTCGTGCAAAGACCAGCCGCGACACCGTTGACGTAATGACCCTGGTTGATCAAAGCGTTTTGGCCGCCGACATTTTTTGGCTCCTTGTCGCGGGCCGCCACCGCGGCGTGCCGGAATAGGACACTCGGATTCTTGCTCGCAACAGCGAACAGGAAAGGGTCGTTGCCGAAGGATGTCGAAATGACCAGACCGGCGCCGTCAGGACTAATCAGCTCCTCCAGCTCCCTGGCATAGGCATCGGCTTCCGGCGATTCTTTTCCGCTCGAGTAGTCGGTGCTCTCCGGAAGGTATCCGGCCTCGACCACCTTGACGTTCGGGTGAGCGCTGAGGGCCTCACCGGCCTCGGCAAACGTCTGGTTCCAGCCCCAATCGTCGCGCGGTCCGATGAAGATGAAGCCGACCGTCAGTTCAGCCGCGCGCGCGAACCGTATCGGCAGAATTCCGGACACCAAGCCGCCCGCACCCAGCGCGGCGACGCCCCCGATGACGCGACGCCGCGTCAGACCGGAGCCGGACATGCAACACTCCTCGGGTTGGGGGAGCTGAGCCACACGCGCGCCTAGTCTCCGCCGAGAGCAAACGGTACCGAGCCCGCCGCCGAGGAAATCTCGCCAAGCTGCACGGCGTGCAGCCCGTTCGAGTTTTTGTCGGGCGGGACAAGATCGTATTTCAGGACTTTTGCGGTGTCGTCCTGCGTCGAGACCCCGCTCACCAGCAGATTGGCCCCCGACGTCGTGCTGGTCGTGGCCAGACGCACCCCGGAACTTCCATCGAAGGGAACGAAGCTAAAGACTTCGCCAAACTTGGGCGGCTCTCCGTGTTCGACCGGGCTTCGCAACTCGTCTCTCGGGCCCCCGTCGAGAGCCGAACCTGTCGAAAAGACTTTGACCTCGCCGGGATTCGTCAGTTGACCGACGACAATTCGCTTGCTTCCACCCAACTGCCCGTAGAGCCAGCCCGTCGTCAGCGAGACGCCGCCGCGATAGTCGCTGCCGAACGGCGTGAACTCCGCGATCTCCGCCGGCTTCCCGTCCCCCTTCGAGCACATCTGCAGCGGCACGTTGGTTTCGTTGATCTTGATCGGCCCCGGCTTCATCAGCCAATAGTCGAAGACCTTCACGACGGCCGGGCTGCCTGGGCCGGGAGCCGTGACAATGCTGTTGCGGCCGGACATGAAGCTGACGAAGCCGGATGCGACCTTCACCCCAGAGCGATCGCCGGGATAGGGACTGAAGGCCGAGAAGAGGCTGGGCGAAGACGATGGCTTATAGGCAAACACCTTGACCTCGCTCGGCATGCCGGGCCCCGACCCCACGATGATGTTGTCGGACGTGCCACCGTCGATCTGCTGAGACGCGACATTGACGCCGCCCTTTGCATCGGCGGCGAAAGCCTCGAACCGCGTCAGCTCCGTGGCAAAGGCCGCCTTGCCACCGTCCGCCTTGCCGGAAAACACGACGACTTCGGGCGCATGGCCGCTGCCCGCGCCGACGACCAGATCGTAGATGCCGTCGCCGTTGACGTCGCCCATGGCCGCGCTCGGGGTCCCTTCGAAGTCGTTGAAGGGCGTGACCGTGGCAAGAAGCTTGTCGCCGTTGCCGTCATAAACCTTCACCGTCGCCGGCTTGCTAGGCGCACCGGGAACCGCCACCGCATAGCTCGACACAGCCGGGATGATGTTCACGAGCAGCATCAGCCCGTTGTCTTCGTGATTGAGGCGGTGGCAATGCATCACGAAGAGACCGACATAATCCTCGAACCGGGTTCTGATGAACAACTCGGCCGGCACGCCCACGTCCTCGCCCACAAGCAAGGTCGGCCGCGAGAGCTCGGCCGTGTCGGCTTCCCAGGGACCAGGCCCAACTGTCAGACCAATGGTGGGGTCGTAGTAGCGCGTGACCTGGAAATCGTTGACGTGCACGTGGATCGGGTGCGAGTCGTTGTTGCGGTTGTAGAACCTCCACTCTTCGACACTATCGAGCCGTGGCTGCAGCACGGGCGCGTTGGGAAAACCCTGCTTGTTGAACGCATAAACGAAAGCTTTGGGGTCGTTGTTGCTGGCAAGATTGTTGAGGAATCCGCCGGTCGAATCGAGCTTGCGTACGAGGTCCGGCGTCACCTTGGAGGTATCGAAGAACCCGTTATTGGGTGCATCGATCTGCTGCCCCTCGGCCAAGATTGCGGTAACGCCGCGCTCGCCTGAGGGCACGGCTCTAGCCAGCACCTGGGTGGGAAACACGAAGAATCCGTCGTCGTGGCTGAGCGCCGTCGGCAGCGCGGTCACCACGCCAAGGACGCCGGGGGGATTGTCGGTCCCGTCGTTGGTGTAGAGGATGCCCGGCTCGCTGATGGCTTCCTTGCCTTGACCGATCGGAGGCATCTCCAGGATCAGGTTGCCGGTCTCCGGTATGGTCACCGCGATGGCGTAGCGCGTGGCCGGAGGGATGAGGAGCCGCGTGCCGTCGTCCGTGGGCGGGTAGCGAACGACTTGTCCGGGATTTCCGTCCGCCCCCAAGATGGCGATCTTTGGGTGCCGGCCAGTCGCCGTTTCCGTGAGCTGCACATTCATGTAGGCCATGTCGCTGATATTCGAGAGCACCCAGATCTCCGTTTGCCCCGGCTTGCTCTTGATCGTCGGCTGGAATTGACCGTTGACCGTGAACTGCACGTCGCGCTGATAGTCCGGCAGCGACGAGTCGGCTGCGACTTTGCGCCCTTCTGCACCCGGGTTCTCTTCGAATGTCTGCAGATTGCTCGGAATGAATTGCAGACGCCCGCGGTTGTTGTTGACACCGAGCGGGCCCGACCACCAGACGGTGAAGTATTCCGTCCCCGTCTTGGAGTCCTTGAAATTGACTGGCGCCAGCAGCGGACGATACGTGCCCTTCGCCAGTTCATCGTCCTTTGGCGGCGTCAATGTGCTGACATACTGGCTCCAGTTGGGATTGTTGAGCGCGGTCCCGCCCCCCTTCCGGTCGAAGACAAAATTGTATTGCAGCACCATGTTGCGGATCGGGAGCTTCTTCTCCGTGACCAGCGGGATGTTCCCATCGAGCCGGCCGACGGCGAGGATGCCGGCCAGCCCTAAATAGGTCTCGGGCGACGTCAGCTGATGCAGGTGTGGGTGATACCAGTACGCCCCGTGCGGATGGTCTTTGCGGATCTCATAGGTATAGGTGTTCGACAAGCCGGCGCCGACATGCAGCATGACATTGTCGGAGTTACCCTTGGGGCTGACGCGTAGCCCGTGCGTGTGAAGATTGATCGGCGCTTGAGTCAACGGGTCCGGATAGATCGGTACCTCGCCGCCCTTCGGGGTGAATGCAGGATTGTAAAGATCGCGAATGGTCAGGCCCGCCAGGGCGTTGTCCAAATGAACGACGAGCTTGTCTCCCGGATACACGTGCAAGGTTGGCGCGGGGTATTGGTTCTTGCCGGTTTTCTGCCCGTTTGAGGCCGTGCCCTGCAGCACCTCGTAGCCGTAAAGCAGGAAATTCTGAACCGGCGTCGCCACCGTATCGAGGATGGCCTCGCCTTGCTGTGCTGTGAGCCTGACCTCGAGGACACCGTCTTTGCTCGCCAGCGTGATCGGTTCTTTGAACTCGGGTCGAACGGATGGATCTAAGATCGTCCTGGCGCTTAGGGTCCAATAGCTCGATCCGACCCACGTGATCGCGAAGAAGCCGACCGCGAACGCGAGTAAGCCTGCCATCGCAAGGCCGCCTGAGCGCCATCGGTCCGGTCCGGTGAATTCAGGCATGTCTCACACTCTGCGTATTTGTGGTTGGCGGGGATACCAAGGGGCGAGCGATCTATTCGGGACGGCAGTTCAGAGCGACGACTTCCATCTTCAGACCAGCCTTGCCGTCACACCCTAGCCGGTTCTCCTTTCCGAATGGTGGGTCAATATAGTATTCGAAATCATCCGGATCGTCGGCGGCTACCACCCTGTATAGCTTGTATGTTCCGGTCTCGCAGACGACTTCACGACTATCCACAAACAATGAGGCCGGCAGGACGAATATATGATCAGTCTTCCTGTTGGCCGCGCACCATTTCCGGCTTAACTCATCGTGATCTGTAACCTGAACGATATCTGGTCCGGCAGCTTTGTCCGTTGGGTCGGAGACTGCGGGCGTGGCGATAGCCAAGATCGCAACGAATGGAATTGAGGCAACGGGGCGGGACATTGGCTCGAGCTGGCGTGGTCAGACTAACTAATCATGAGCTGGCTGATCAAGATCGGTCAAGACTCTCACGCCCAGTTAATCTGACAATGCCCTCTCAAAGCATAAGCCCCCCCGCCCGAATAGTGGTCGGGCCAGTTACCGCTGCTACGCTGGGATACGAGGCACTTCCGACGTCCGCTTCTGGCACGAAGCGGACCAAGTCGAGTGGGCGCTGTCAGTCAGTTGCTGACCCAAAGCCGCGGTGAGGAATG
>DATLAN010000079.1:0-14804 GCA_035527455.1 Thermoguttaceae bacterium
TCCTGACCCCCGAAGAACTCTTGGACATTCCTGAAGAGGAAGAATCATGATCGAAGATCCCATCGTTGAAGAGATTCATCGGGTTCGCGAAAAGATGCTTGCCGAGTGTCAGGGCGATTTGGATGCCCTGTTGGATCGCTACCGGTCGTCGGAGGATCAAGATCGAGAGCGCGTGGTTTCGTTGGAAGACGTTCGGGCAAGACGTCGACCCGCCCAAGGCCCCCATCCAACGAAGCGGTGAATCGGGCATACAGACGGGCCTTCTGAATTCCTCTTGTCGCCGAGCAACACCGGCGATCTCGTGAATGAATCGAACGACACGGTAGGATCGCTTCCGCAAGATCGACGGTGCCGCCCGCGACGAGGCAGACTACGCCTCGGACGGCTGCTCTTCCGGCCCGGCGAAGCGGAAGTTGCGGCTCTGGCGGAAGAATCTCAGCGGGTTGTCGTAAACCAGCTTGCGAATCCGCGACGCCGGATGCCCGCGCCTGCGCATGGCCAGGATGAAAGCGGGCACGGCGAACGGATCGGACGGCCCCCAGTCGGCCGAGCTGTTGACGAGGATCCGCTCGGCGCCGTAGATCTCGACCATGTCGACGGCGCGCTGAGGGTTGGCCTTAGTGACCGGATAGAGGGTAATGCCGGCCCAATAGCCCTCCTCGAGCACCGGCCGGATCGTGTGTTCCTCGCAATGGTCGATGCACACCCGGCCGTGGTTGACACGACTGTCGCCGCGCAGGATATCGAGGATCATTCGGGTGCCCAGGTACTTGTCTTCCAGGTGGGGCGTATGGAAGAGAAGCTGTTCCTCGGTCTTCATGCCCAGGTCGATCAACTCCAACAGCGTGGTCACTTCGTTCCTGGTGCATTTGTGCAGGCCGATTTCGCCGACGCCCAGAACGGTGGGACGCTGGAGGAACTCCGGCAGCGTGGCGATGACCTCGCGGGCGAAACCGACGTCCTCGGCTTCCTTGGCGTTGATGCCCATCCAACTGTGGTGCCGGATGCCGTAGTTGGCCGCCCGTTTCGGCTCCCATTCGGTCAATTGCCGGAAATAGTCGTAGAAGCTGTTGGCTCCGCTACGGTCGTAGCCCATCCAAAAGGCCGGCTCGCCCACGACGACGCAGCCCATCTTGGCCAGCGTCTGGAAATCGTCGGTCGTACGGGCGGCCATGTGGATATGGGGATCGAAGAAGTACATGGCGGTAGGAGTTCTCGCTGGTGGTTAGGCTTGCCGCCAATCTTCCCGATAAGGCAGGGAGAAGACCATCTGGATCCGTTCGGCCCGATCGGCCGAGTCGGTCGAGAGGATCTGGAGGCTTTGGCGAATCTGCCCCAAACGGGGGTCATTCAGAACCGCTCCCTCGGCTCGATCGATGCGGTCCAATGCGGCGGCCACGTCGATCAGTCGCGCCCGAAGGTCGAGAAATTCGCGGTCCAGAATTTCGTTGGCGGCCGGTGGAGTCGGCATGGAAGGCCCTCACGGGGATGGGTTTGGTCAAAAACGGCGTCGGAAAGGCCCTCTTGCTTCGGCGAAGGTCGTGGAGACGCGTGGTGGCTCGGGCGAAGGTTCCCTATTTCATGTTCGTCGGCAGCCGACAGATTATTCCTGTTATTTCTGGATGGCATTCTCGCTCGGGGCGGGGGTCGGCTCGGCGTCAAGCCCGTCTTATAGGGGGGCGGGTGTATAGTGTGTCCAGCCATGCACTTCCCGTTCCTTCGCGTACACTTGTCATAGAGGCCCATCGTACGCCGAGGCCCATCGTACGCCGATTCATTTTGCCTTGAGCCATCAGACCGGAATTGGCTGCGGAAATCAAGGCTGAGGGTGAGGAGCCGGTAACCCTAGGCAAAATCCGTAAAGGCTAACGGTTAGGGTGAAGTTCTGGATTTTTCCAGCCGATCCCATGGAAGTGGGAAACCTCCGACAGAGAAGGTATGCGCAGCGTGAGCGAGGGTCTGGCGACGACATTTCGGGTGCTGGCCGAGACGGACAACGAGGCGGCCGTTCGCGTGCTCATAACCGCCCTGGATTCTCCATACCCGTCGATCCAAGAGGCCGCACTGAAAGCGATTCTCGCCCGCCGCAGTCCGGCCGGAGGGCGGGAGCTGCTGGCGCGTCTGCACACGATGCCGGAGAGTTGGATCACGGCCATTCGGCAGCAATCGGGGCGGATGACCGGCCCGCTGCGAGATGCCCTGTTAAGCGGCAAGGGGCAACTGTGCATCAACGCGAGCCGGGCGGCGATCTGGTTTCGCGAATACGAGTTGATTCCCACGCTGCTGGCCGTCCTGGAAGATCGGGCCCAAGAGAACACCGACCTGGCGGCGGAAACGCTCACCCGATTGGTCGCCCAGTTGTACGAGGATTTAGCGGGCAGCGGTAAGGACACCCGCCGCCGCGACCCCCGACTGGTTCTCAGTCACGTCCTTGGCAGCCTGGAATCGTCGGTACAGCGGTTTTCCCAACACAAGCGGCGGGAGGTGATCGATGCGTTCCTGCTGTTGGTGGGCCGCGACAACGTCACGTTGATGCAAATCCTCCAGGACCCCCATCATCCCACGTTCTTACCGATGGTCGACACCCTCTCCCGCAACACCAGCGGAGGCGTCGTCCGGTTGCTGTTGGGCTGTCTCGACGACGCGCACCCGCCGTCGACCGTTCTCTCGGTAATCTCCAAACGCACCGACCTGAAATTCGTGCAACACCTGTTGCACAAGGTCGGCCGTCGGCCGTCGGACGTGGCGATCCAAAACCTGAAGCGAATAAAGTCCATCGGCTGGCTGCAACGAGGCGGCGAGTTTCTGGACCGATTGGACGAGGCGGCCCAGCACGGGGCGGTCCGGCTGGTGATGACCGTGAACGTTTCTCGGCTGGACGCCTTCGCGGTCGTCGAGCACCTGCTCCTGCGCGGCAAGATCGCCGCCCGTCGGCAGGCAGCCGTGGCGTTGAGCGAGTTCCCGGGTGTCGACGCCAATGCCCTGGCGGTTCGGGCGCTGAACGACCCCGATCCGCAGGTCCAGGCCAACGCGGCGGCCCAATTGCGGCAGCGCGGGATTCCCGGCGTCCTGCCGCGCCTGGTGCAGATGGTCGACAGCCCCCACGCCGTGGTTCGCAAGGCGGCGCGGGAAAGCCTGAACGAATTCACCTTCTCGCGATTCGTCAGCGCCTTCGACATGCTGGACGACGAGGTTCGGCAAAGCACCGGCCGGCTGGTCAAGAAGATCGACCTGCAAACCGTCCCCCTGTTGCAGCAAGAAATGGAGTCGCCCTTGCGCACGCGGCGGCTGAGGGGACTCGCCATTGCCAGGACCCTCGACCTGATGGAAGAACTCGAAGAGGAGATCACGGAATTGCTTTACGACGAGGACCACCTGGTGCGCGGCGAGGCCGCCGCCTCGTTGGGAGAAATCGGCACGCCGACCAGTCGCCTCGCGCTGCAACGGGCACTCGGCGACAGCAGCGTCGCCGTACAGGAAGCGGCCCGAAGAAGTCTCGAACACCAGACCCGATCGATACCCGCAAGAACCTAAGGTTGTCGAGTCATGAACGCTCCGCTCGATTACCCTATCCTCTGGCACCTTATCCCCTGGCACCTTATCCCCTGGCACCCTATCCCCTGGCGCCACATCCTCTGGGCCCAGGGCGACCGGTTCGAGGGCCTCTCGCGTGGATTCAAGGGGCGGCGGATCGACTCGGGCGAACTCGTCACGAGCTTGTTGATCGTGCTGAGCATCCTGTTGGCCGTCTGGCTGCTCTCGTACACGTCTTCTCTTCGCGAGCGGCGCGGGGCCTACGCCAGTCCGTTGCGATTGTTCCTCAGCTTGTGCAAAGCCCACCGCTTGGCGTGGTCGGAGCAATGGCTGTTGTGGCGCGTGGCCAAAGCGCAGCGTTTGCGCGATCCGGCGAGACTGTTCCTGGAGCCGGATCGCCTGGAACCGCAGAACCTCGACCCATCGTCCAGAATGCGAATGGACCGGATCAAGCGGCTGCGCGACCGGTTATTCGCCGACTTGGGTCAATAGGCGCCGCCTCGGCCCGGTGCCACGGGGGCCGGCGGCCGCCGGGGTTCGAACAGACCGCTGACGTTGCCGCCGGAGACTTTCGGGACACCGTCTTCCGGCTTCGCCCGAAAATCGTCCGGATTGGCTCCCAGACCGTATTGCACGACGTTCGTCGCCGGCCGGTACCCCATCTGCTGCAACAGGTCGCTCAACGAGATCTTCTGGACTCCCAACTGGTCGGCCGAATCGATCATGCCGCTGTATCCGGTCAGGCTGCCTTCTCCGCTTCGTTCGTCGGGCCGGGCTCCCAGCACCAGGTATCGCGTATCGATGGTCATCTTCCCGACGCGCTGGCCGTTGTCGTCGATTTCGCAGTCGATCACTCCCCCGTTCATCGTGATCAGGCTGCGGACGAGATTCCGGTCGCTCTTCCCGTCGCCGTCGACGTCGAGGAACCCGGCCAGGGCGAAGTGCTTCACCTCGCCGGGATTCCAGACCGGCGTGTGGATCTTGTCGCCGGCCACGATCGGATCGGCGATGTCGGCCTCCTCGATCACCCGCGCCACGGCCAGGTGCTCGCTGCGGATCTGCGTGACTTCGATCGAGGCCTTCTTGCCGGCGGTGGCCAGGTTCGTCGTGTCGGCCGGATAGACGCTGAAGGTCATCTGCGTCCGCAGCAGATCAACCCGGCCCAGGTTGATCCACACCGTTCCGTCGCGCTGATTGACCCACTGGATCTCTCCGTCGGGCACGTCGAAGGTCCCTTGATTGATCGCCTCGATCTTCTTGGTCTTTTCCTCGTTCTGCCTTACCAGGCTCTGCAACCGGCTCGAGGAATCGGCCAGGTTGGTCTCGATCTTGGCCATGTCGGCGGCGGCCTTCTTGCGGGAACTGTCCAAGAGGGTCTGGATCTTCTGCTGATCCTGCTGGAGCCGCGCCCGCTCGATCTGGTACGTGTTCGTCACGTTCTGCACGTCGGTCTTGGCCTGCTGCATGGTGGCGTCGAACGTCGTCACCACCGCGTCTCTCTCGGCCTTCTTGGCCTTCTGGTCGTTATCGAGCTTTTCGTACTTGACCTGTTCGGTTTCGATTTCCGCGTTGCGTTCGTTGATGATACGGTGCAGTTCGGGCAATACGGCGTGGTAGTTGTGTTTCGCCTCGGCAACGCCCCCGGCGTAGAGTTCCATGTCCGACTCGACGTTGCCTTGGATCGTTTCCGGCTTCTTGATGTCTTCGTTCGGCAGCTTGTCGACGGCCAAGTTCGGCTCGAAGCCCATCAGTTCCTTGAGGAATTCATTTTCTTTTTGGAAACTATTGTTGGCCTTGATCTTCTCGTTCATCGTTGACGTGGCATCATCGGCCACCTTCTTCTGCTCTTGGGCATCGTTGAAGAAGATGAACGTGGTCACGGCCAGGATGATCGTGGTCATGAAGAAAATGATCACCGCGATCTGGTAGGCTTGGCTTTCGCGTGCCATGGGTAAATTCCTTTTTCGGCTCGGGTGCAGCGCACGTGCACTCAAGGTATCGGGTACGGCAAGCGCCTCTCCTCTCGTTCCCGCTCGGCCGCCGCGAAAACATCGAGCCGGAAAGAGATAATGCTTGCAGGGCAACGACCTAGGTCGATTGTAACCAGACGGTTACGGGCTGTCAAACAAAAGACATTCAACCCCAGAGGGGGGCAGGTCAGGGCTTGCCCTGACGGATTTCTCCCGCGGAATGGCGCCGACTTGTCTACGGCGTTTCCGTCAGGGCAAGCCCTGACCTACGGCTACGGCGTTTCCGTCAGGGCAAGCCCTGACCTACGGCTTTACGCTCCTCCGGCTCGTCCCCGGCGATCAGTTCGGGCGCTTGCAGCATCCGGGGCGACGTCTCGACGGGCGGGAGTTCTTCGATCTCGGTCTTTCCCGACGTCGTGCCCAGGTCGCGGAACTTCCGGGCGGCGACCAGCACCCGCGACTCCAGCGACCTAACGGCCTTGTTGTAGGCGTCGGTGGCCGAGCCGAGCCCTTTGCCCAGCCTGCTCATGTGGTCGCCCATGGTCGCCAGGCGGATGTAGAGGTCCTTTCCCAGCTCGCTGATCTGCCGGGCGTTTTCGGCCAGTTGTTCATGCCGCCATCCGTAGGCTACCGCCCGCAAGAGGGAGATCAGCGTCGTCGGAGAAGCGATGATCACCCGTTCCGCAACGCCGAACTCGATCAGCCCGGGATCGTGCTCCAACGCGGCACTGAAGAAGACCTCGCCGGGCAGGAACAGCACGACGAACTCCGGGCTTTGCTCGAACTGCTCGAAATAGGACTTCCGTCCCAGGGCGGTGATGTGGGCGCGAACCTGTCGGGCGTGGTCTTTGAGTTTGGCCGTGCGGGTTTCCTCGTCGGGGGCCTCGACGGCCTCCAGGTAGGCGGTCAACGGGGCCTTGGAGTCGACCACGATCGTCTTGTTCGCCGGCAGCCGAACCACCATGTCCGGGCGCAGCCGGCCGTCCTCGCCTTCGGTGCTTAGCTGTTCGCGGAAATCGCAGTGGTCGAGCATTCCCGCCATCTCGACCACGCGCTTCAATTGCAGCTCGCCCCATCGGCCGCGAACTTGCGGCCGGCGCAGCGCCTTGACCAGATTGGAGGTCTCCAGGCGGAGTTCCTTCTGGCTTTCCAGCAGCGAACCGACCTGTTCCCGGAGCCCCTGGTATGCGCCGGCCCGGTCCTTCTCGATCTCGCGAATCTTCGCGTCGACTTTCTCCAACGATTCCCGCACGGGCTTGACCAGCTCGCCGATGGCCTGCTGCCGCTTGTCGAGATCCCCCTTGGCCGACTCCTGGAACTTCTCCAGGTTCGTCTTGGCCAGTTCCAGGAACGATTGGTTGTTGCTCTTCAGCGCGTCGGCGGCCATCGCCTTGAAGGCGTCGGACAGTTTCTGCCGGGCGTCGTCGACCAGGGCCAGCTTCTCGTCGGCCTGTTTTCGCTCTTGCTCCAGGGTCGTGGCCAGTTGGACGACCTTTGCTTTCAGGCCGGCTTCGGTGGTTTGACGCTCTCGGTCCTGCTGTTCCAGTCGCCGCACCTTGTCGCCCAGCTCGTCGATCGTTTGCTGTCGGGCGTCGAGCCGTTCGGCCAGCGCGGCCCGTTCCACGTTGCCGTCGCTTTGGCCGCGATCGAAGGCATGCTGGATCTTCCCTCGCAGCAGAAGCCACACCAAACCCCCGCCGGTGGCGAGCCCGAACAGAAACGCGAGGATGTAGAAAACGTTCTGCATGGCGATTGCTCCGACGGCCGGCGAGGACAAGCGGCGGGCGGCCCACTGGGGCAAAACGACTCACGTGTCCGTCCCACCCGTTTCAACGGCCAAAATACCAAGAACGCCCGAAAACACAAGACGGCCCCCCGCCGCTTGCGGATCAGCAGGACGGTCAACTCGCGGAAATCACGGTCATTTCGAGGAAAAAGGGCCGCCCTGGCAATTCGACCCCGTTCCTGCGAAGATGAAGCGCGTGTTTCGAGAGGTAAAACGATCCCCCTCTCCTCGGAAGACCTCCAACGATGCCCCCCATGAAGCCCGAGCCCCGGCATCGCGATCCCCATCTGGCCGGGACCCTTTCGCTCGGCCAGTTGGCCCGGCGGTGGCAGGTCTCGCGCAAGCAACTCCGCCGCCTGCTCGGCCGGCGGGAATTGTCTTTCGTGCAGATCCGCGGGAGCATTCGGGTTCCGCTGGCGGAAGTGGAACGTTTCGAAAAGACGAGGCATCTCCAGGGAGGCACGAAATGAGATATCGTTGCGTCATCCTGCTCAGGGTCTGCGCCTGTTGCCCAAAAAACGGGCAGAATCGAACCAGGCCCGAATTTCGGGCTAATACGCCTTGGCGAACACGCCGCGGCGCTTGCTCGGTCGGCCCGTGAAGATGCACTTCCCGTCTTCGTCCTCGCCTTGAAGCGGAATGCAGCGGATGGTCGTCTTCAGCCGTTTGAGCGTCTCTTCGATTTCGGGAGTATCGACGAAGTGGCACATGGCCAGCCCGCCGTGGATCTCGGGCTTCTCGGCGTTGCGGGGCGTGAAGAAGGCCTCGAACTCGGCCAGGTCGTCGATCGGGCGAATCACCGACTCGCGGAGTTCGAGTGCCCGATCGAAGAGGTTCTGTTGAATCTCGTCGAGCAGCGCGGGGACGTTGGCGACGAACTCGCCGCGGGGGACGCCCGACTTGGCCTTCGGCGGCTGGTCGCGGCGGCCGAGGAAGACGCTGCCCGACTGGATGTCGCGAGGTCCGACCTCCAGGCGCAGCGGCACGCCGCGTTTGATGTACTGCCAGACCTTCTCCCCGCCACGGATGTCCCGGTCGTCGAGTTTCACGCGTACGGGGGAACCGTGGAAATCCCGGGCCTCCAATTCGTGCTTCAACGAGGTGCAGTACTCCATCACGGCACTGCGTTCTTCGTCGTTGCGATAGATGGGCAGGATCACCACGTGGACCGGTGCCAGCCGCGGCGGGAGCACCAGGCCGTCGTCGTCGCCGTGGGTCATCAGCAGTCCGCCGATCAGCCGCGTCGACACGCCCCAGGAGGTCGTCCAGGCGTAGACTTCCCGGCCGTTTTCGTCCTGGAACTTGATCTCCTGCGCGTGGGCGAAGTTCTGGCCGAGGAAGTGCGACGTGCCGGATTGCAGGGCCTTGCGGTCCTGCATCACGGCCTCGATGCTGTAGGTATTGACCGCGCCGGGAAATCGCTCGCCGGCCGTTTTCTCGCCTTTGATCACCGGCATGGCCATGTAGTTCTCGGCGAAGTCGGCGTAGAGGTCGAGGATCCGCAGCGTCTCTTCGACGGCCTCTTCCCTGGTGGCGTGGACCGTGTGGCCCTCCTGCCAGAGGAACTCGGTGGTGCGGAGGAACATCCGCGTGCGCATCTCCCAGCGGACAATGTTCGCCCATTGGTTCAGCAGGATCGGCAGGTCGCGATACGATTGGACCCACCGGGCGAAGGTGGCCCCGATGATCGTCTCGCTGGTGGGCCGCACGACCAGCGGCTCCTCGAGCGGACCGGCGGGAACCAGCCCTCCCTCCGGACCGCGCTCCAGCCGGTGGTGCGTCACCACGGCACATTCCTTGGCGAAACCCTCGACGTGCTCGGCCTCCTTCTCCAGGAAACTCAGCGGAATGAACAGCGGGAAATACGCGTTCTCGTGGCCGGTGGCCTTGAACATCCGGTCCAGCACGCCCTGGATGTTCTCCCACAAGGCGTATCCCCAGGGCTTGATCACCATGCAACCCCGCACGTCGGACGGCTCGGCCAGGTCGGCCGCCTTGACCACTTGCTGATACCACTCGGGGTAGTCTTCGTTGCGGGTGGGACTGATCGCGTTTTGCGGTTGTTTTGCCATGGGTTTCTTCTGAGCGCGGGTAGTTCTCGGTTGGTTCGGTTGCGAAGCCGCGAGCGGCTGACGGTCGGTTGGGGAGCGTCGGTTATCTCTGACTCTGCTGATAAATCGCCTGGAGCAACGACTGCACGTCCTTGTACTTGGTCTTCGTCGCCAAGGCCGCGTCGAGCAGCCCCCGGGCGTCGCTCTCGGAGTGGCCGAGGCTGCGGAGCACTGCGTAGGCCTCGGAGACCACGTCGGGCCGGATCTCGGAGTCGGCGGCCTGCTGCCGGGCGACCATCAAGGCAAACTTCGGGACCTTGCGGCGCAGCTTCGCAATGATCCGATCGGCCATCGCCGGCCCGATGCCTGGCAAGGCCGAGAGCCCCTTGGCGTCCTGCTCCTCGATCGACGTGGCCACGTCCTTGACCGACCGGACCATCGCCCGAAGCGCCTTCTTCACACCCACCCCGTCGACCGAGCAAAACAACTCGAAGAACTCCCGCTCGACCTCCGTCAGGAACCCGATCAACCGGGGCGTCATCCGGCCCTGCATCGGGTTGCCCTCGAGGTACTCGATCGTGTGCAGGCTGATTTCCTGGTTCAACTCGCTCTGCAACTGCCGGCGGGTGAACTCGGGGATCAACACCTCGTGCTCGAAGGCGTCGATCCGCAGCGTCACCGAGTCGTCCCGCAACGCGGCCAGTTGGCCGGTAATCTTCGTGATCAAGGCTTCCCTCGCAGTTCGCAGAATTCCTGGCGTCCAATGGTTCCCGACATCGTGGTGGTGAGCTTCTGGGGTGGCACGCCCTGAGGAACGAAGGGCGTGTTTTCCCGACGTACCACGCCCTTCGTTCCTCAGGGCGTGCCACCCACCGTTTCGCTGGGACGAGACGTGGCTGCATCTCGCGGAGCGAGATGGCTACTCTACGACTAGCGCCCGAACGCCGACGGCTTATCCTTAAGATAGTGATGACACAGCGCAATGGCTAGGGCATCGGCCACATCGGGTGGGTCGGGCAGTTGCGGCAGGCCCAGTTCGCGCTGGATGGCCAGTTGGACCTGCGATTTCGGCGCCCGGCCGGACCCGGTGAGGATCTTCTTCACCTGCGTGGCCGAGTAGTGGACCACCGGAATGCCCGCCTGCGTCGCCGCCAGGCAGATCACCCCCCGGGCGTGTCCCATCAGGATCGCCGTGCGGGGGCGCTTGTAATGCGAATAGAGTTCCTCCACGGCCATCACTCCCGGCTGTAAGACGGCGATGACTTCGGTCACGCCGCGGTGGATTTCCGCAAGCCGGGCAGTCAGCGAGCCGCGCGTCTTGCCGCGGATCACGCCCGCCTCGCACAACCGCAACTTGCCGCCGCCCGCTTCCAGGACGCCGTAACCGGTGATGTTCAGACCGGGATCGATGCCGAGTATGCGGGTTGGAGATGGGGACATGGTTGGTTGGGTCGGTTGCGAAGCCGCAAGCGGCTAATCGAGGCTCCACGCGGTTCCCCCCGGGCGGTCTTCCAGGGTCACGCCGATCTTCGTCAGCGACTCGCGGATCTTGTCGGCCGTGGCGAAGTCTTTGCTCTGGCGGGCTTCCGCACGGATCTCGATCAACAGGTCCATCAGCTTGCCGACCAGCTCGTCGTCGCCCGCAGTTGTTTCCCGCGGCAGCCCGCGGAACAGACCCAACGTGCGGGAGAGTTCGCAAAGCGTCGTGGCACCGCGCCGAAGCAGGTCGATCTTGGCCGCCGCCTTTTCGCTCTTCTCCTCCAACTTCTCATCGTCGACGAACTTGTTCAGCCGCCGCACCAGATCGAACAGCGCGGCGATCCCGCCGGCCGTATTGAAATCGTCGTCCATCGCTTCGAGGAACCGCGTGCGATGCTCGGCCACGGCCACAAGCAACGGATCGTCGCCCGGATCGAGTTTACCTCCGTCGCGCGTCGCCGGCGGGTCAATCCGGTAGAAGCTGCCGCCGGTCACCCGCTCGTATCGCTTGAAGAAGCGGTAGAACGTATCCAGCCCCGTTTCCACGGCCCGAATCCGCGCTTCGCCGAAGTCGATCGGCCGGCGGTAATGGGTAGAGAGGACGAAGAACCGGATGGTCTCGCCCGAGAAATCCTGGAGCAGTTCGCTGAAGGGGCTGGAGCCTTTCGACTTGCTGATCTTGCCGACCTCTTGTGCGGCCAGATCGCCCTCGGTCGCCCGGGTGTGGCGCCCGCCGACCTTGCCGACCTCGTCGGAGGCCTGCATCAGTCCGTTGTGCATCCAGTATTTGGCCATCGGCTTGCCGTGGCACGATTCGCTCTGGGCGATTTCGTTTTCGTGATGGGGGAAGACCAGATCGAGCCCTCCGCCGTGGACGTCGAACGTTTCGCCCAACAGTCGGCGGCTCATCGCCGAGCACTCGATGTGCCAGCCGGGCCTTCCCGGTCCCCAGGGGCTTTCCCAGGAGGGTTCGCCGGGCTTGGCGCTTTTCCACAAGGCGAAATCGGCCGACGCCCGTTTCCGCTGGGCCGTCCCGCCACCGTCGCCCAACATGGCTTCGGTCTGCCGGTGGCTCAGTTTCCCGTAGTCTTTCGCTTTGCTCACCTCGAAGTAGACGTCGCCGTCCGATTCGTACGCAAAACCCTTCTCGATCAAGGTCGTGGTGAACCGGATGATCTCGTCCATGTGGTCGGTGCAGCGGGGGAAATGGTCGATCGCGTCGATGCCCAGCGCTTCGAGGTTGTTCATGTAGTCGGCCGTCATTTCGGCGGCCAGCTCCGACATGGCGATGCCCCGCTCCTTCGACTCGGCGATCAGCTTGTCGTCCACGTCGGTGACGTTGACCACCAGCGTGACCTCGTAGCCCGAGTAGACCAGGTAGCGCTTGACGGTCTCGAAGATCACCGGCCCGACCATGTGTCCGATATGGCTGGGCTTGTAGACGGTCGGCCCGCAGAGATAGATGCCGACTTTGCCGAGAACGACGGGTTGGAAGGGTTCTTTGGATTTCGAGAGGGTGTTGTAGACGCGGATCATTGAAAGTTATCAGTTGTCAGTGATCAGTTGTCAGTGATCAGTTGTCAGTCGGGTTTCGAGCAGGGCGACGCATTGGGCGGCGATGGCCTCTTCCTGGCCGATGAGCCCGATGTGCTCGCCCGTCTTGCTTTTCAGGCTGACGCGCTCGGGTTCGACGTCGAGGATTTCGGCCAGGCGTTTGCGGATGGCCTGCCGGTGGGGGAGCAGCTTGGGCCGTTGGGCGAACACGATGCAGTCGATGTTGCCGATCCGCCAGCCGACGGCCGCCACGACGTCGCGGGCGGCCCGGAGCATCTCGGCCGAATCGCGTCCCCGGTTGGCCGGGTCGGTGTCGGGGAACATCCATCCGATGTCGCCCAGGGCGGCGGCTCCCAACAGCGCGTCGGTCACGGCGTGCAGGAGCACGTCGGCGTCGCTGTGCCCGATCAACTGCCGGTCGTGGGGAATGTCGATTCCCCCCAGTCGCAGAGGCCCACCGGTTTCGAGCCGATGGACGTCGTGTCCGATTCCTACGCGCACCGTATCCGTCGTCCTAACTCTTGGTCTTGGCGTTGCCGTCCCCTTTTAACGCGGCGAATTATACTCCCGCACGGTGAGCCGATCAACGCGGAAAAGCGGCACGCCTGTTGCCGCTTTCCCCCAACCCGTAGGCACGCTCGCCGGAGTGTGGTTTTCGAGGGCAATTGTCCACGGTCTGGCGACCGTAGCTACGAAGTCCACGGGTTGGGCGATTGGTTACCGCCGCAGCCGCTTTCCCCCGCCCACAGCGGGACATATAATCAACAAGTTATGGCAATTATCGAGATTCAAGGACTGGCTAAGTCCTATCAGGTCTATCAAAAGAAAGAGGGGCTGCTGGCGTCGATCGGCGGCCTGTTTCGGCGACGGTATCGGGAAATCAAGGCGGTTCGCGGCATCGATCTCGAGGTCGAGCAGGGCGAATTCGTGGCCTTCCTTGGTCCCAATGGGGCAGGCAAGACCACCACGTTGAAGCTCCTCTCCGGCGTCATCACGCCCACCGGCGGCACCGCCCGGGTGATGGGCTTCGTGCCCTGGCGGCGCGAGAACGCCTATCGCCGGCGGTTCGCGCTGGTGATGGGCCAGAAGAACCAACTCTGGTGGGACCTGCCGGCGGCCGAGTCGTTCCGGCTGCACCAACAGATCTATTGCATCGAGCCGAGCCGATTCGACCGCATGCGAGACGAGTTGTGCGAGATGCTCGGCGTGGGCGATCTGCTCTCGCAGCCGGTTCGCGAACTGTCGCTGGGCGAGCGGATGAAGATGGAACTGATCGCCGCCTTGCTCCACTCGCCCGAGGTGCTCTTCCTCGACGAGCCCACCATCGGCCTGGACGTGATCGCCCAGCACAACATCCAGACCTTCCTGCGGCACTATCAGCGGGAGAAGAAAGTCACCATCCTGTTGACCAGCCACTACATGAAGGACGTGGCCGCGCTGTGCCGCCGCGTGGTGATCATCGCGTCGGGACGGATCATCTACGACGGGTCGCTCAAGGGGATCATCGACCGTTTCGGCAGCGACAAGATCGTCACGCTGCACATGGCCAACGGTCAGGTGCCGCCCGACCTGGGCCGCTACGGCGAAGTGCTCGCCGAAGAGCCGCCGCGGGTGAAGCTCCGCATCGAGCGCGGCATCGTGCCGAAGGTCCTCGGCAGCATCCTGGCCGACCACACGATCGCCGACATCAGCGTCGAAGACCCGCCGTTGGAGGAGGTCATCGCCGACATGTTCGCGCAAGCGGAAGGAGAATTGGGAATGATGAATTATGAATTAGGAATGATACGGAACGATGAATGATGAATTAGGAATTAGGAATGAAGATCGCGATTTGCGGAGGCGCACGAAGGCGTTTGCGCTGCGCATCATCCGGATGTTCACGTCGCTGCCGAAGACGCCGGAAGCGCAGGTGTTGGGAAAGCAAGTGCTGCGAAGTGGGACCTCGGTTGGGGCACATTACCGCGAGGCCTATCGATCCCGATCGACGGCCGAGTTCGTCAGCAAGATCGAAGGCGGTCTGCAAGAATTGGAGGAAACGAGCTACTGGCTTGAACTCATGGTCGACAGCGGCATCCTCTCCGAGAAGCGTCTGCACGACTTGCGAAAAGAAACCGACGAACTCACCGCCATCTTCGCCTCCTCCGCAATCACCGCCAAAAAAAACAGATAACGCCCCAAAGTCTTCTTCTTCCGTTCATCATTCATAATTCATCATTCATAATTCATCTTTCCCCCATGCTCGCCCGTACCGCAACCTGGTGGACCATCCTGCGGATCAGCGTCGAAGAACGCCTGATCTACCGGGGGGACTTTGCGCTGGGCACCTTGATGCGGTTCCTGCCGATCGTCACGCAGATGTTCCTCTGGTGGGCCGTGTTCGACGGGGCGTTCGGCTCCGGCCGCGGGGGAAACGAGAAAATCGCCGGCTAC
>DATLAN010000080.1:0-68991 GCA_035527455.1 Thermoguttaceae bacterium
ACACAACAAACGCCTCATTCTCATCCTCCTTCCCCAAGAGATTCTCAGGCCGTTTCGATTTTCTCAAAGCATACCGGGCAGGGATCGACACGGGAATGACACCACCCAGCGGCGGGGGTTCGGCGTCGGGGACAGTAGGGAGTTAGTTCGTTTAGCGGGCTTACCTTGCCCGCCGTGAAATGCGCAAACCATTCACACTAAAGACACCGACCGGTTGCCGCAGGGCCCCGGCGCGGGTACTTTTGAGCGGAACCGAAACACCCGGCTGCTGCCATGAGTACCGAAGCGAACGACCAAAAAAACCTGCTGGCGGTGAACCTGAGCCTGGCGGCCAACGTCGTGCTGGCGGCGCTGAAGACCAGCGTGGGCATCCTCGGGCACAGCCCGGCCCTGCTGGCCGACGGGATCATGTCCACCTCCGACGTGGTCTACCTGGTGATCGTGCGGGTGTTCATGCGGCTGGCCGGCAAGCCGCCCGACGCCGAGCACCCGTACGGCCACCGCCAGCTCGAGAGCATCGCGGCGGTCGTCGTCGGGGCGTTCGTCATGACGACCGGCGTGGCCATCTTCTGGAACGCCATCAACCAGGTCTTCGACTGGCTGATCGATCCCGAGCAGGGCCGCAGCGCCAAGCCGGTGGCCCTTTGGGTGGCCTTGCTGATGGTGGTTTGCAAGGTCTGGCTGGCCGTTTTCACCGGCCGTATCGCCCGGCAGACGAAGAGCATCACCGTGTTGGCACTGGCCCGAGACCACCGCAACGACATCTTCTCGATCAGCACGGCCACGATTGGAATCGCGCTGGGACAGGCCGGCTACCTGTGGGTCGATCCTTTCGCCGCGGCCTTGGTGGCGATGGTGATTTTCTACACGGGCGTGACCATCCTCCGCGAGTCGTCGGCCAACCTCATGGACATTCTGCCCGGCGAACCGGTCCGCCGACGCATCCGCGGGTTGGTCGAAGGCGTGCCGGGCGTCGAACAGGTCGAGGAAATCCAGGTCCACCAGATCGGGTATTACCTGCTGGTGGAGGTGACGATCGGCGTCGACGGCTCGATGAGTGTGGCCGAGGGCGACCGGATCGCCACCCGGGTGGAACGCATGCTCAAGCAGAACATCGAGTATCTCCGCCGCATTTCGGTCCACTACCACCCCAGCCGCACCTTCCGCGTCGACGATCCGCCCGAATGACCGTTCCGTTCCTCACTATCTCTACGGTTTGCGCAATCGGTCCCGTTTGACGTGCGGTGCCGGGCAGGAGCCCGCTCGATGTCGGCGGGCGCCGGTGGTCTGGGATTTGGTGAAGATGGTGCGTGCAAGCACGCACCCTACCGCCTTTTTGGCGCGACCACCGGTCGCGGCTTTATGGCTGACGGCTGCTCGTAATCAACACCGCCCAGTCCTTCGACGGCTCGTCCGGCGGAAATCCGATCGAACGGCTGCCCGGGCCGGTGAGCGTCTTGACCGTTCCGTCCTGCAACGGTCCGCCGCGCCGCGGGTCGTACCACTTCACGGCGTACTGGCCCTCCTCGAGCCGCAACTCGGTGGTTCCGCCCTCCGGCAGATAAACGGCGTACGTCTCGCCCGGCAACGCGAAGCAGTAATCGTCTTGGGCCGAGGTCAACTCGTCGTGCGGCTTCATCCGCGGGAAGGGAAGATATTGCTGGAAGAACTCCAGCGCGTAACGGGTCTGGTCCCACATCGTCTCCCGCGAACGCCAGTCCTCGCAATTCAAGTCGTTGTGGGCGAACTTGTAGCCGAAGTACCACTCCGCCCCCGCGCCGCCGGCCATCAAGTTGCCCCAGAGGGCCTGCTTGCGGACGGCGTCGTGATCCGGATCGTCCTTGTCCGGCTTCACGCCCGTATGGGCCGGGCCGATCTCGTCGAGGCAGACGATCCATTTCCGCCCGCTCTCGTCCGACCGCGCGACCCACTTGAGCGTCTCCGCGTGGGTTGCCGCCATGTTGCCCATCTGGAGCGACGGGCCGTGGAACTGCAAATTCCCCAGCAACGGCGTGTAGACCTGGTCGTACTTGCCCGGGAAGGTATGCACCACGATCGGATGATCGTAAGGGTCGCACTGCTCGATGTACCGGCAGAACTCGGCCCGCTGCTGGTCCGTGTTGGTGTTTTCCTCGCCCAGGTTCCACACCAAGGCCAGGTGATGTCCGAATCGGGCGATCAGCTCGCGGTAATAGAGCTTCCGCTCGATGCCCAGTTCGCCGCCGTTGATGAGCTGGTCGTTCTCGGTCTCCTGGGTGATCACGTGCAGCATCAGTCCCTCGCGGTCCATGTGGGAGAAGACAATCTCCCACTGGTCGAGCCTGCTGCAATCGAAGCGGTCCTGCGTCTCGGCGTCGATCCACGGCCAGACGTCCTTCCCGTCGCCGCCGACGTTCATGGTCAGGAAATAGACGCTGTTCATGCCTTTCGACGCCAGGTAGTTCAGCGCCCCGATGATGTTCTTCCCCTTGTCGCCGCGCCAGGTCGGATCGCCGGGCATCCAATCGCGGGCGTGCGGTTCGTACTTGTGCAGGGCCTTGGGCAGAGCCTCGCCCTGGCGGGCTTGCTTGGTCGGGCCGCCCGTGGTGCCGTCGAAATCCACATAGGCGAGGAAGTTTTCCGGACTGTCGGCCCCGCCTTTGAGAAAGAACTCGCCGGTCTCGGCGAACTGGAGATAGTGCTCGCCCACGTACCGCAGCCGCCCCTTGGCCCGATGGTCGCGGCCGGTCTTGTCGCTCGGCGCGACGGTGAAGCTGCCCGCGGCGCCGTCGAAGGCCGTCGGTTCGCCGGCTTGCGGATCCGTGCCGGCGGCCACGTCCGGTCCGGTGCGGAACGACGCCTTGTAGTGCCACTCTCCGGGCCGGTCGGGCGTGAAGTGCACGCGCCAGCACCCGCCCTTTTCCGCGCCGCTTTCGGCCGCGTTGCCGTCGGCCGCGTAGAAGCCCGGCACCACGTACGCGTCGGCGTATTGGAAGAACGTCACGCCGAGGCGGTAGTCGCGAAACGGATTCGGGTCGGCCGTCTCGCCGGCCTGCGGTCCTTGGAACGTGATGGTGACGCGATGCCACTGTTTCAATTCACCCGAAACGGTGCCCGATTCCTCCGGGGCCGCGACAGTCAGCGTGGTTGAAAGGACGATCAGGGCTAGGGAGTTGGTCATAGTGTGATTCTCCTGTCACGTTTCAAGTGTTGGTGCATGGTCCGATCAAGTTTTTCCGACTGAAGCATATCTGGTGTCTGCGTATCTGTTTATCTGCATATCTGCTGCAAGGAAGTATCGGTGTCTCTTCTCTGTTGCCGGACGGGTCAAAACGTCGGAAAGCATTCGGGCTTGCCGGAAACTCATGAAGAGAGAAGAGGCACCGGTACTTCGGCTGTGTGGTCGTGTACGTGAATCTAGGATGAACCTCCGATCGTTCGTATTGTGTCTTGCCCCACTTGCCCTGTAAATACTCGCCCCCCGGTGGAACGACTGCGGTTCCGATGCGTCTGGACCCGTGGCTGCACTGTGATTATCATGGCTCTCCATGCGTTCCCACCCGCCGGCAACCACTGAAATCCTACCCTGTGGCGGCCGCCCGTTTCGCACACTCGCCTTTTGAGATTGCCCCATGAAGAGACCCCGCTGGTGCCGGTTCGTGTCGCCGCTGGCATGGCTCGTGCTGACGATTCCGTGTTTTTCCGCCGAGGACGACTGGGACGAGGACGAAGAGTGGGTGCAGCTTCCCTTCGGCCTTTCGGCCACGTATCAAGCGCCCGACGGCAAGCCGCTGGTTACGCGAATGGAGCCGGTGCCGCGTTTGTTCGGCGACGCGGGCGGTTCGGCCCATCCGAGAGTTTCCGCCGACGGATTCCAGGTGACGTGGAAGGGACGCCTGCTGGTGCCCTACGACGGCAACTACACGTTTTGGCTCGACCGTTGCTCGCTGGGCGATCTGAAGTTCACGCTTTACGGCGATCCGGTGCGACCAGGCGAGCCGGTCGAACTGGAGTTCGGCAACGTCCCGCTGGAAATCTCCGGCGTGCAGCGCGGCAATCGGGGCGAGTTCCAATTGGCCTGGCAAAACGAGCGATTCGACAGGGAGATCATCCATCCGCGATTCTTCGGCCACGCTCCCAAAACGGGCGTCACGCCCGGCGTGGTCGAGCAGGCGTTGGAGGACTCCGGCGCGGCGCTGGCCGAGTCGTTCGGCTGCTTTCGCTGCCACCAGGGTCCCGAGGCGTGGATCGGTTCGCTGGCCGCCGACATCGAGCCGGCGGTGCTCCTGCCCGGCCCAAGGCTGAGCGCGACGGCCCAGCGGGTGCATCGTGCCTGGCTGACAAACTACTTGACCGATCCGCCGGCCAATCGCCCGGGCACGCGGATGCCCGGCCAGTTCGTCGACGGCAGCGGGATGGACAAAGCGGCGTTGGAAACGATCGTGGCCTTTCTCGGCAGCGGTCAATCGGCCGACGTCGCGGCGGCGAAGGCCGACGGCTCGGTCGAGAAAGGCAAAGAACTGTTCGACGCCGCCGGGTGCGCCGCCTGTCACGCGCCGCCCGAAGGTTCGATCGTCGAGCGGGGCGTGCCGCTGCGGATTCCGTTGCTGGACCGCCTGGCGGAGAAGTGGACCGTTTCCGGTCTGGCGGCCTTTCTGCAGACTCCGTTGAATTCCCGCCCGCACGGCCGGATGCCCGATTTCGCCCTTGCCGACGGCGACGCCCGCGATCTGGTTGCGTACCTGTTGCAGCGAGAGGGCGCCGGCAAGGCCCCGCGGTTCGTCGAACTGCCTCGGCCGAAGCAACCCGTCGAAGCCGAGCCGCAAAGCCTGGTCGACCCCGACGACTGCCTCGTGTTGCTGGGCCTGGACGAGGCCTCCGGCAAGCTGACCGACGAGTCGGGCAACGACCACCACGGCAGGGTCTCCGGCAAGTTGGTGTATGGCCGCCCGGGACACGACGGCGGCGCCTTGGGTTTCGACGGGCAGGGCGGCCACGTGGTGATCGAGGGATCGGCGAAATTCGACACCCACCGCGACTTCACGTGGTCGGCCTGGATCAACACGACGAAAGACGGTTCGATCATGGCCCGCTGCCGCGAGCAGGGCGGTTGGGTGCAGGGCGGCAAGACGCTCTTCGTCCGCGGCGGAAAGCTTAGTTTCGACGTCGGCTGGGTCTCCGCCGTCACGTCGAAAACCCCCGTGGCCGACGGCACGTGGCACCAGGTGGCCGTGACCGCGAAGTTCAACGCGCAGGGCGTCAACGACACGGTCACGCTGTATATCGACGGCAAACCCGACGTCGTCAAGGACGACTGGGACATCGAAAAGTACGCCGAAGGGAACGACTTCGTGCTGAAAATCGGCTGGACCAGCACGAGTTTTCCCCAGAGCCGTTCGTTCGACGGGCTGATCGACGGCGTGAGTGCTTGGAGCCGGGTGTTGGACGAGAGCGAACTGGCCACGGCCGGCCAGGGCGAGTCGCACCTTGCGCAGACCGAGGCCGCGCTCTTTACGCCCGAACAGTTGAAGGTCCAGTGGATTGCCTTGGGCGAAGATCCCGCTGCCTTCGACGAGATGAAACCCGGCATGCGGCTCCGCGCCGTGGCGTTGCGGTACATGGCGGCCAAGGGTTGCATCGACTGCCACGAAGCCCCGGGACAAGCGAGCTTGGGCGGCCAACGAACGGCCAACGGCGGACCGGAACTCGACGTCGCCACGCAACCGGCCGCCGCCGGGCCGCTGGGGAACCTGCCGGCCGGGCGGCTCGGCAGCGGCTGTTTGGCCACCGGCTCCTCCCGCGGTAAGGCGCCGCAGTTCGACTTCTCCGAAGATGAACGGTCGGCCCTTTCGGCCTACGTGCGTTCCTTGGGTGTGCGCACGTCGCCCTCGCTTGCCGAGAGCCTGGCGCTGGAAATGAAGCTGTTGAATTGCGTGGCCTGTCACGACGACGAGGGCTACGGCGGCGAGCCGCTGACGGCCCTGTTGGGCGGCCAGCAGGAGGCCCAGTTCATCCTGCCGCCGTCGTTGACCGGGGTGGCCGAGCGGATGTTGCCCGAGCGGCTCGACGAGTATCTACGCGACGGCACCCGGTTCCGTCGGCTGCGTCCGTGGATCGGCGCCAGGATGCCCGGCTTCGGCGTCCGCGGCGGGCGACTGGCTCAGAACCTTTGCGTCCGCGACGGGGCGAGTCTGCCGCCGCCGCCGGGCAACCAACCGAAAGTGGACAACACGGCCGTCCCGCAGAGCCAAATCGAATTGGGCCGCTTGCTGGTCAGCAGCAAGGGACTGACCTGCATGAACTGCCACGCCATGAACGGCCAGCAGCCCAGCGGCGAGGTGGACCCCACCACGCGTTCGCCCGACCTGGCGCTGGCGACCGGGCATATCCGGCCGGACTATTTCCGCCGGCTGCTGCGCGATCCCGAGCGTATTTTCCCCGGCACCAAGATGCCCATGATCATTCCCCGCGACGAGCCGGCCCCCGTGCCCGCGCTGGCCGAACTGCCCACGGAGATGCTGATCCAGTCGCTCTGGAGCTACATGTCGTTGGGCGAGCAGGCCCCGACGCCGCTGGATGAAGATCCGACGCAGGCCCTGCCCAATCTGTTGCGGGTTTACGTGCAGCGCGGGCCGACGTTCGCGGGCAAGCAGTTGTTCGGGCGGGGGATCTCCTGCGGCTTCCCGACCGGAACGCTCCTGTTCGACGCCGATACGCTCGAACCGGGCGCGATCTGGACGGAAGGATTCCTCACCCGCGTGCCGACGAACTACTTCGGCCTCAACTGGCGCGTGCCCGGCAAGCACGAATTGCTCAACGACGGGCAACATTCGCTGGCCTATCAAGCGGCCGAGGGAAGGCCGTGGGAAATCGCTCCGCGACCGTTGGACTCCGATCCGAACACCGGCTCGCGATTCGACGGCTACACGATCGGGCGGACGGAGATCGCGCTGCGCTACCGGTTGTTGCTCGGCGGCCGGCAAGTGCCCGTGAGCGACACGCTGCGGGTCGATCACCGCGACGCGTGGTACGGGTTCGTGCGGAAGCTGGCCATCGCGGGACTTCCAGGCGGATCGCGGATCGCTCCGACCCTGCCCAACGGCGAGCGTCACGAGTTCTTCAGCGCCGCCGGCGAAAAGGTCGAGCAGCCGGGCAACGTTCAACAGGCCCCGCTGGTCGTCTATCGCAGCGGCAGAGAGGTCCATGCCATCCGCGTGGAGGCCCCGCCCGGCTCGACGTGGCTCGTTGAGGAGGGCGTGGTTCGCGTGGTTTCGCCGGCGGTGACAAGCAGCAAACCGGTCTCCTTCCGCATCGACCGCTGGACGTACAACGCGCCCGATGCGCAGCCCACGGCCGAAGAATTGGCCTCGCTCTGCGATCCGGCGCTCTTGGAACCGGAGCCGCTGCCGGAGGTTGTCGCCGACGCAAAACCCGCGGAGAAGCCCGAGGAGAAACCCGAGGAGAAGACGGAACCGGCAGCCGTGGCGGCATCGCCCGTTTCCGCGGAGTCGGAAGAGCCGTTCAGCTACAAGTTCGACGCGATTCCCGCCCCGCCTCAAGGCTGGCGCCCCAGCGGCTCGGCGTTCACCGCCGACGGGATGATCTACGCCTGCGGGTTGACCGAGGGGCGCGTCTATCGGACGAAGGTTCCGCCCGTGCCCGTGCCGGAGGACTTCCGCTGGCAACTCTACGCCACGGGTTTGAACGTATCGACGGGCATGAACGCGATCGGCAATCGGGTGTTCGTCGCCCATCGGCCGGAGACCACCGAACTGATCGACTCCGACGGCGACGGCACCGTGGAGACTTTTCGCACGGTCACCGGACCCTGGTCGCTGAAGGACGGCTTCCACGAGTACAACTTCGGCCTGGCCGTCGATCCGGACAACCACATGTTCAGCGCCATGAACAACGGGTATTTCTGGTCCTACGGCGGGCCGACCAATCGCGGCCGGTTCCGAAGCTCGGTGCTGCGATACACGGTCGACGGCCGCACCGAGGAGTGGGGCCGCGGATGCCGAGTGCCGAACACCATCACCTGCGGACCCGACGGACAAGCCTTCTTCGTCGACAACCAGGGCGACTGGATCCAGGTCTGCAAACTGGTCCACTGCCGCAAGGGCCTTTTCTACGGACACCCGGAAACCGAAGACGAGTTCCTGCCCGAGGGCGAAGTCCCCGACGGCCTGCCCGCCATCTGGATCCCGTACACCGTGGTCCGCAGCGCCGCCGCGCTCTGTTACGACGACACGGGCGGAAGGTTCGGCCCCTTCACCGGGCAGATGTTCACCGGCGATTGCGGATACGGACAGAGCGTGAACATCATGCGGATGGCCCTGGAGCAGGTCGACGGCGTCTATCAGGGTGCCGCGTTTCGGTTCATCGACGGGCCTCCCCGCGGACCCGAGCACGCGGCCTTCGGACCCGACGGGCACATGTACATTTCCTGCCTGACCGACGGGCTGATTCGGCTCCGCTACGGGGGCAAGGTGCCCATGGAAATCCACCACGTCGACCTGCGCCGCGACAACCGGGGCTTCGTATTGCACTTCACCAGGCCGGTCCATCCCGATGCCGAAGTCACCCCGCAGACGATCCGCGCCCGGCGATGGTACTATCCTTACGGCATCCGCTACGGATCGCCGCGTTTCGAGGAGGTGGACGTGCCGATCGAGCAGGCGGAACTCTCGGCCGATCGCAGGTCGATCGACGTGACGCTGCCGATCAAGACGTACAAGAATTGCATGGTCTACTACTTCAACGTCGGCAAGCTGCCCTCGGCCGACGGCGAGCCGGTCGAGCACCCCGAGGCCTGGTACACGATCCAACGCCTCTGGAAGTAAGCCGCTTGCGGATTGGCAACCTACGTTCCGCCCGCGCCGCGCAGCCGCTCGATGATCCGGCTGGTCGAATAGGTCCCCTTCATCGGCACCAGCACCACCCGGCCGCCGTGCCGCCCGACGATCTCGTGCCCGACGACCTGCTCGGGCGTGTACTCGGCGGCTTTGACCAGCACGTCGGGCAGGACCTGCTCGATCAGGCCGGCTACGCTTTCGTCGTCGAAGAGCACCACGTAATCGACGCAGGCCAACGCACAGAGCATCTCCGCCCGGCCCTGCTGGTCGACGATCGGATGGCCGGGCCCCTTGAGCCGCCGGATGCTTCGATCGCTGTTCAGTCCCACCACCAGCAGGTCGCCGTGCGTGCGGGCCTCCTGTAATGAGGCGACGTGGCCGGGATGCAGCAGATCGAAGCAGCCGTTGGTCATCGCGACCTGCTCGCCCCGTTGTCGGCGGCGGCGGAGTTCGGCCTGGAGCCGTTCGATCGAGACCAGCTTCTTGCCCGGGTCGTAAACGTCGCCGGCGTGTCCGAGACGCGACAGCTCGTCCAACAACTCGCCCCGTGAGATGGGCACCACGCCGAGCCGCTCGACTTGCAGCCCGCCGGCCAGGTTGGCCAATTCGACCGAAGTCGGCCAGTCGGCTCCCACGGCGCGGCAATATCCCAACGCACTGAGGACCATGTCGCCGGCGCCGGTGATGTCGTAGACCTGGCGCGGCCGGATGGGAAACAAGCGGGCGTTGCCTTGACCGTCGGCCAACGCGATCCCGTCGCGGTCGAGCGTGACCACGGCCGCCTGGACGCCGAAATCGAGCATCTTCCGCGCCGCGGCCAGCCCGTCTTCCGGCGTGGCGATCGTCATGCCCAGGGCCTGCGATGCCTCGGTGCGGTTGGGCGTGACGCAGGCGCATCCGGCGTAGCGAGCGAAATCGGCCCCGCGGACCGGATCGGCGATCACCGGCACGCCGGCCGCCTTGGCCAACTCGACCACCCGCGGGATGAACCGCCCGGCACAGACGCCCTTGTCGTAGTCGCTGACCAGGACCAGGTCGACCCGATCGAGCGCGTGGCGGATCGAGGCGATCAACCGTTCGGCCAACTCGGCGTCGATCGGTCCGTTCTGCTCGCGATCCACGCGGATCATCTGCTGCGGGTGCTTGCTGTGGGTGCGTCCGAGCATCCGTTCCTTGACCGTGGTCGAACGACCCGCGGCGGTCAGGACCGACGAGGTTTCGACACGGATCTCCGCCAACAGCTCGCGTACGATCTGTCCTTCCGGATCGTCGCCGGCGGCGGTCACCATGACCACCTCGGCCTCCATGGCCGCGAGCATGGCCGCCACGCTGCCCGCTCCGCCGAGGCGGTGCTCCTCTTTGCCCACGCGAAGCACGGGGATCGGCGCCTCCGGGCTGATCCGTTCGACGTCGCCGAAGAGATACCGATCGAGCATCACGTCGCCGACCACGAGGATCCGCGGCGAGTCGGGTCGCGTGAGCAGGGAGATCAGTGGGCGGGACATGGTCAGCGTGCGTGAAAGGCGTATCGAACGAGGGAGTGGTTTGCCGCGGATTGTACCACACGGGCCTCGCGGGCGTCGATGGCGGTTGAGAGCGGGGTGCCCGGGTTCGCGTGTCGCGTGGGCGAGGTTTTCGGCGGATTGTAGGGAAGCGTGCGAAGCCGCGAGCGGCTGGGGCGAAGCGGCTAGTGGAGTTCCAGGATATACGCGCGCCAGTCGCGCTCGAACTCCCCAAGCGGCAGGTCGACCAGCTTCTCGAAACGTTCTTTGGGAGCCGCCGTTGCGGCCGATCGCCCGACGTAACGATCCAGCGCGGGGCTGCCCAGCAGGCGCTTCTCGAAGGTCAGATAGTAAGCCAGCCCCCAGGAATAGACGTAACGTCGATCGGCATCGGCGGCGAGGAACGCCCGGCCGTCGGCACCCAGCAGGTCGGCCAGCGGGAGCGGCTGGGGGCCTTTGAGGTCGGTTTTCAGCCGTTCCAGCGCGGCCCGGTTGGGGGCGTCGACGCGCAACGTGCCCGACTCCAAGAGCCCTTCCTCCAACATCACCGCCAGCCCCTCGTCGAGCCAGCGCGGCACGTCGTACTGCTGGTGCGGGTAGACGTAGTTTTCCAGGTAGGCGTGGAACGCCTCGTGGTAGAGCCGGGCGAACATCTGCCGGGTCACCCGATCGAAGGTCTGGGCGTTTTGGCGTTCGAAGACGACGATCCGGGCGCGCAACGCCTGGATTTCTTGTTCGAACTCGGCCCGCTTGATCCTCAACAGTCTCGCCGCTTCCTGCCGGGGAGTGCCGACGGCCTGCAATTGTCGGGCAACTTGGGCAAGCCGGTTGGGCAACTGTTTCTCCAATGCTTCGAGTTCTGCGAGGACCTTGTCGTGCTGGGCCTGGATCTCGGCCAACAGGGCGGCAAATCGGGCCAACTCGCTGCCGGCGATCACCAGGTTTTCGTCCTTGAGGAAACAGGCCGGAGAGTCGACGGTAATGCCCCGCTTGGAGAGGTACGATTGATACTCGGGCAGCGATCCGAATACCACCAGCCGCAACAGGCGCTGCGAGTCGGTCCGCGGCGCGACGATCTGCCGGAATGCCGTGAAGACCTGGTCCACGCGAACGATGATCCGACGCGTGATGGATTCCTCCAGGTTGCTGTCCAGGGTGAACCACTTGCCGCGGTAGTGGTGGAAGTAGGCTCCGTCCCTGGCCACCTGGCCCAGGGAGATCGCGTCCTCCCGGCCCTTTTCGATCTCGGCGCGATAGATGAACTGGTCAACCTGCTGCCGCAGTTCCTCCCGCTGTCGGGCGTCCTCCAAGCGGACGACTCGGGCGACCGCACTTTGGGCGATCGTGTGAATCACCAGGTGCATCGGCTTGCCGTTGGTCCGCCGGATCTGGATCAGGCGAACCCAACCTTCGTCTTCCGATTCGATCAGCCCCTCGTACTGCCGGCCGTCCTTCAACTCGACGCGTTCCATCGGCCACGACAAGTGGAGGGAGACAGAACACACCGTCACCGGGGGAGGCTGACCTGCCACGGAAGTACACCATCCGCCCAGCAAGAGAGCGGTGACCAAAAGAGTACGATTCATGTCGCTGGCTTTCTGCCGCCGAAAACTCCGCCTTTCTGCCCTTGGCCCACGTCCATTCTACCATCTGCCGCAGATCCCTAAAAGCCTCGGGCGTGGGTGGGTCGGCGAGATGCAAGGCCAAGCCCTGCGTGCCTCGGGGCGTGGCACCCGCGCCGGATTGTGCCCAACGCATTTCGGCGCGAGCCTCAGCCGGCCGTCAGCCGCTCGGTGAAACGGCAACCGACCAGCACCATCGGCGTGACGGTTCGCTCGTCGGCGACCAGATGGCCGGCCTCCGCCCACCGATCGCGACCCCGAAGCACCTGGCCGGAAGAATCGACCAGCACGTCCTCGACGTGGGCAACGCGGGCGGCGAGGTAGATCGTCTTCGGCGACACGTCGAACGCCGCCACCAGAGAGTCGAAGTCGGGCCGGCTGGACAGCAAAAACGAAAAGCCCCTCCGCGTCAGGTCGTGACACCGGACCTCGTTGAACTCCGATTCGTCGGGCAACTCCAGGCCCCGACGCACCGCGATCCGCTGGACCACCGGAAACGGGCACCGCGGGTCGGTGCGACGCTCGATCGGATCGTCCTTTCGAGGAGAACCGACCAATTGATGAATCAGATTGTAGAAGTCGGCATCGACTTCGTGTCCGAGACCCGGCATGGCTGAAAACGCTCGCTCTCTGGCTATCTGGAGGCACTCCTCTCATGACTCCCATCGGCTCGACACTGCGGGAATGATGAGATGCGGTTCTTCGAACTGCCGCCCAGGCGGTTCAACCCGGGCAAAACGAGATGGGTATAGCTATATAATGGGGAGAATATCCCCCTAGGGCACCTAAGGGGCCGCGCAGAAACAACTCGTTCAAGGGGGGCCACCCTTGCCAAAAAAGTGTACGAATCATTCTTGTGCAAACACTAATCGCCCCTTGGCCGGCAAGAAACGGGGGTCAACCTTCCTTCACGCACCCGATCTGCCAGCTCTTCAGACCGTCGCGGGATAGTTGGTGGCGGATGCTCTCGGCGTAGTACGGGCTGACTACCAGCACCAACCCGAGGCCCATGTTGAAGACGCGGTCCATCTCGGCCCGTTCCACTTCGCCCAGGCGTTGCAGCCAAGTGAACACCGGCGGAACCGGCCAACTGCCGTGGTCGATTTCCGCCTGAATCCCGTCCGGCAGAATCCGCCCGAGGTTTTCTTCCAGCCCGCCGCCGGTGATGTGGGCGATGCCGTGGACCACGTTCTTGATCTTGTAGTGGCCCAACACGTGCCGCGCCGCCCGGACGTAGATTTGCGTCGGCTCGAGCAACGCGGCACCGACCGTCTGCTTCAGTTCGTCGACGTGCTGGTCGACCCTCAGGTCGGCGATCTCGAAAACGATCTTCCGCACCAGGCTGAAACCGTTGGAGTGCAGGCCGCTGGACGCAATGCCGATCAGCAGGTCGCCCGGCACGATGGCCGAACCGTCGATGACGTGTTTCCGCTCGACCACGCCGACGCAGAAACCGGCCAGGTCGTAATCGCCCGGGGCGTAGAGATCGGGCATGATGGCCGTCTCGCCGCCCAACAGGGCACAATCGCTCTCCACGCAGCCGGCGGCGATGCCCTCGACGATCTTCTCCAAAAGTGGGGGGTCGTCCTTGGGCATGGCCACGTAGTCGAGGAAGAACAGTGGCTCGGCCCCGCAGCAGATGGCGTCGTTGACGCACATGGCCACCAGGTCGATTCCCACCGTGGAGTGGACGCCCGTCAGCGAGGCCACCTTCAGCTTCGTGCCCACCCCGTCCGTGCAGGCGACCAGCACGGGATCCTGGTAGTGGCGGGCGAAAAGGTGGTTGGAGAAATCGAGCTGGAACAGCCCGGCGAATCCCCCTTCCAGCTTCAACACGCGGGGCGTATTGGTCCGCGCGATCAGCCGGGGAAGGCGAGCCATCGATTCGGCGTACGTATCCAGGTCGACGCCGGCATCCTTGTACGTTGCTTTGGCCATGGTGTCTGCCTGAGGGGAACGACCGTATTGTAAAGCGCGGGCGGGCGGTTGGGGAATGGACCCCGCGTGGGGGCGGGTCGCGGCCTGGAATCGGTAGTCCTTGACACCCGATGAAGCACATGCAAGACTGAATCGTTGATCCTGTGACCACCGCATTCTATCAACCGGTTTATCGGAGGAGAAGCAGATGAGTTCAGCGAGTCGGCGGCCTTGGATGGCTACTTCGGCAGTATTGATTTGCGTGTTGGTGCTCGGTGTTGTTTTGCCGGGTTGTCCATCGCAGAAGACGAGCAAGACGCCATCGGACGAGGCCCAAACGCCCAGCAAGAAAACCACGCCCGACGCGAAAACCCCCGTGGACAAGACGCCGGAGGCGAAAACCCCCGAGGGGAAGACGCCACGCGAACCGAGCGAACCGACCGAGCCGACGCAACCGATCGAGCCGACCGAGCCCATGGAGCCGACCGAGCCGACGGAACCGATGGAGCCGACCGAGCCCATGGAGCCGACGGAACCGACCGAGCCGACCGAACCCATGGAGCCGACTGAACCGCCGACGGAACCGACCGAGCCCATAGAGCCCACGGAGCCCACGGAGCCGATGGAGCCGACCGAGCCCACGGAGCCGACCGAGCCCACGGAGCCGACCGAGCCGACCGAGCCGACCGAGCCGACCGAGCCGACCGAACCCGTGGAGCCGACCGAGCCGATGGAACCCACGGAGCCGACCGAGCCCACGGAGCCGACCGAGCCGACCGAGCCGACCGAACCCGTGGAGCCGACCGAGCCGATGGAACCGACGGAGCCGACCGAGCCCTCTGAGCCGACCGAGCCCGGCGAAACTCCTGCCGTTTCCACGTTCGCCCCCGCCGAGGATCTGGTGGCCCAGGTCGCCGAATACATCGAGGACCTGGAGGACTCGGCCGCCACCGAAGAGGATTTCGCCGACTCGAAGGAACGGATCGCCAAGGACGCGAACACCCTGATCGTCTTGGCGCTGGCGCTGGGGATGCACGACACGGACAACAAGCACAAGGCGGGCGCCGGGTCGCTGATGAAGGCCGCCGCAGAGATGGCCGCCGCCGAGGATTTCGCCGCGGTCACCGCGGCGCTGGCAGCGGTCAAAAAGGCCGCGGTCGCCACGGACAATCCCGGCGGGGAGTTGAAGTGGGAGAAGGTCGCCGCGCTACCTGAACTGATGAAGAAGGTCCCCACGGCCAACACCCGACTCAAGTCGTACATGCGGGACGAGAGTCGTTTCTCCAAGAAGCTCGACGATCTGGCCGGCCTTTCGGCCACGTTGGCGGTGATCGGTCAGGGCGCCATGGCCGACACGGAAGTGACCGAAAATGCCGAACAGGTCGCTCAGTGGCGGGCCCGCTGCGCCGAGATGCGGGACGCCGCCGGCCAACTCAACACGGCAATCCACGCCGAGGACTTCGCTGCCGCCACGGCGGCCAACACCAAGCTACAGAAGAACTGCGAAGACTGCCACACCGTCTTCCACGTGGTCGTCGAAGACCTGCCGGAGTGACGGCTTCGCCGAGCTTTCTCTTCCCGCGGAATGGGGGCAGTTGGCGGATCTTCGCGACTGGTCCGTCGGGCATGTTCCTCCTGTACTTCCGCCGCGCAGCAGCCGAAGAAAAGGTGGATAGGGGGCAGGTCTGATTTCTTGGGCGACACAACTTGCCCAGTTTCAACCGAAGCGCCCCAACCCGAAGGTCCCGGATGTCCCTAGACGTTAGTCAGTGCTATCCTTGTCAAGTCGGTTTCCGCCCCGTTCGTTCGACAGAGTCCTTTTCTATGTCTCCGCGCCCCTCCGTGCTGAGGTTCGATCACCCCCTGCCGTATGGGGCTCTCGTCCATGACGGAGGCGTGCAGTTCGTCGTCTTCAGCCGTCGGGCCTACGCAATGAGGGTCCTGTTGTACAACAAGACCAGTAACCCCGAGCCGGCCGAGATCATCGATTTCGACCCCGATTTGAACCGCTGGGGCGACATTTGGAGCATATTCGTGCCCGGGGTCGCACCGGGACAACTCTATCATTTTCAGGCCGACGGGCCTCACGAGCCGGAAAAGGGCCACCGCTTCGACCCCCAGGCCCGGCTGATCGATCCCTACGCCAAAGCCCTGGCAGGCCATTTTCTGCCCGCCGACGGGGGCATCATCCGACCTCCGAAATGTGTCGTGATCAACGACGAATTCGACTGGCAGGGCGATCGGCACCTTCGGCACCATTTGTCCAAAACGGTGATTTACGAGATGCACGTTCGCGGTTTCACCTGGGCGCGGTCCAGCGGCGTGGAACACCCGGGCACGTACCTGGGGCTGATCGAGAAGATTCCGTATCTGAAATCGTTGGGGGTGACGGCCGTCGAATTGATGCCGGTCCACGAGTTTCCGATCCGCGACTGTCTGGGGCAGAAGCTTAAGCGCCCGAACTACTGGGGCTACGATCCGCTGGCGTTTTTCGCCCCGCACCGCGGCTACGCGGCCAGCAGTAAGCCGGGCGCCCAGGTGCGGGAATTCAAAGAGATGGTTCGTGCCTTGCACCAGGCCGGCATCGAGGTGATCCTCGACGTGGTCTTCAACCACACGGCCGAAGGGAACGAGCGGGGCCCCACGCTGAGCTTCAAGGGCCTGGAGAATCGCGTTTACTACATGCTCGAAAACGGCGGCCGGGACTATCGCAATTTCTCGGGCTGCGGCAATACGCTCAACGGAAACCACCCGATCGTCCGCGAGATGATCTTCCACTGTCTCCGCTACTGGGTACACAACTACCACGTGGACGGTTTCCGGTTCGACCTGGCCTCCATCCTCAGCCGCGACCGCCAGGGCGAATTGCTGCCCAATCCGCCGGTCGTCGAAGCGATCGCCGAAGATCCGCTGCTGGCCGACACCAAAATCATCGCCGAGGCCTGGGACGCCGCGGGCGCCTACCAGGTGGGCACGTTCGCCAACCTCCGTTGGGCCGAATGGAACGGCCAATATCGCGACGATCTGCGCCGCTTCTGGCGGGGCGATCCGCACAGGATCGGGCCGCTGGCGACCCGACTGGCCGGCTCCAGCGATCTCTACAAGTCGAGCGGGCGGAAGCCCTATCACAGCATCAACTTCATCACTTCCCACGACGGCTTCACGCTCAACGATCTGGTCAGCTACGACGAGAAACACAATCAGGCCAACGGCGAGAACAGCCGCGACGGGGACAACCACAATTTCAGTTGCAACTACGGGGTCGAGGGCCGGACCCGACGCAAGTCGATCGACCTGATCCGCGTCCGACAGATCAAGAACATGTTGGCCTCGCTCATGCTCAGCCAGGGCGTGCCGATGTTGCTGGCCGGCGACGAATGCCGCCGTACTCAACGCGGCAACAACAACGCCTATTGTCAGGACAACGCCCTTTCCTGGTTCGATTGGCGTCGGGCAAAGAAGTACGAGGAACTGGGACGTTTCTGCCGTGCACTGATCGCCTTTCGCAAGAACGAGCCCACGGTTCGGCAAACCGGTTTCCTCAACGGCCACGGGTTCCGGCCCGGAGGACTGCCCGACGTGAGTTGGTTCAACGCGGCGGGCGAGCCGATCGATTGGACCGGCGATACTCGCAGCCTGATTTGTCTTCTGGGGGCCGTGCCGCAAAACGATCCGCTGTTGCCGCCGAACCACCACGTACTGACGTTGTTCCACGCGGCGCCCGAGGGGCAGACGCTGGTGATCCCGCCGGTCGCGCGGCCGCTCGGCTGGCGGCAGTTCATCAATACGGCGGCCGCCGGCCCCGAAGACGTCTATCCCGAACTCGACGGCCCGGCCCCGCCATCCGACGGCGTGATCCAACTCGAAGGCCGGTCGCTTCTCTGCTACGTTGCGCGGGATGAGGCGTAGGCCGCGCCTTGTACCGGCCGGCGGGTGACGCCATGGGAATCGGTCCCGAAGCCCGGGCAGGGGGTTGGCAGGAGGAGCCCGGACCGGTACATTGCACGGTGGATCACAGCCGTCCGCCAAGCGGGAAATGTACAGTAGCCATCTCGCTCCGCGAGATGCAGCCACGTTTCGCGGAGCCACGTCTCGCGGAGCGAGACGGCTACTCTCCGCTCTTGACGCCTCTTTACCCGTAGGACCGGACCATGAAGATCACTTGCCATTGTTCTTCGTGTGGGTTGGACTTCGAACTCGACCGGCGGTTCGCCGGCCGGAAGGCCCACTGTCCGATCTGTTCGGCCGCCGTGATGATCGCCCGTTCGGCCGATTCCAGGGAAGGGCCGGCGGAAAGCCAACCGGTGGCCCCGCCCCGACAGACTTCCGGCGGGGAGGAGGACGAGCCGATCACCGGTTTCATTCGGCTCGAGCCGCTCGATTCGCAGTCGGAGGACGAGCCGGAGACGGATTCCGTGGAAATGGAGGCCCTGGCTCCGATCCTGGAGGATGAGCCCGACGCGGATTCTCCGCAGGATGAAGCTTCCGCGGTGCTGCTGGAAGACGCGCCGGAGACGGGTTTTCCGCAACTCGGAACGGCCGGCCCGGCGTCGGACGACGTTCGCTTCCGCCGCACCCGTCCGGCGCCTGGAAAGAGCATCGAGCGGAAACAGGTCCTCCAGTTGGCCGCCATCATCTCGGCCTGCTTCCTGGCGGTCAGTCTCGTGGTGGCGCTGGTGGTCGTGTTGATTGTGCGGTCGGGAGATCCCAAGCAGCCGACGGCCGAGGATCAGAAACCCGCCAAGCCGACGATGCTCGAGATCGCTTGGGACGAGAGCAGCCGCGACGGGGGAGTCGCGTACATCAACAACGAGAAGCACGAGCCGCCGCCGACCGGGCCGGTCCGGTTCCCCCTGCTCTCCGGAAAGAACCTCGTCCGGTTGCAGCGCCGCGGTTTCGAGATGATCGAGTTCACGCACGACTTCGTCCGGGGCGAAACCTACGTCTGCACGCCCTCCTGGAAACGGATCACGCCGCCGACCGTCGCGCGGACAGACGATCCCTTCGAGCAATGGCGGCAGCGATTCGTGGCGGCGGAGGAGGATCTCACGCGGGTTCCCTCCACGGTCGTGCAGTTCAACGAGTGGCTGAAGTCGAACTCGTTCGAATTGCCGGACCTTCGGCCCCGTCTGCAGTTGGAGGCCGCGCGCCTGCTGTTTCAGACCGGCCAACGCGACGCAGCCATGAAACAAATGGACGCTTTCGACGAGTGGATGAAATCGCACCAGTTCGGCGACATGGGGATCGCCGCCAGCCTGCACCTTGACGCGGTAAAACTGCTGTTCGCCGTCAGAGAACAGGAAGCGGCCAAGCAACAGTGCCGGCAAGGCCTCGCCGACGCCTCCGCAGATCCCTTGACTCGCCAGGTGCTGACCGAAGGGCTTAGACTCATGGAACAGCACCCGGGAATCGTCAGCAGCGGAACGGGGTTCTTCGTTTTTCCCGGTGGGTATCTGCTGACGAATCATCACGTGATCGCAGACGCGAAGAAGGTGACGGTGACCCTCTACGAGCAGGAGGGCAACGTCCCCGCGGAGATCGTCGCCACGGACGCCGAAGCCGACATGGCCCTGCTGAAGATCGAGGTTCCCGAAGGAGTCAAGATCAAGCCGCTGAGACTTGCCAAGAGCGAAGTGCAGCGCCAGCAAGAGGTCTGCGTGTTGGGGTATCCGCACCTGAGCACCAGCGCCAACATGCTGGTGGCCACGAAAGGGATTGTCTCCGCAACGCAGAACGAGGAAGGCATGATCACCACCGACGCCGCGGTCAACCCGGGCAACAGCGGCGGGCCGCTGTTCAACGTCTACGGGGCCGTGGTCGGCATGGTCACCCAGAAACACACCAGCTACGGCCTGGCCATACCCGCCGACAAGCTGCAGACGTTCCTCGAGAAGCACATTCCCGAATTCGGCAACCAGCTCTACGAGGTCACCGCGGAGAGCGAACTGAAATGGGAGGAGTTGGACCGCCTCTTCGCACCCTCGGTGGTGATGATCCAGAACATCCAGTAGCCGTTTCGCTCCGCGAGACGTGGCCGTATCTCGCGGATTCTGCCGGCTGGTGATGGTGGTCCTGGAGTCTCTTGGGGACGGGAGAGTTGTTGCTGACCAAACAATCCTGCAATGCCGTGTTTCACGACATGGTAGTTTAGCGGGCGGGCTTGCCCGCCGTGTGGCAGCGGCGAGCCGTGCGACAGAAGCCGGTTCTCAATGCACGTCAACGACGGGCAAGCCCGTCCGCTAAACGCGATTCCCACCGCACGACGGCCCCGCCGGGCAGTGGGCGGCCGGTCGCGGCACGGATCGTCGATTCGCCCGCCGCGACCGTTCCCCGCTCGGCTTCCCCCAGCGCGTCGGCCATGATCTCTTTCAGCCGCGGCGGATCGTAGCCGGGCGTGTGGCACGTCAGTAGCATGAAGCCTCGCCGCCCGGCCGTCAACTCCCCGCACAATCGCAGCAGCCGCGGCAGGTGTGTCGAGAGCCGCCAGACCTCGCCCCGCGGTCCGTGGCCGTAGCTGGGCGGATCGAGGATCACCGCGTCGTAGCGGTTGCCGCGTTTCAATTCGCGCTTGACGAACTTCATCGCGTCCTCGGCAATCCAGCGGATCGGCCTCTCGGCCATGCCCGAAAGTTCCGCGTTGCGGCGTGCCCGGTCGATCGTGTTGCGGGCGGCGTCGACGTGGACCACCTCGGCCCCGCAAGCGGCCGCCGCCAGCGTGCTCCCGCCGGTGTAGGCGAACAGGTTCAGCACCTTCGCCGGCCGAGGCGACTGGGCCAGCCGCTCGGTGATCCAGTCCCAATTGGCCGCCTGCTCGGGAAACACGCCTAAGTGCCCGAACGCCGTCCGCCTCAGTTCGAGCGTGATCGGCCCGTGCGTGATGCTCCAGCACTCGGGCAATTCACCCCGGCATGACCACCGGCCTTCCTCGCCGTCGCCCCGCTCGAACCGCGCATCGACCTCGTCCCACGCGTCCGGATCGGCCCGGGCCACGTCCTCCACGGCCGGACAAGGCCGATCCAACCGCAGCCCGGCGAACCGCTCCAGCCGCCGGCCGTCGCCGAAATCGATCAGTTGGTATTGGTCGGGGGTGAACATGGAACAAAGCCCTGGGACACACGATAGCGTTTCTCAATAGTCGGCCAGCGGTTCCGACAATCCTTCCTCGGCCATGGCTTGCTCGAACGCCGGATCCAGCTTCGAACACTCCTCGGCCAAGCGGTGTCGTTTCCGGTGGACAATCATTTCTCGCAGTGCGACTTGAACGGCCTGGCTTCGGCTGGCAAAGAGGGTGGCACGCCCCGAGGAACGAAGGGCGTGGAAAACCCGCCAAACCACGCCCTTCGTTCCTCAGGGCGTGCCACCCAATTGGGCAAGTCGTTTCTGCGCGGGACTCTACTTCCTCTTCTTTGCCGTCTTTCGATGCGGCCGGTAGCCGGGGGCGGCTTTCTTGCCCTTGGATCTTTGCGCACATTGCCGCGAACGCTTGCTCTCGAAGACCCCGCTCCCCCGCCGGGCAGGGATGAGGCAATCCGGGCCCTCGCCGATCAGATCCAGCCGGTTGGCCTGGGCCAACGCCCGGTGGACGTCGTCGTAGTTCTCCGGCTTCCAGTATTGCAGCAACGCCCGTTGCAGCCGCCGCTCCCGGGCACCCTTGGGGACATGGACCGGCTCGCCGCTGATCGGGTCGATGCCCGTGTGGTACATACACGTGGCGACGTCCATCGGAGCGGGGATGAAGTCTTGGACCTTCTCGGGCCGGTAGCCGTGGCGCTTCAGGTACAACGCCAACGAGATCATCGCCGGCAGGTCGCAGCCCGGGTGGCCCGCCAGAAAATAGGGCACCAGGTATTGCTCCTTGTCCGCCGACGCCGACTCGCGGCGGAACTTCTCGGCGAACTGCTCGAACTGCTCGATCGGCGGCTTTTTCATCCGCCGCAACACCTCCGCCTCGCAGTGCTCCGGGGCGACCTTCAGCAGCCCGCCGACGTGGTGCCGGGCGAGGTGGCTGATGTAGGCCGTGCTCCGGTTGGCCAGGTCCATGCGGACGCCCGAGGCCACCAGCACCCGCTTGACGCCCTTCTCACGCCGGGCGGCCTTCATCAGCTCGATCAGCGGGCCGTGGTCGGTTCGCAGCAGTTTGCAGATGCTCGGGTGGATGCAGCTCAGCCGCCGGCACTTCCGGCGGATTTCCGGCCGGCCGCAGTTCATCGCGTACATGTTGGCCGTCGGCCCGCCGACGTCGCTGATCGTGCCGGTGGAGTCCGCCGCTTCGACCACGCGGCGGATTTCGCCCAGGATCGACGCCTGGCTGCGGCTTTGGATGACGCGGCCCTGATGGAGCGTCAGCGAACAGAACGTGCAGCCGCCGAAGCAGCCGCGCATGATCTGGATCGAATTCTTGACCACCTCGAAAGCCGGGATCCGCTGCTTGCCGTAACTGGGATGCGGCCGACGCGTCAACGGCAGCCCGTAGATCCGGTCCATCTCCGGCTGCGACAGCGGCCAGGCCGGCGGATTGACCACCACCGCCTCGCGATCGTGGAACTGGACCAGCCGCCGGGCGTTGTCCGGGTTGGTTTCCCGGTGGATGATCCGCGTCATCTCGGCGAACGCCCGCTTGTCGGTCGAGACCTCTTCGTAGCTGGACAGCGTGATGGTCTCGACACGGTCGCCTTTGGAGACGCCTCCCACAGTTTGGTCGGGCAGGCTTTCGCTGGCTCCCAGGCGGTAGACCACGCCGCGGATATCGCGCAGGTCGGCGAGCGACGCGCCGCCGCGGAGCCGCCGGACGATCTCCAGCAGCGGTTGCTCGCCCATGCCGTAAACGACCAGATCGGCCTTGGCGTCGAGAATGATCGCCCGGCGGACCTTGTCGCTCCAATAGTCGTAATGGGCCAGCCGCCGCATGCTGGCCTCGACGCCGCCGGCCACGACGGGCACGTCGGCAAAGGCCTCGCGGGCCCTCTGGCAATAGGCCAACGTGGCCCGATCCGGCCGCCGCCCGATCCGTCCGCCCGGGCTGTAGGCGTCGTCGTTACGGACCTTCCGGTTGGCCGTGTAGTGGTTGATCATCGAGTCCATGTTTCCGGCACTAATGGCGAAGCACAGCCGCGGCCGGCCGAAGGTCCTCCAGGCATCGCAAGAACGCCAATCGGGCTGGCTGAGCACGGCGACCCGAAAACCCTCGGCCTCGAGCACCCGCCCCAACAACGCCATGGCGAAGCTGGGATGATCCACATAGGCGTCGCCGGTGACGAACACCACGTCCACAGCGTCCCAGCCCCGCGCCGCGACCTCCTCGGCGGTCATCGGCAGGGGGGGATCTGGGGGGGATTTCGAGTTTTCAGGAGAACTTGGCATGATTCGACGGATTCAAAGCACAGAACGACGAACATGTCATTCTACCCGCTCGCCCAAATACCCAGTACACCTCCGATGCGGGTGCGGTCGCGTAGCTGGACTGGCATTGACCCCGCTGGGGGGGCGTGCTATGATTCGGGCCCGTAGACGGAACTTGGCGAAAGGCAAGGATGGCCGGCCATGAAGTCCGAATCGACACTTTCGCGTCGCTCTCCCCGTATTCTGATCGTCCGGCTCAGCGCGATCGGCGACGTGATCCAGCAGATGCCCGTCGCCTGTGCCCTGAGGGAACACCTGCCCGAGGCGTTTCTGGCCTGGGCCGTCGAGGCCCGGGCGGCCACACTGCTGCGGGGACATCGGGCACTGGACGAGCTGATCGAGTTGCCGCGGGGATGGCTCAAGTCGCCGCGGACCGTGTGGCGGCTCCGCCGGCAACTGCGGGCGATGGAGTTCGACGTGGTTCTCGAAGCCCAAGGACTGACCAAGTCCGCACTGCTGGGGCGGCTGTCGGGGGCGAAGCGTCGGATCGGCTACGACAAACCGCGAGGCCGCGAGTTGAGCCGGTGGTTGAACACCCAACTGCTGGAAGCCACCGCCGAACACGTGGTCGATGCCAACCTGGAGCTGCTGCGTCCGCTGGGGATCGAAAGGCCGGCCGTACGTTTCGACGTGCCCGAGCTGCCGGCCGATCGTGCGTCGGCCGAGGAGATGATCCGACAGGCTGGGCTGGATGGCGGCTTTGCGTTGATCAACCCGGGGGCGGGCTGGCCCTCGAAGATCTGGCCGGCCGAGCGACACGCCGCCGTGGCCCGATACCTGGGCCAGCGGCGGGGCTTGCCGAGCATGGTCCTTTGGGCCGGCGAGGAAGAACGCACGCTGGCCGAGCGGATCGTGTCCCAGTCCGACCGGCACGCGCAGACGGCGCCGGCGACCTCGCTCGCGGAAGTGGCCGCCCTGTCGCGCCGCTGCCGGTTGTTCATCGGCTCGGACACCGGCCCGCTGCACCTGGCCGCGGCCGTCGCAGCGCCGTGCGTGGGGCTCTACGGTCCCTGGCCGGCCAGGAAGCACGGACCCTACGGCCCGCAGCACGTCGTGCTGCAGAAGATGTACATCGAGGGCTCCACCAAACAGCGGCGAAACGCCTCGCCGAAGTACATGGAAGCGATCACGGTGGAGATGGTCACGCAGGCCTGCGAGACGATCTTGGGGCGGAGCGATCGGGAAGCGGCGTGAGAAGAGAGTTTTCAGTTTTCAGTTGTCAGTTATCAGTTTTCAGTGAGCGTGTTGTGCAGGGAAGTACCGGTGCCTCTTCTCTGTCGCCGGACGGGTCAAATCGTTGAATAACGCTGTGCCTTGTCGGAAACCCACCAACAGAGAAGAGGCACCGGTACTTCCGCTGTGTGGTCGGCTGTCTCACCCAATTCGAGACACCCCCCCACTGTGCGTCTTAGATAATGCGGGCCTTAGCATCTTGCCCCAGGGAGACGGCTACCGGGCAGTGATTCCCAAGTCCCGCGCAACTTCACGAGTCATCCTCGGCTGTGCACGATGACCACAACCGAAAGACTGACAACTGAAAACTGAAAACTGACAACTGAAAACTCCCTCACGCGGCCGGTGTCTCGCGAGACTGATAAAGACAGGGATTCATCGTCGGGTCGTTGTACATCTTGAACTGCCGATAGACCTTCAACCGTTTGCGGCCGGCGAACAGGTCCTCGATCAGTTCGCCCAGCGCGTTGGACAGATCGGCGCGCTGCTGGTGGAGCACTTCCAGCTTGGCCCCTGCCTTCGCCCGATGGTGCTCGTCGGCGTCGGCACGCTGGGTCTGTTCCTCCATGTGATAGATCCTAAGCGCCAGGATCGAAAGCCGATCGATGACGCTGCCGGGCGTTTCGGTGTTCAGCCGGGCGTCCGGTTGCCGCTGCACGCCGGCGGCGGTCAACTCGTGGATCAGGCACTCGTCCAACCGCTCGATCAGGTCGTTCCGCTGCTGGTTGAGCCGGTCGATGTTGCGTTTCACCTGGGCAAGCTCGGCATCGGCCACGTCCGGGCTGCGGGCGACGTCCTCTTGATGCCAGAGGCGATAGTTCTGCTGGTGCTGCCGGCAGACGAACAGGAGAAAACCCTCGTAGTGGTTGTCGACGTCGTACTGGTGCCATCGCCGGACCGTCGCCCTGTGCAGTTCGGTGATTGCGTCCACATCGATCATTTGGAGCCTCGCGCTGGGAAGGGAGAGTTGTCAGTTGTCAGTTCTGGACTGAGGGAGCCGTTGGCAAGGATGCAGCAGAATGAGGGAAGAATAGCGGGTTTGGCGGCTTGCGACAACAGGAATCGGCCGCGACGTGAACGTGATGAAAGGTCTCACTCATACGGTTGCCGATTTACCCCTCTTTGTGCTGCATTGCTTCCCGGTTGCTGTTGTCCGGTTCGGCTCCTTCGACTATCCTCTCGCGGTCCGGCCGAGCGTGAACATGGCACCCGCGCAAGAACCGACAACTGTCAACTGACAACTGAAAACTGTCAACTCCCGGAGACCCAGCCCGTGTCAAATCGCGGCCTTACGGCGGAACCGATCGAGCGCGAGCAGTCATGCGACTTGTGCTTGGGCAAGCTCTTCGAAGTCATTTCCCGCCGCGACCGGCGCGGGAACAATCTGACGACGGTCGTTTGCGCCCGTTGCGGCCTGGTATCCCACCTGCAGATTCCCACCGACGAGCAGTTGGCGAATTACTACGGCAAATCGTACCGCCACGACTATCACGGAGAAATCGCCCCCTCCCCGCGTCGGGTCATTCGGGCGTGGAACACGGGGCAGGCCATCTTTCGACGCGTCCACGGCTTCCTGCGGCCGGGCGATCGGGTGTTCGAGGTGGGCGCCGGAATCGGATGCACCGTCAAGGCCTTCGAACTGGCCGGTTACGACGCCTCGGGCATCGAGCCGGGCGAAGGGTTCCACGCGTTCTCCCAACGCCGGCTGCACGCCCGGGTCGAAAACCGGATGCTCGGCGAGGTCCCGCGCTGCCCGACGTACGACTTCGTCTTGCTGGTGCACGTCATCGAGCACTTCCATTCTCCCGGCCGTGCGCTGCGGCATATCCACGATATCCTGGCACCGGGCGGGCGGCTCTACGTGGCCTGCCCGAATCTCGGCGCCCCGCACGCCGCACCGGGAAACCTGTTCCACTTCGCCCACGTCTACAACTTCACCCATCGCACGCTGACGATGCTGGGGCGGGCCTGTGGTTTTCGGACCGTCCGCCGCCTTTCGCCCAACAACGACCGGGACCTGATGATGGTCTTCGAGCGCCAAGACGAAGGACACCTGCAGATCGATCCCGAAGGCTACCCGGAGACGATGCGAGCGATCACGCGGTACAACGTGCTGAGCTATCACCTCCGGCCGCGATATTGGGCGCAGCGCGGGCGAACCGTGATTCAGCACCTGTCCGAGCGGGTGCGGTCGCAGCGGCGTCTCGAGCGGATCGTGGCACTCTGCGACGAGCACCGGCGACAGGCCCAGGTTTGCAGTACCTCCGAGGGGGTAGAGTTCTCGCCCGACCGACGCCTGGCAGGATAGCGAGATGCGGTGCTCAAGGAGAAATGGAAAAGCCGGGCGGGTGTCGCCCCGTTAGCCCTACTGCGGGGCACCAAGCCCCATCAACGGGGTGCAATGCGCTGGCAATGGGGTGGCACGCCCTGGCAATGGGGTGGCACGCCCTGAGGAACGAAGGGCGTGAAAAACCTGCCGAACCACGCCCTTCGTTCCTCAGGGCGTGCCACCCTCGCCAAAAAAGTGTACAAGTCATTCTTGTTATTCTTGCGCGAACACCAGGCTTGCACTTGTAGCCGTGAAACGCCAGCCCTCGAAACCGACCCGCAAACTCTCGCTCCAAGCGGTGTTCCTCACCGTCGTGGTCGCGGTTTGTTGCGCCACCTTCGGCTACATGCTGTTCGCTCGTTCGGCCGTGATGCGGCTGGAGGATATCCCGTTCAACGGAGCCCGGGCGTACGAGTACCTCGAGCGGCTCTGCGAAATCGGCCCGCGTCCCAGCGGATCGGCCGGCATGAAGCGGCAGCAGGACCTGCTGGCGGAGCATTTTCGCGAGTTGGGCGGGCAGGTGGAGTTTCAGCGGTTCGAGTACGAACACCCGCTGGACGGCTCGCCGGTCGAGATTGCCAACTTGATCGTCCGTTGGCATCCCGAGCGGACCGAGCGGATCCTGCTCTGTGCCCATTACGACACGTTGCCCTACCCGATGCTCGATCGCATGGATCCCCGGGGGAAGTTCGTCGGCGCTAACGACAACGCCAGCGGGGTGGCCTTGTTGATGGAACTGGCCCACGATGTGCCGGAGTTGGATTGTCGCTACGGGATCGATTTCGTGTTGTTCGACGCCGAGGAGTTCATCTTCGACCACGGCGGCCGGTTCTTCGTCGGCTCGGAGCATTTCGCCCGGGCGTACGCCGACGATCCGCCGCCGTATCGCTATCGGTGGGGCGTGCTGCTGGACATGGTCGGCGACGCGAACTTGCAGCTCTATCAGGAGAGCTTCAGTATGGGCTGGGAGGACACGCGACCCCTGGTCGAGCAAATCTGGTCGACGGCCGAGCGGCTGGGGGTCCGTGACTTCATCCCGCGGACGAAGCACGAGGTGCTCGACGACCATACGAAACTGCACGATATCGCGGGCATTCCCTGCTGCGACGTGATCGATTTCGACTATTCCCCCTGGCACACGCGAGCCGATACGCCCGCGCGTTGTTCGGCCCTAAGCCTGGCCAAGGTCGGCTGGGTGGTCCGGGAGTGGTTGAAGACGGTTCGGTAGGCAGTGGGTAGTGGGTAGTGGGTAGTGGGTAGTGGGTAGTGGGTAGTGGGTGGTGGGTGGTTAGTGATGTGTGGTTGATGGGAATTGGCGGGGACGGTGGTTGCTGGAACCAACGCCCGCCGACTGCGTTCGGCGGGGTTAGCCGTCATTACCTTCTCACCAGGAACAGCAGCTTGCTCGAGTCAGAGCGGTTGGCAACAATACAACCGCCGCTGCGATGAACATCGCCCCGATTGGCTTCGGCCATGCCGCGCCGAGCAATCGGTCGTCAATCTGAAATCTGAAATCTGAAATCTGAAATCCCCCATGAACATCTGGACATCCGCACTCGTTTCGTCGTTCCTGTTGCTCTGCGCGTTGGGGTTGATGGCGATGCACGTGCGCACGTGGCGTCTGGCCCGGGCGGGAAAACCCGAAGCCGAGGAACTCGACTACCGCTACCGCCAGTTCCGCCGGCGGATACAGAGCAGCGCGTTGCTGGGTTTGATGGCGGCGGCCATTTTCGCCGGCCAGTGGATCCCGGTGGGAAGGGTTCTGTTGACGTGTTTTTTCTGGGGCGGGGTGCTGTTGGGATTGTGCTGGGTGGGCCTGTTGGCGTTGGCCGACATCTGGGCGACCAAGCACTACTTCGGCCGGCTGCGGCAGACGTACGTCATCGAGCAAGCCAAACTGCACGCGCAGGCCCGGCGTATTCAGGCCGCCCGAGGCAACGGCAAGGCCGCCCGCAAATCGGACTCCTCACCCGACGACCCGGGGGAATAGACGCCCGGCTGGAGCCCTGGTAGAATGGGTCGGTTGGTAGGTCAGGGCTTGCCCTGACAAGACTTGGTAGTTTTTGGGCCACCACCGGGCTTGTCCCGAATGGCAGGTGGTTTGCTCGATTTCGTCAGGGCAAGCCCTGACCTACGTGATTGATGACACCGCGGGAACGGTGCGGATGGAGTTATTTCGCTTTATTTGGGACAACGTGTTCGTAATGGACACGTTTCACGCCTGCCTGGCGTTGGGCCCGGTGGCCGTTTACCTGTTATTGCTCGGCGCGATCAACCTCTCGCGGCGGCCGTTTCTGGTATCCGGCACCCGCGACGCGACGGCATTGGGGCTGGCCGTTTCGGGTTTCATGATCGTCGGCCCGATGAAGCTCTTCTTTCCCGACGCGGCCGCGGCCCATTTCGGGCCGTTCGTGTGGCTGTTGCTGCTGGCGTTCTACGGGCTGTGCCTGGTGCTGGTGTTGTTGCTGTTGCGGCCGCGGCTGGTCATCTACAACATCTCGGCCGACCAGTTGCGTCCCATCCTGGCCGAACTGGTCGATCAGCTCGACCCCAACGCCCGGTGGGCCGGCGACATGCTGCTGCTGCCGGGCCTGGGCGTGCAGTTGCACGTCAACGAGCTGGCTTGGATGCGCAACGTATCGCTTTCTTCGGTGGGCGGAGATCAGAACTACCTCGGCTGGCGGCGTTTGGAGTTGGCGCTTGGGGCCGCGCTGCGCCGCGTGGAATTCGGCCGCAATCCCCGCGGCATCAGCCTCGTCGCGGCCGGAACGCTGATCGCCGCGGCTCTGGTCTGGGCCGTCGCCCGCGATCCCCAGGCGGTGGCCGACGCGCTGTTCGACATCGGCGAAGCCGTCTGCAACATGTTCCGGCGGGAGTAGTTGCCGGGGAATGGCGGGTTCATTCTTGGACTGCCCCTCACTTTTTCTGCTCGTCCGGCGGAAGCACGTGGAAAACGATCCGGAACGCACGATGGCCGGCCGCGAGTTGGTCCGGATAAAGCCGGGCGACTTCCGCTCGCAACTCGTCGGCCGAGTCGAAGCCGTCGGGCCGGGCGTCTTCGTCCGCCAGCGCGTCGAGTTCCACCTCGTCGACCGCCGCGATTCGGATGTACCCCGCACCCGGGATGTAACTCCGCTGGCCGGCACGCATCTTCCGGTACTTCCACAGGCGGATCGTTTGCGTCTTCTGACCGCAGCGGATGGCGGGAAGGAACTTTTTCTTGAACAACAACATGGCCAAAGCGTAACTGCCACGGGGCCTTGGGGTCAAGCCGCCGGAGGTCGGATCGGGGCCGCGCGTGGGGTCCGGGTTTTGCCGGTCGGGAAAGCCGGAAGGGTGGGGACGATTTTGCGGACCCGTAAAGCGATCGGCCAACCGCCGGGAATTCTCGCCGCACACGGGCGGCTGAGACGGCCTGTGACGGCTGTTCTGGCTGCCCGACATCGTAGACCGCTCAGACGCCCGATTTCCCTCATTACCGTCCGAATAACCGGTCGATCTGCCAAAATGGGAAGTGCCATATTGGAATCGGGCACCGTGACTGGTTGACGGAACGGATCACGGAAGCATGATGGATCGTCTGGGAAACGTTCTGCCTCGATGGCAGGTACTACTGCCGCTCGGGCTGGTGTTGGTCGGCCTTCCATGGCTGCTGGGCCAGCGGAATCCACCCCCGCGTGACGAAGCCCCCTTCACGGCGCCCAACTTTTTTCCCGACGGAACCTCCTTGACGGCGCTTCCTCCGCCCACGCCCGCGGAGCCGGCCCGGCGCGACGCTCGAGAAGGCCCGCAGCTCTTCTCGCCGCAAGGTACCCTTTCCTTTCCGCAGCCGGCTGAACAGCTTGTGCCCAGGGTCGTTGCGGTGAACCTGGCCAACGTGTTGCCGGCCGAGGCGAACGCCGATCTGACGCTGCCGGAGCAAGGCGATGGCCCGACGCTGCCGGAACCGGACAACGATCTGACGCCGCCGGAGCCGGATATCCCGCCGGATCTCACACCGCCCGACGCTCCAATCGTCGACGAACAAGCGCCGGCGTGGGAGTCTCTCGGAACGGACGAGGGGCGTCCGCAGGAAATGCCGCCGCCGAGCATGTCGCGATTGCCGTCGCCGCCGGCGGTCCCGCGTTCCGAGCCATTGGAGCAGATCGCCCGACAGGCGGACAAGAAGGTCCGCGACGGTTTCGAATTGGCTGGGCGGAGGGCCTATTTTGCGGCCCGGGCGGAGTTCGTCGGGGCGCTGCGGCTGATCGCGCAGGGATTGGATGCCCAGCGCCGGACGAATGCGCACAGCGGGGCGCTGGCCGCCGGATTGACGGCGCTAAGGGAGGCCGAAGACTTCTTCCCCGCCGGCTCGCGACTGGAAGCGGACCTCGACCTTTCGAGCATCATCGGCGGCCACCGCACGCCCGTGTTGAGAGACACCCGGACGGAAGATCTCACGCCGATGCTGGCCTTGAGGAGCTATTTCACGTTCGCCCAGGAGCAGCTCGCCGCTTCCGCCGGGCACGAGGTGGCCGGTTCGATGGCCTTGCACGCGTTGGGAAAGCTGCACGCCACGGTGGCCACCCGGGGCAACTGCGGCGTGCAGGCCGCCGAGTCCAAGGCGATGACGTTCTACCAGGCGGCCCTGCTGGTCCATCCGCCAAACTACATGGCCTCCAACGACCTCGGTGTCCTGCTGGCCCGTTGCGGAAACTATCGCGAAGCGGCGACCGCCATGCAGCACAGCCTCTCGATTCACCAGCAGCCGACCGGCTGGCAGAACCTGGCCACCGTGTACGAGCAACTCGGCCAGACCGAACTGGCCCGGCAGGCGCGGCTGCAATCGACCACGGCAAGTCGCGCGGAAACCTCGAACGGCCAGACGCTTAGGCAGTCGTTGCAGGGCGACGTCGTTTGGGTCGATCCGGCCACCTTTTCGCAAACCAGCCGAGGATTGATACCCGTTCCCCAGCGGACGCCGGGTCTCTCGGACCCGACTCCGACGGGCGGGCCCAACCCACCGGAGCAAGCGGCCGAGAACCCCGCCGCGACGACCGGAGGCCCGCTGACCGGATGGCGAATCCCGTGGGAACTGTTTTCGGGGAGGAAGTGACGTGTCGCGCACAACCGACGCACCGTTGCCCGGCGAGCACCAATGCCCCGGCGAGCACCAATGCCGCGGCGAGCACCGTCGACGTCTTCGGACCGGCGGGATCGTGCTGATGGTTTGCGTTGCGGGCGTTTGTGCCTTCGTGGCGATGAGGGCGCCGTCGGACGCCGCGCCGACGTGCCCCGAAGAACCCGACAAGATCCGGCTTTGTCAAGCGCTCGGGCCGGCCGCCCCCTGCAACATCTGCGCGGTGGACGGCTCGACGTGCGACCCCGGCCGCGGATGGGAATCGGCCCGGATGATCGCCTGGCAGGCCTACGCCCAAGGGGAATACGTCGGCCATCACCGTCTGGCCCACGTGCCGCAATATCGGCTCCGCGTGGACGACCAGTTGGACCTGGTCTACCGCCTGACGCGCGTCGAGACTTCCACGCCGTACAAGCTGAACGTGGGCGACGAAATTCGGGTGGAGTCGTTCACCGACCCGGCTTTGAACCGCGACCTGTTGATTCAGCCCGACGGCACGGTCACGCTGCGTCTGCTGGGCCAGGTCCACGCGACCAGCCGTACCGTTTCGCAACTCCGCGACACGATCGAGCAACTCTACGAGAAGTACTACAAGGTGCCGGCGATCACGGTCACGCCGCTGAGGGTCAACACCAAGCTGGAAGACCTTCGCGCCACGGTCGACAGCCGGATGGGCGCGGGCGGCCAACAGCGCCTGGCGACCGTCACGCCCGAGGGCACCGTCTCGCTGCCGGCCATCGGATCGGTCTACGCCCAGGGCTTGACGCTGAACGAATTGCAGGAAGAAATCAACGAGCGATACCGCGAAGCGGCGGGCATCGAAGGGATCGAAGTCATCCCCGTGCTCGTACAACGGGCGCCGCGGTTCGTCTACGTGCTGGGCGAAGTCGCGGTCTCGGGACGTTTCGAGCTGACCGGTCCGACCACGGTCCTTCAGGCGCTGGCGATGGCCGGAAGCTGGAACGTAGGGGCAAACCTCGAACAGGTCGTCATCTTCCGCCGCGGGGACGATTGGCGGCTGATGGCCACGATGGTCGACCTTCACGCCGCGTTGCACGGCAAACAGCCCTGCCCGCCGGGCGAGATCTGGCTGAACGACTCCGACGTCATCATCGTGCCGAAGAGCCGCATCGAAGTCACGGGCGATTTCATCGAACAGGTCTTCACGCGCGGGATCTACGGCGTGTTTCCCTTCAGCAGCTCGGTCAACTTCGCGAAGCTCGGTTCGCTCTGAGCGCCGGAACGGTTGGAGAAGGAAGCGAGTTGGTCGAGTTGGTCATTCGAACCCCTTGAGAAAATCATCCAGTGCCTCATCTTCCACCGGTGCGCTTTCGTCCGTGGCAGGGATGATGGGGGACGGAAAGCCGGTTGGGGCGTCTGATTTCTCCGGCGACGGCTTTCCTTTCACCATTGTCTCGTCCGCCGGCGGTTCGGCGGCGGTACTCTCGGCCGCCGGTTGCTCGGCGGTTGGCGAGGAAGGTGGGGGCGGCGTGGGCTCCGGTTCCTCTTCCTCTTCTTCAACGTCGCCCCCGAAACCGGCCGTCCACGGACCGATCGGCTCGTTCTCGGGGTCCGACCAGGCGGACGACTCCGGCAACGACTCGTCGGTCGCTTCCTCGGCGGTCTGGGGATGATACGGCGTGACCCCATCCAGCGCGTTGGAATCGAAGAACACGGGCGTGGAGTGCGGGGCCACCGGCTCGACCGTCTTCTCCGCCAGCACCGCGTCGAGATCGCCGTCGTACTGATAGTCGGCGCGGAACGTAACCGGTCCGACGGTGAACCGTTCCTCGGGCGGGAGCGGCGCCTCTTCAACCTTCCGACCGCCGACGACCGTCCCATTGAGCGACCCCAGATCACGAATCATCAACAGCCCGTCGCTCTCGAACAACTCGCAGTGCTTGCGACTGATCATCGGATGGGCCACCGTCAGATCCACCCGCTTGCTGCGGCCGATGACGGTGGGCAATTTCAATCGGATCGCCCGGTTGTCGGCCCTGCCGCCGACGACAATCAGTTTTGCGTCCATGGGGGTTCTTGGTTCCGGCTGGCGAGCAATCTGCCGTGGTCGCCGGCAGCCTGGCGGCGGGATGTAAGGGAGGAACGACCGCAAGTGATCAGAATTCATAATAGTCAAAGAAGGGGCCCATCGCAATAGGCGAGCGCAATAGGAAAGAAGGGTTGCCCTGGAGAATTTGGTGATATGGGGTAGAGCGGTAATATCTACGGCGACTCCGCGGGCCTTCCTGGCACCGCTACAAACCGGCATTCCACTCGAAAGTGGGGCTGTTGGCCTCGAAACACCGACCCACTTGACCGTTCTGCGGCCAATTGGCCTTGAAAGTGGTGCTTGCGGACCTATAATTCGGTGTTTTGGTCCTGCCGGAGTTGCGCAAGTTCGTACGACGCCGAAAGGGGCCGGTGCCGCCTGTCCGAACGTAGCGGCGGTTGACGTGCGGGTGTAGCTCAGTTGGTAGAGCACGACGTTGCCAACGTCGTTGTCGTGGGTTCGAATCCCATCACCCGCTCTTCGACGGTTTCCGCGCAAGTGACATCGTGCCGGCAGTCTTTTCCGGCAACGAGGTGGGACCGGGGAACGGAAGTTGCAGATTTCACGCGGTGGCAAGAAAAATGACCGACATGGAAAACCTTGATTCTGACGACGCGTTGGAGACTCCCGGGCAAACGGCCGACGAGCAAGACCCCGGCGAAATCGACGAGACGGTTGGCGTCGACGAGACGGCGGAAGCGGATGCCGTCGAAGAGGAGGAGCAAGCCGAGCGGCTGGACCTGGACGTTCAGATCGAGAAGCGCAGTGCGTGCGAGCGTCACATCATGGTGACGGTTCCTCGCGACGACGTCGACCGCTACTTCGACAAGCAGTTCAGCGAGTTGATGCCGGAGGCGCAGGTTCCCGGTTTTCGGCCGGGCCACGCCCCGCGAAAGCTGATCGAGCGGCGGTTCCGCAAGGACGTAACGGAGAAGATCAAGGGCGAACTGTTGATGGACAGCCTGGCGCAGCTCAGCGAGGACAAAGACCTTTCGGCAATCAGCGAGCCGGAGATCGAGCTGGATTCGGTCGAGATCCCCGACGAGGGACCGTTCACCTTCGAGTTCGACCTCGAGGTGCGTCCCGAGTTCGATTTGCCCAAGTGGAAGGGTCTGATGATCGAGAAGCCGATTCGCGAGATCAGCCCCGAGGACGTGGACCGAGGTCTGGAACGAGTGTTGGCCAATCGCGGTCGGCTGGTACCCCACGACGGTCCGGCCGAAGCGGGCGATTACATCACGGCCAACCTGACCTTCAAGCACGGCGACGAGGTGCTCGCCAGCGCCGAGGAGGAAGTCATTCGCATCCGGTCGGTGCTCAGCTTCCGCGACGGCAAGATCGAGGGATTCGACAAGTTGATGGACGGCGTGACGGCGGGCGAAACCCGCGAGGGCCAGGCGGAACTGACCGAGGATACTCCCAACGCGGCGCTTAGGGGTCAGCGGATCACGGCCGCGTTCGAAGTCCTGGAAGTGAAAAAACTCGAATTGCCGGAGCTGGACGAGGACTTCCTCGACGAGTTGGGCGGCTTCGAACTCGAGGCCGATCTCCGCGACGCGATCAAGGACCAGCTCAAACGCCAATTGGAGTACGAGCAGCACCAGCGTGCCCGGGAGCAGATCACCGCCGCGTTGACCGTGGCCGCCGATTGGGAGTTGCCGCCGGACTTGCTGGAGCGTCAGAGTCACCGCGAGTTGGAGCGGGCAATGATGGAACTGCGTCGCAGCGGCTTCAGCGAGGGCGAGATTCGCGCCCACGAGAACCGGCTCCGCCAGAACAGCCGCGTGTCGACGGCCCGGGCTTTGAAGGAGCATTTCATCCTCGAGCGGATCGCGGAAGAGGAAGAGGTCGAGGCGGACGACGACGATTATCAGAACGAGATCAACCTGATTGCGGCACAGAGCAACGAAGCGCCGCGCCGGGTGCGGGCACGGATGGAGAAGGGCGGCATGATGGACGTGCTGCGGAACCAGATCGTCGAACGCAAGGTGATCGAGTTGATCCTGGCCGAGGCCCGATTCCACGAAGTGCCCTTCGCGTTCGCCACCGCCGACGCGGAGGCTCTCGATCACACGGCCGGCGGCCGGACGTCGGATATCCCCCGGGCCCAGCGGGAAAGCGGTCTGCCGGCCGAAGGCGGCAGACCGGCGGAAGCACCGATTAGGGAATAGAGATTTCATGAGCAAAACGCATCGGCCGGAACGATTCGATCCGACGGCGGCTTATCGCGACTATCAGCGGCAGCGTCAAATGACGTTGGGCGATCTGTTGCTGGAAAACAGGATTATCCTCTTGCAGGGAGAGATCCACGACGGCAACGCCAACGAGTTGGTGATGAAGCTGCTGTACCTGCAGAGCGAGAACCGGCGCAAGGACATCCACTTCTACATCAATTCGCCCGGCGGCAGCGTCACGGCCACCATGGCCATTTACGACACCGTGCAGATCCTCAGTTGTCCGGTGGCCACGTACTGCGTGGGCCTGGCCGCCAGCGGCGGCGCCGTACTCCTGGCCGGCGGAACCAAGGGAAAACGCATGGCACTGCCGCACGCGAAGGTGATGATCCACCAGCCTTACGGGCACATCGGCGGCCAGATCTCCGACATCGAAATCCAGGCCAACGAGATCGTCAAGACCCGCGAAGTGCTCAACGTGATCCTCGCCGAACACACCGGGCAGCCCATCGAACGCATCGCCAAAGACACCGACCGCGATTTCTATATGAACGCCGAAGAGGCCAAAGCGTATGGCGTGGTCGACGGTATCCTCACTCGCCAACTCCGCGAGAAAGAGGAAAAAGAGGAGGACTAGGCCGGATGACATTGATTCCCTACGTGATCTCGAAGAGTGGCCGCGAAGAGCGGGCGATGGACATCTACAGTCGCCTGCTGAAGGATCGGATCGTCTTCCTCGGCTCGCAGGTCAATGACGACGCGGCCAACGCGGTCGTCGCCCAACTGCTCTTCCTCCAGTCGGAAGACGCCAAGAAGGACGTCCACCTGTACATCAATTCGCCCGGCGGCAGCATCACCGCCGGACTGGCCATCTACGACACCATGCAGTTCATCAACTGCGACGTGGCCACCTACTGCGTCGGCCAGTGCGCTTCGATGGGCGCCGTGTTGCTGACCGCCGGAACGAAAGGGAAACGCAAGGCCCTGCCCAACTCCCGCATCATGATCCATCAGCCCTTGGCCGGCATGGAAGGCTCGGCCGAAGACATCATGATCCACGCCAAGGAATTCACCAAAGTCAAGGAACGGCTCAACAAGATCCTCATCAAGCACACCGGACATCCCCTGGAGAAAATCGAAAAGGACACCGACCGCGACCGGTTCATGACGGCCGAGGAAGCGCTCGATTACGGACTGATCGACGAGGTGATCGAACACGTGCCGGAGAGCGAGTAGGAATCGCCGGCCGTAGCGACTTTTCGTATTTCTCTTTGGTCTTTTCGCTTCGTACTTGTCATCGCTTGTCATCGCTTGTCATCGCTTGTCACCGCTTGTCATCGCTTGTCAACGGCGGGAGAGGGAACTTTCTTCCCCGCCGCTGTAACCTTGCGCGAGGTCCAAATGAAAACGTGGCAATTGCTCATCCCCGCAACGGTGTGCGTGATCGTTGCCGGGTGTCGTGCCGATCCGGGAATCGCTCAACTGGAACGGGCGAATCTCCTGCTCGAAGACGAGATCTATCGGCTTCGGTGGGAGCTGGAAGACTGCCAGACGGCCAACGGATCAAGCGTCTCGCGCGACGAGACCTGGTCCTTGCCGTCGGAACCGGCCGACGAGGCGGCACCCGACGACGGCGATGCTTGGAGCGAATCGCCACGCTATTCGGCGCCGCCGTTGCGACTCGAAGGATCGCTCGAGGAGGTCTCGCCCGGCGAGGCCCTCGACTACCTCCGCGGCCGCCGCGCGACGGAACCGCCCGTGCCGACCCCCCACGAGTCGTTCGACGGTCCCGATCTGCCCGGTCCCCACAGCGCGCCCGACGACTCCGGCGGCTGGGAAACGGCGCCGCCGAAACCGGCGATCCTCGGCGACAGCCGGCAGGTCGCCCAAATCGTTCTGGATCAGGAACGGATCCGAGGCTACGGCGCGCCCGGACAGTTGCGGGACGAGGGAATGATCGTCGTCGTCGAACCTTTCGACGCTACGGGTCTGCCGCTGGACGTGCCGGGCGACGTTTCCGTGGTCGTGCTCGATCCGGCGCTGGAAGGCGAGGCCGCGCGAGTTGCCCGGTGGGAGTTCTCCGCCACCGAGACGGCCGACTGGATCCGCCGCGGCAAGCCGGGAATCGAACTGACCTTGCCCTGGCCCGACGGCTCGCCGACACACGCCGATCTGCACCTGTTCGTTCGCTACGTCACCGCGGACGGACGGAAGTTGGAGATCGACTCACCAATCCGCGTGGCCTCGTTCCTCCCCGGCGTGCCGAGCCGTCACTATGCGGAGTCCCCTCAGCCCCCCGCCGAACAGCCACCCCGCATCGCCCGGCCCACCTGGACGCCCGACCGACGACGATGAGGGCTCCCGGCGAGCCGAACGCCGTCCACGATGACCGGTAACTGAAGACTGACAACTGACAACTGACAACTAACAACTGACAACTGACAACTGTTGACTCATGCCAGCGCCTTGTCCGAAATATCCTTGCGGCACCAGGCGCCCTTCCAGCGGATGCACTTCACGGCCCGGTAGGCGTTGAACTTGGCGTTGGCGATGTTGTTGCCCAGGGCGGTGACGTTGAGCACGCGCCCGCCGGCGGTGACTACTTGTCCCTCGGATGTCTTCGTGCCGGCGTGGAAGACCTTCACGTCGGCGAGTTTCGCGGCGTCGTCGAGGCCACGGATCGGATGGCCCTTGGTGTAGCTGCCGGGATAGCCTTCGCTGGCCATCACCACGCAGACGGCAGGCCGCGGGTCCCACTCCAGCGGATCGAGTTGATCGAGCCGCCCGTCGATGGCCGCCTCGATCACGTCGACCAGATCGGTCTTCAGTCGCATCAGCAGCGGTTGACACTCCGGATCGCCGAACCGCACGTTGTACTCCAGCACCTTGGGCCCCTGGTTGGTGATCATCAGCCCGGCGTAGAGCACGCCGTTGAACGGCCGCCCGGCGTGTTTCATGCCGTGGATGGTGGGCACCAGCACGTGCCGTTCGATCCAATGGAGCATTTCGTCGTCGACCAGCGGGGCGGGACAGTAGGCGCCCATGCCGCCGGTGTTCGGGCCGGTGTCGCCGTCGTAAGCCGGCTTGTGGTCTTGAGCCGGCTGGAGCGTTACGAGCGTTCGCCCGTCGGTGATCGCCAGCACGCTGGCTTCCTGGCCGTCGAGCCGTTCCTCGATCACCATCCGGTCGCCCGCCGCGCCGAAGGCCCGCCGGCGAGCGATCATCTCGACCGCCGCCAGCGCTTCGTCCCGTTTTCGGCAGACGATCACGCCCTTGCCGGCGGCCAGCCCGTCCGCCTTGACGACCACCGGCACGTCCTCGCGGTCCTTGAGGAACTTGACGGCGTGGTCGGGGTCGTCGAAGACCTGGTAATCGGCCGTGGGCACGTCGGTGTCGCGCAACAGGTTCTTGCAGAAGACCTTGCTGGCTTCCAACTCGGCGGCCGCCTTGTCGGGTCCGAAAACCCGCAGTCCGGCGTCCCGAAAGGCGTCGACGATGCCCGCGGCAAGAGGGGCCTCGGGCCCGATGACCGACAACGCGATACCGTTTTCCTTGGCGAACTTGATCAGGGCGGGGAAATTCTCGGCCGATATCTCGACGTTCTCGGCGTCGGCGGCCGTGCCGGCGTTGCCCGGGGCCACGAAGACCCGCTCGACCTTGGGGCTTTGCGAGATTTTCCAGGCCAGGGCGTGTTCCCGCCCCCCGTTGCCCACGATCAAGACGTTCATGCCGAGGGTCCTTGTCCCAGGTGAAGAAAAACCATCAAGTCGGTCCGGATTCTAGTGCATACCGCTGCCGCGCGGAAGGGGTGGGGTGGGAATGATGAATGAGGGATTGGGGTTGGGGATGATGAATTGGGGACTGGGGATTGGGGACTGGGGATTGGGGACTGGAGTCTTACGTTGTGACTTTTGCGCGCGGTGCGCACAAGTCGTGGGGCACGTTTTCAACGTGCCTTTTCGGTTATGGGCACGTTGAAAACGTGCCCCACGTCCGCCGAGAATCAGGTTGATGAGGGCATCGACAAGGAGTATCTTGGAGGATCGCATCGGACGGCCTCTCTTGTCCACGCCATGCAAGGTGATACAAGACCGCAATGGATCGTGCCAACAGACTGGGCGAAGGCAGCATCCCATCCCTCTTGCTGAAGTTCTCGGCTCCCGCCGTCGTCGGGATGATGGCCCAGGCCCTCTACAACGTCGTGGACCGGATCTTCGTAGGCCAGGGAGTGGGGCCCGAGGGGATTGCGGGCACAACGGTCGCCTTCCCGTTCATGCTGGTCATGCTGGCCTTTGGCATGTTGATCGGATTCGGGGCGGCCGCCTTGGTGTCGATCCGGCTTGGCGAGCAGAAGAAAGAGCAGGCTGAACGGGTACTCGGCAATGCGACGGTGCTGTTGGTGGGCGCGTCGCTTCTGCTCACCGTCATGGGGACGGTGCTGCTCGACCCTCTCTTGAGACTGTTCGGGGCGAGCGACCAGATCCTTCCTTACGCCCACGATTACTTGCAGATCATCGTCCTGGGCTCGGTCTTCCAAGCGGTCGGCTTCGGGCTCAATGCGATCATTCGCGGTGAAGGCAATCCCCGAATCGCCATGTTCACCATGCTGATCGGGGCCTTGCTGAATACCGTCCTGGACCCCATTTTTATCTTCGGGTTCGGTTGGGGAATGCGGGGTGCAGCCATCGCGACGGTCGTTTCCCAGGCAGTTTCTGCCCTCTGGGTGGTCAGCTACTTCCTTCGTGGCAAGAGCCTGCTGAAGCTCAGAAAGGCCAACCTGCATCTGCAATGGCCCACTTGCGCCTCCATCGTCGCCATCGGTTCTCCCCCATTTGCCATGCAGATCGCCGCCGCCACGTTGAATGCCATCCTGAACCATCAGCTTCACCGGTACGGCGGCGATCTGGCGATTTCCGTGATGGGCGTCGTCTACGCCGTCATGCTCTTTATTGCCATGCCGATTTTCGGCATCAATCAGGGGGCGCAGCCCATTATCGGCTACAACTACGGAGCCGAAAACTTCGACCGGGTCAAGAAGACGCTCCAGACGGCGATCCTGGCCGCCACCACCATTACGACGGCAGGGTTCTTCGCTGCCATGATCTTTCCTTCGCAAGTGGTCTGGCTTTTCAACCGCGACGATCCGACCCTGATGCGTCTGGGAACTCACGCCCTTCGCACGTGCCTCATGATGCTCCCGATCGTCGGTTTTCAGATCGTCAGTGCCAGCTACTTCCAGGCGGTCGGCAAGCCGAAACACGCCCTGTTGCTGAGTCTTTCCAGACAGGTGCTCCTGCTGATTCCGGCAGTCTTCATACTACCCTGCTTCTTCGGCCTGGACGGTCTTTGGGCAGCCTTTCCGACCGCCGATCTGGGTTCTTCCATCTTGACCGGCACTTGGCTGCTCTGGGAGCTTCGCCACTTGCACAGACGCCACCTGGAGACGGTGGACCATGACCGCGACGACGACGTGGGTGGCACGCCCTGAGGAACGAAGGGCGTGTATTCCCGACGTACCACGCCCTTCGTTCCTCAGGGCGTGCCACCCCGGAGTTTACCGCAACCGTGTCAAAGACCGTTTGGTGCCAGGGATTGGGGGAATCCATGGCAATCGAGAGAGGGTTCTGGTACATTGGCGTTTGTCGGCGTGGGTGCTCGAACGCATTCTTTTACGGGAGGGTGAACAATGGCCGGGCTGAGTCGTCGCGAGTTCTTGCAGCGGTCCAAGAGGACTTCGTTGGGATTGGCCGCGGGGGTCACGATCTTGAGCAACGCCGCATCGGTTCGCGCGGCGCCGGCGGCCGAGAGGATCGTGCTGGCGGCCGTGGGCGTGCGCGGGCGAGGTGCCAATTTGGCGCAAGGCTTTCTCGAACGCGGCGACTGCCGATACGCCTACGTCTGCGACGTGGACAGCAGCCTGTTCGCTCCTCGCGCCAAGGCCATCGCCGAACAGCAGGGCGGTCAGGAGCCGAAGTGCGTGCAGGACTTCCGCCGGGCGCTGGACGACGCCTCGGTCGACGCGGTCATCGTGGCCACGCCCGACCACTGGCACGCACCGGCGACGGTTTGGGCGTGTCAGGCCAACAAGGACGTCTACGTCGAGAAGCCGGCCACCCACAGTTGCTGGGAAGGCCGGAAGATGATCGAGGCCGCGCGGAAGTACCGACGCGTCGTGCAGATCGGCACGCAGAACCGTAGCGCGCCGTACAACATCGAGGCCAAGAAGTTCATCGACGACGGCAAGCTGGGCACCATCCACATGTGCCGCATCTACAACCAGAAGTTCTGGGGTAATCACCCCGTGGTCCCTGACGGCGACGCGCCCGCGGGACTCGACTGGGACATGTGGAACGGCCCCGCTCCGGAGCACCGATACAACAGCGCGTACCACCGCTACTGGAACCATCTGTGGCGGTATTCCGGCGGCGATATGGCCAACGACGCCAGCCACCAGATCGACCTGGCCCGATGGCTGATCGGCGCGACCTGTCCCAAGACGGCCTACTCGACCGGCGGCCGGTTCGCCAGCCAAGGCGCGGCGGAAACGCCCGACACGCAGGTGGCCGTTTACGACCTCGACAAGATGGTGGTCACGTTCGAGCTGACGCTCTACACGCCCTACATGCTCAAGACGGACGGCGAGCTGCGCGATAGCGACATGTTCCCCTACTGGCCGCAGAACGCCACGCGGATCGAGATCTTCGGCACGGAGGGACTGATGTGCGTGGGCCGGCACGGCGGCGGCTGGCAGGTCTACGTGCGGCCGAAGGATCGCCTGCCGGTGGTCGCTGCGCAGAGGTACGGCCGCTTTCCCGACCCGCCGCACAAGGAGAACTTCATCCAGTGCATCCGCACCCGGCAACGCCCCAACGCCGACGTGGAGGAAGGGCATCTCAGTGCCTTGTGGATCCACTACGCCAACATCAGCTACCGCACCGGCGGGCAGAAGCTGCGGATCGATCCGACGACCGAGCAGATCATCGACAACCCCGAGGCCATGAAGCTCTTCCAGCGCGAGTACCGCAAGCCCTGGGTAATCGAAGATCCGGTATAAATCGGATAATGCGTGCCCTTGCCAAAGTCATCCGTCTGGAATCTTCGCGGCGCGATCGCTCGGGATGACCCGGCAACCCATTTTGCCACGCTTTCCTAACCCAACCGCATTCACGCAGAATTCTCGGGATTTTCCTCATCTTGCGCCGATTCTCTTGCTATCGCTTGCCAGCACTGCTATCTTGACAGGTGGATCAAAGGGGCGCGAAGTAGGTTTGTGCGCTTCCGGGTTTCTTGTCTCGGCAGCGCCGAGAGCCGTCGGCCTCGAATCAGGACTGCACGATGCTTGTTCTTTCGCGAAAAGCAGGCGAGAAGATCCTTATCGGGGACAAGATCGCGGTGACCGTCGTTCGCATCGCCCCGGGGATCGTGCGCATCGGCATCGAAGCCCCGCAAGACCTGCCGATCGTGCGCGAGGAAATCAAGGATCGGCATCGAGAAAGCCCTAGCGAACAGGCCCCGGCCGCACGATCTTAGCCGCGTAGGTCAGGGCTTGCCCTGACGGAATCGGGCAGCCGGCAGGAAAATCCGTCAGGGCAAGCCCTAACCTACCGTCAGGGCAAGCCCTAACCTACGCTCAGCGCGGACGACGCTTGATGAACGACTGCAACCCGTGGCGGAGGATCTTGCGCCGTAGTTGGTGACGTTCCACGCCCAGCATTCGGGCGGCATGGCTTTGATTGCCGTCGGCGGCGCGGAGTGCCCGGGCGATGGCCAGACGTTCCGTCTCGCTCAGCGGCACGATGTCCGGATCGGTGCTCTTTTGCCGGGCGTTCTTGCCGGGACGCACGCTGACCGGCAGATCGGAAACCCGGATGACGTGCTGGCTGCAAAAGACGCAAGCGTGTTCCAGGGCGTTTTGCAGTTGGCGGACGTTGCCCGGCCAATCGAACGGCCGGAGCACGGCGGCGGCTTCGGCCGAAAGCGTGCAGACCGGTTCTTCGTAGATTTCGGCCAGATCTTCGAGGAATCGTTCGGCCAACGGCAGGATATCGTCGCGGCGTTTTCGCAGCGGCGGCACGTGCAAACTGACCACGTTGATCCGAAAGTAGAGGTCCTCGCGAAATTGCCCGTCGCGGACCATTGCCGCCAGATCGCGATGCGTGGCGGCGACGATGCGTACGTTCACCGGCACGGGCTCGACCGCTCCCAGCGGCACGACGGCACGATCCTGGATACAACGCAACAGCTTCGCTTGAGACGCAAGGGGCAGCTCGCCGACCTCGTCGAGGAAGAGGGTTCCGGCATCGGCAGCGCGGAAGAAACCGAGGGTCGCACGCTCGGCGCCGGTGAACGCGCCCTTGACGTGACCGAATAACTGGGATTCGAAGAGCGTTTGAGAGAAGCTCGCACAATCGACCGGGATGAACGGCTGATCCGCACGGGGGCTTTGTGCGTGTACTTGCCGGGCGGCCAACTCCTTGCCCGTGCCGGTCTCGCCCTGAACCAAGACGGTGCAGTTGCGACGGCCCACCGCTTCGATCTGGCGCAAGAGGTGCCGTATGCCGGCACTCTGACCGACCATCACGGTCTTGGCCGAGTGCGCGCGGCCGATCGACACCACGTTGTCCTTCAGCGGTGACATGGAATATTTCGTGTGGCAGGCCGGGAAAACCTCTTCCCCTCGTTCGCGGCCGCCACAACCGCCAAGCTCATCAACGGTGCAGGCACCAAGCGTAAGTGTCGGCGGTTACGGCAGCCATCCACACGTCTCCATCCCCAAGCCGCTCATGGCAGTTGGCATTATTGCGGTGTCGTTTTGGAATAGCAAGCGCCTTTGCCGAATTTACCCATTTTTTCTGCGAAGATAGTTTCTGATGGTTTGCGGAAACAGCAGGAGATAGGCAGCGTGCGATATATAGGGGTATTTCCGGTTCCGTAGACCATGCGGATGAATAGGCGGTATGCATCACGTGCGTCAATTGCGGGGCTTGGGTGCAGGAAGCGGCCGGCCCGGATACTGACAGGGTTTGTAGTGACCCGATTCATCGGGTCGAACCATGGCGGTTTGCAGGTGATTCCGTCTATCACGTCGAACAAGGCAAGTTCCCGAAGGACGGCGTCCATGCGGTCACCACGCATCGGGCCGTGGGGCTCGGTGATGAAGAAACGCAACCGGCCGGACTTGAGGCCGCAAAAAGGTCCATGAAGAAAGTACATGGCCTGCAAGAACTTACGGCGTCACGGCCGCCACCGGGGGCGGACCGGTCCGGAAGTTGCGACCGTGAAGCCCAGACCTCAGCCGGCAGCCGAAACGGACACCGGCCACGCGGCCGACTGATTGCCGAGACCGACGGAGATCGAACTTGTCCGAAAACAACCTTCTCCACCGTTCATTGCGAGCCACTTTCAAGTCCTCCTTCCCCTTCTTTCCCTCACTGTTTGGAGCCCTTTCGATGAAGAAACTCTGGAACGATGATTCGGGTGCCGTGATTTCTGCGGAACTCGTGTTACTGATGACCCTCTTGGTGATCGGCGTGATCGTCGGCCTGAAAGCACTGGGCAGCGCCGTGGTAACCGAGTTGGGCGACGTTGCCGCAGCCATCGGCTCCGCCGACCAGAGCTACGACTGGTCTGGAACCAAGGGCCGCTGTTCGTCCAGCGCCGGTACGAAATGGCACGACGGCCGTGATACGGGCGATCAGGGCCCCTGGCAGGGTTGGGGCGATTCGCAAGGGATTCGCGTCTGCGGCGTGCACCCCACAGGAGAGTAGTTTGGAAGCAGAAGTCGGACCATTGACTTCCCCGCGTGCCCCAGTAAATTGGGGCGTGTAGGCCGAATGCTCACTTAGGGAATTCTGGGCATACTTTGAGCTTTCCTCGTAACTGCAATTAGGTATCTCGAATGACCGTCCCCCAAATCATTTTCCTGGTTTGCGTTGTGGTCTTCACTGCGGTGGCGGCCGTCTTCGACGCACGAATCAAGAGGCTTCCCAACGCCTTGACCGTACCGGCCTTTTTCGCCGGGATCCTGTTCACGGCCGTTTTCGGCCCCTTGGGGTCGCTCCTGGAAGGCGTGGGCGGCAGGCTGCTTTTCTCGCTGGGCGGCTTCGGCGTCGGTTTCGGCATCTTGTTCGTGCTGTGGATCATCGGCGGCGGCGGGGGCGGGGACGTCAAGTTCATGGGAGCCTTGGGCGCATGGCTGGGCCCGATCGTCACGTTCGAAGTGCTCGTCGTTGCCACGGCGTTTTCGGCCATCGGTTCGATGGCCATGATGGTGCGGGAGCACATTCGCCTCGGCCCCACGCGAGCCAAACGGCGGTATATCTCCCGCGAGACCCTGCAAGCGAAACACGGCAAACGAGCGCTCAGCGCCGAAACGCGACAGCAACGGATGGTACGTCGCCGGCTGATGCCGTTCGGTGTGCCGGCGGCGCTGGCGACCTGGTGCGTGTTGGCGTTCGTCCTTTGCCAGAACTTGATCAAGTAGGTGCAAGATGTCTGCGACTCGAACGAACGACCGACGACGCCCCGACGACGCATACGACGGCAACCGATCCGGTCGGTCCCGTCGTGGCCGGTCGCGCAAGGGGGCCTTGCTGAGCACGGAGTTGTTGTTCGTGCTGCCGATCCTGGCGGGCCTGCTGTTCGCGATGGTGGAGTTCAGCATGCTGCTTTCCGCCAAGCAACAGATCAAGTCGGCCAGCCGTTTGGCCTGCCGAGTGGCCAGCCTGCCCGCCGCCGATCCGGTTCAGTTGGAGCACGTGGTCCGCGGCGCGGCCGAGCAGGGCCTGGTCCGATCGAGCCTGATCGAAAGCTATGAACTCCGCTTCGACCCGGGGCAGAACACGGGCGACGAAGTGGTCGCTGAAGTCCGCGTGCCCATGAGGGCCGCCGCGCCGAACCTGCTGTCGGTGGTGGGTTTCAACCTCAAGGGACGTCATCTGACGGCCCGGACCGTGATGCGCAAAGAATAGGATCTGCCGATACACTGTCTCGTATTCCTTACTTGGAGCTTCGAAACATGAGAAGACTGACACCCGGAACCCTGACGATCGGCATCTTGGCTATTCTGATCGGTTTGGTGGGGGCCTACGCGGTTCGGTCGGCCCTGATGGAAGAAGAAGTGGTCGTTTCGCCGCCCGAGACGATCTCGGTGCCGATCGCCACGCTCGACTTGCCGGCCGACCGGGTCATCGCCGCCGGCGACATCGCCTCGATTTCGGTCACCCGCGAGGCGTTGCTGAAACAGAACATCCCGCTGAACCAGGTGATGATGAATCCCGAGCAGATCACCGGCCGCCGCTTGCGGATGCCGATCCAGCAAGGTCAGCCGTTCTTGACCACCGCGATGTACCTGGACGGGACCGGCCCCGACCCGCTGGCGAGACTACGGCCCGGTTTTCGGGCGGTGTCGCTGCAAGTGGCCGTGGCGCCCGGCGGACTGATCAAGGCGGGCTCCTTCGTCGACGTGCTCTTCCGGACCAAACCGCGGAACGAGGCGACCGGGCAGCCGGCGATTCCGGAAATGACGGTTACGCTGCTCAAGCACGTCGAGGTCCTGGACATCAGCGAGGCGTCGGGCCTGGCTCGGAACTCGATTGGGGGCAATCTGCCGGTCGTAACGCTGGCGGTGCCGGACGAGGAGGCCGAGATCGTGCAGGCCGTCGAAGGCCGAGGCGAATTCTCGCTGATCCTGCGGCCATTGAGCGGCGACGTGCCCGGCCCGCCGCCGGCTCGTGAAGAGAAAATCACCATCGAGGACATCCTGTCGATAGCACCGCCGCCCGCTCCGATCCAGACGGTGATCTACCGCCGCACGGACCGGCAGGTCAACACGTTCGTGGAGAACCAACTGGTCGATCAGAAAGGGAGCGGCTGCAAGACCTGCGGGAAGAAGAAGGACACCGGGATTCCGTTCACGCCGGTTCCGGACGCGAACATGAACTCCACCCCGCCGGACGCGAACGTCCCCGGCACCCCAACCCCAGCCGTTCGCAGCTCCACGTAACCTTGTCGGGGGGGGGCGTAAATATGCTAGGGTTGTGAGGCAACTGCCGGAAAAATCTGCCCGTGGCTGCATCTTGCGGAGCAAGATGGCTACAGAACAACACAAGTCGAACCCATGGCTCGCCCCACGCCCCTTTGGCGAAATCCGAGACGTGCGAGACGCCGCCCGCGGGAGGGATCATCTTCGCTCGTCTTGGTGTTTGCGCTGGGGACGGTGTTCGCGTTGATCGCCTTGGCGTTGAACTCCGCGTCGGTCTCCAACCACCGCGTTCAGTTGCAGGCCGCCTGTGAAGCCGCCGCACTGGCAGGTGCCGCCGAATTGATGGACCCCGGTCACCTCTACATCGACCCCGGTCACCTCTACATCGACGTGGAACAACACGGCTCGACATCCGGTGATCCTGCTTCGGACCATCTGTCGGCCGCCCAACGCATCGCCGGCGCGCGACAACGGGCGATTCGCTTCGCCGCACACAACGGCGTGGCGGGCAAACCCCTTTTGCTGGCGGCCAACGAAACGAACGACGCTGGCGGGGATCTGGTGGTCGGCTGGGTTGAAGACCCCACGTCATTGGATAGTCAATGGGTACCCTGGACGGGCACGGGTCCGGTCAACTCGCTCCGCGTGCAAGCCGCCCGCAGCCACCTCCGCGGCAACCCCGTGACCTTGTGGTTCGGACGCATCCTGGGAGTTTCCGACACGGACGTCGTCTCCTCGGCCCGGGCGACCGTCGACCAGCGCGTCTACGGTTTTCGACCGATGGGCCACGTGAGGGTGCCCTTGGTGCCGATCGTGCTGCTCTCCCTCGACGGGGCGAGCGTGCAGACATCGCAGACTTCGGCACGAACGGCCCCGGGCAGGACGGATCGTTTCACGGTGGATCCACTCAGCGGCGACGTTCGCCAGGGCCAGGACGGAATCGGGGAAATCGAGTTGCGAGTCCGTCTCGTCGCGGAATCGTCGGCAGAGTCGGCAGCAGAGTCGGCCGCCCAAGCGGGAAACGCTTCCTTGTTGTCCTTCAACGGGCACGGCCCGGACTACGCTCTGCTGCGAGAACAGATCGTGCAGGGGCTGACGGCCGAGGACCTGGAAACCCTCGGCGGCGAACTGGCCTTGGACCAAGACGGCCGCTTGCGGCTTTCGGGAATAGACCTTTCGAACACGGGGCAATTGAACAAACTGGGGCAGATGCTGCTTGACGTACGGGGACAGAAGCGGATCTGGCCGACGGGCAAGCGCGGTTCGGATTGGAGAAACAACGCCGTATGCGAGATAGAGGGTTTCATGGCCGGCAGCGTCGTCGACGGCTATTTGGAGACGGATGCGTGCTTGACGATCGTCGTGCAACCCTGCCTGTTGCAGACCTGCACGGCCCTGGTCGGCACGGGAAAGGATCGCAATCCCTGGATCGGCAAGCTCGTGCTGGACCGCTGAGGTTTCTCAGCGAGGGTGGCACGCCCTGAGGAACGAAGGGCGTGGAAAACCTGCCAAACCACGCCCTTCGTTCCTCAGGGCGTGCCACCCAATTGGACAAGTTATTTCTGCGCGGAACCTAAGCGGACGGGCACGGCGGTCGCGACGCTCGGCCGATGAACTCAACCCATTTCGGTGAAGACCCATCATGATCAGTAATCTCGATTACGCCACGAGCGGGCCTGGGGACGTGCTGCCGGAACACGTCGATCCTTCCGAACGGCAGTTTCAGCAGGCGAAAGTGACCTTGCAGCAACAGCTCGTCGAATCGCTGGACCTTTCGGAGATCGGCCGCGTCGACCGGGGGCAATTGCAGGCACACGTACGCACCATGGCCGGCGAGCTGTGCGGTTCGAAGAAAGGTTCGGCCGGCCAACTCGACCGGGAACGTTTGACCACGGAGGTCATGGACGAGGTTTACGGCCTGGGCCCGCTGGAGAAGCTGATGCGCGACCCGACCGTCAGCGACGTGTTGGTCAACGGGCCGTATACGGTGTTCGTGGAGCGGTTCGGCCGGCTGGAACTGACGGACGTGATCTTCGCCGACACGGACCACCTGGTGCGGATCATCAAGCGGATCGTGGCCCGGCTGGGTCGGCGGATCGACGAAGTCAGCCCGATGGTCGACGCCCGGTTGCCCGACGGTTCCCGCGTCAACGCGGTGATTCCGCCGTTGTCGATCGACGGTCCGGCGTTGTCGATCCGGCGTTTCAACGTGGAGCGTTTGCAGATCGACGGTTTGCTGGAGAACGGGACGATCGTTCCGGAGATGGTGCAGTTCCTGGCGGCGGTGGTCGAGGCCAAGATCGGCTTCGCGGTTTCCGGCGGTTCCGGGGCCGGCAAGACCACGTTGCTCAACGCCCTAAGCGCGTACGTGCCCGCGGAGGAGCGCATCGTGACGATCGAGGACTCGGCCGAATTGAAGTTCCGCCGCAAGCACCTGGTACGGATGGAAACGCGGCCGGCCAATACGGAGGGGGCCGGCGAAGTGACGCAGCGCGACCTGGTCCGCAACAGCCTGCGGATGCGGCCGGATCGAATCATCGTCGGCGAGGTCCGGGGCTCCGAGGTCTGGGACATGCTCCAGGCCATGAACACCGGCCACGAGGGATCGATGACCACGATCCACGCCAACAGCGCCCACGACGCTTTGGCCCGACTGGAGATGATGGTGCAGATGACCGGATTCGAATTGTCCGTGCCGGTGATCCGCCAGTACATCGCCGCCGGCATCAAGCTGATCGTCCACGTGGCGCGGCTGAAGGGCGGCGTGCGGCGCGTGATGGGGGTCTCCGAGATCGTGGGCGTCCAAGACGGAGCCTACCGGATCGAGGACGTTTTCGGCTACGAACAACTCGACGTGAGCGAAGAGGGAACGGCCCGCGGACGGTTCTACGCGACCGGCTACCGCCCGGCGTGCCTCGGCCGGTTGCAGACGGCCGGCATCCGTCTGCCCGACGACCTCTTTGGCCAACGGCAACTCTCGGGGGAATAGGGGAAGCCATGGACCCGACCATTCTCGTCGTTGCGTCATTTGCCGGCATATCCCTGTTGGCGGGTGCCGTGTTGGTGGTGGCACGCGGCTACTACGTCCACCGAGCCTCGGCGACCGAGGAGCAAGCCGGGACCGGCGAGAAACCGCTCGTCCTGCGACGGCGGCCGTCCGAGTCGGACTTGGCATCCAACGGCGGCATCGCCGGGCGGATCGATCAGTGGTTCGGCCGGCTGGTGCAGGACGCGGGCACGGACCTCACGCCACTGACGGCGTTCCTCCTGGCACTGGCCGCCGGATTGGCGGTCGGCGGCAGCCTGTTCGTCTGGCGAGACGACTTGCTGGCGGGCGTCACCGGCCTGTTGATGGGGATGGGCCTGGTGGTCGGAGTGCTCTTGACCCTGCGTGCCCGCCGCTGGCACGTGCTGCTGACCCAACTTCCCGAGGTGGTCGACCTGATGGCCCGATCGGTTCGGGCGGGTCAATCGCTGGAGCAGGCCGTCGACCTGGTGGGCACGACCACCTCGGAGCCTTGGGCGAACGAGTTCCGACACTGTGCGAAACAATTGGATATGGGGCTTTCCCTCGAGGCGGTGGTGCAGAGCCTCACGCAGCGCATCCCGCTCTCGGAGACGCGGATTCTTGCCGCCACCTTGATCGTCCAGCGGAAAAGCGGCGGCGACCTGCCGACGACGCTGGAACGGTTGGCCAGGGTGTTTCGAGACCGCTTGAACTACCGCCGCCAACTGCGGGCCGCCACGGCCGTGGTACGCAGCAGCGTGGCCGTGATCGTGGGAACCGCCGTGTTGGCGGCCGCCTATGCCATTATCTGGCGGCCGGCGTATGCGGAAGATTTCCTCACGTCGACGGCCGGCCAGACGATGCTCGCCGTGGCCGTCGGTCTTCAGGCCGTCGGCATCGCGTGGGTGATCGGGTTGTTGAGGACTGATTACTAACCTAAGGACTCGTATGAGAATGACTTCCGTATAGTAGCCATCTCGCTCCGCGAGATGTAGCCGCCCAAAAAACTCCGGATCTTCCCTGGCCACATCTCGCGGAGCGAGATGGCTACCATGCGAGATGGCTACCCTACGGAAGAAATGAGGTCACGATGATTGAACTGGTGACACTGGTCGCTTTCGTGCTGGTCGTAGGCCTGGTTCTCTGGGTGGCCCACGTCGCCCGGAAACTGCACCGCGATCCCATCCGCCAGGGGCTGGCGACCGCGGCCGGCATGGAAGCGCCACCGAACGATCGCGCGGCGACCAGGGGAACGCTGGTCCAGAGTTTCGCCTCGCAACTGCCCGAATTCACGGCCGGCAGCGACGAGTTGGACAAAGACCTTCGCCGGGCAGGCTACTACCGGCCGACGGCCCGGCAGGAATACCTGGCGATCCGCAACGCCTTGGTCATTCTGGTCGTGGTTCTCGTGGGCGCGCTGGCCGCCATCGTCGGGCCCCAGCGCGAAGCGACCGCGATCCGCGTGCTGGGTGTCGGTTTGCTGGTCGCCGCCGTCTTTTGGAGCATACCGCGGGTCTTGCTGGCGGTTCGCGCGAAGCGCCGAGTGGGGCGGGTTTGCCGCGCCCTGCCCGACGGATTGGACATGATCAGCATGTGCCTGACGGGCGGGGCGTCGCTGCAAGACGCGCTCAGCCACGTCGGCCCGCAACTCTTCGCGGCTCATTCCGACCTGGCAGTCGAGTTGATGATCGTCCGGCAACAGGCGGACATGTCGTCGCTGGAATTCGCCATCGAGAAGTTCGCCCAGCGCATCGACGCCCCGGACACCGCCACCCTGGCCGCCCTGGTCACGCAGAACCAGCGCCTCGGCACCAGCGTCGTCGGCTCGGTGCGCGAGTACGCCGACAACATGCGGTCCACGCGCCGGCAGTTGGCCGATGAGAAGGCCGGCAAGGCCCAAGTGAAGCTGCTCTTCCCCGTGGTCTTCTGCTTTCTCCCGTCGCTGATCATTCTCCTGTGGGGATCGGCCATTCTGGAACTGTGGAGCTTCTTCCAGGAACTCGGCGGACCGTAGCACCAAACGGTTCTTGACATCGTTGTCGTAAACTTTGGGGTGGCACGCCCTGAGGAACGAAGGGCGTGTTTTCCCGACGTACCACGCCCTTCGTTCCTCAGGGCGTGCCACCCACTGTAACATCCCAGCAACATATCGTGGGTGGTGCGGTGGTGCATTTCATGCACCCTATATGTCTACTGCCACACCGGGTACGGATGTGCCGCCGTAGAATGGGTCGCTTGGACCGGCGGCAGGCGACGCACGTCGGAGATGAAAACGGTCGGCCGGGTCGGCTCCCGCCCGACGTTCGGCGGGATCGGCGTGGCGGACGGGTAGCCCGACTGCGATCCGGCCAGCATCCCGTCGGGCGCCGCAACGGGCGGAATCTGCCCGCGTTGGGCCGCCAGCATGGCGTGCGTTTGACGTCGCTGGGCAACCTGCACCAGCGCGCCGGCGGCAGCTTTCAGGCGGCCGTCGAGAGTCAGGGCGTACAGGTAGGCATCCTCGGCCTCCTGCAACCGACCGCTCATCGCCAGGAGGTAGCCCAGGTTGGCGTAAGCCTCGGCCTCGCTGCCGGCTTGTCGGAAAAAGGCCAGACTCTCGGCGAAGCGACCCTGCGCACCCAACACCAGTCCGAGGTTGTTCAGTGTCGCATGGTGCCTGGGATCTTGAGCCAGCGCCTGCCTGAGCGTCTGCTCGGCCTCCGGCAAACGGTGCTGCAGATAATAGGCGTAACCGACGTCGCACAGCAACTCCGCACTGGGTGGAGCGAGTTGCCCGGCGGAATGAAAGTACTTCTCCGCCTCCGCGAATCGTCCCTCCTGCGACGAAATCACCCCCAGTCGATGATACGGCAGCGCGTGCGGAGGGTTCTTTTCGAGGTACGCCTGGTACAGCCGCTTGGCCTGCTCGGTTTCTCCGCGGCGTTCGCAGAGCCGGGCCATCGCCAGCCGGCTGTCGAGCGAGCCGCCGCCGGAAGCCGCACTGCCGGGCGGTTCGGCTCCCATCGGTTGCTCGGCCGAGAGCCGTGAACCGCCGCCGAAGACCGAGCCGAATCCCCACGAAGCATCGGGAGCAGTCTGGCCGGCCGGCGGTGGAGAATCGGCAGGGCGCCACCACGAAGAAGATCCGCTGCAGCCGAAAAGGCCGAAGCAGCAGATCCCGAGGAACATCAAGGGCAAAGCCGGCGGATGGACCGCCATGCTGGTCTTCTGGAACCGGACACCCACAAAATCATCCTCATTTGCGGTGTCTGCCCCATCGCACCGTACACGCTGTTCGAATCACGCCGCTAAGCGGGATCGGCAAATGTCTGCAAAATCATAGTAGCCGTCTCGCTCCGCGAGACGTGGCTCCATCTCGCGGAGCGAGACGGCAACTATGCAATCATTCTTCAATCCCACTTAAAAACGGCCGCCGCCGAAACCGCTCCCGCCACCCATGTTGTTCGAATTGCCGGAGTTGCCGTCCCAAAGCATTCCGCGATAGTAGGCGCGCTGTGCTTCCGTGGCCTTCTGCCCGTGGGCCAGGGCGGGAGCTACTACGACTCGCCTCTCCGCGTCGAAGATACCCATCGCGCTGAGGGCCCGGACCACCACGTCCCGGCGCTGCATGTCCAGTTCGGGGTCGGTGTGGACGGGATACTTGTATTCGGTGTTTTGGCGCTCGCTGGTCATGCTGCGCTCGACGATCACCGGCATATTGTGCCCGGTTTGAAGCCTCAGCGCGATCTCCTTGACGTGGTCCTCTCCGCCCAGGTTCAGCCGTGCCGTGTTGTAGTCGAATTCGTTCTGGTAGATCACGAAGTCGGAAACTTCGGCGTTGGCTTCCTGGTTCTTCCAGATCGGATCGCTGAGCGTTCCCAGCGGCGAACCCGGCAAAGGCATCTCCTGAGACACCGGCGTGAAGGGGTAATGGTCGTGCTTGCAGCCGCAGACGAGCGACGCGACGACGCAGATCACGATTGCGGCCGAGCGGGGAGTTGCGTTGGACGGTTTCATGGGTCTTGTCTTGTTCGGTTCGCCTGCGAAGCGTCGTCGCTTCGCGGCGCGACGTTGTCAGCGGGAAAAACCTCGCGGCCCGTAGAAGTAATACGCCTCGCTGTCCTGATAGCCGATTCTCTGTTTGGTCTCGAACATCCCGTAGTCTTGGACTTCCGTCATGCGGGAAACGATGGGAAAGATCGTGCTGCGGTAGAATTGACGGGGCCGCCCCTCGTAGTAGCCCCGGGTGAAGAAGTCGCAGTCGTTCGGTTCGGTGACTTCCATGCCCGGCAGAAACAGCGAGGTCTCGCACGGATCCAGCGGGCGGACGATTTCGGGGCTGACGAGAATCACCAGTTCGGTCTCGTCTCGCTTGACGTTTCGTTTGCTGAAGATCGTATCGATCACGGGGATATCGCCCAGGAAGGGCACCCGCAGCTTGCTGCCCGACTGCTGATCCTGTAACAGCCCGGCGATGGCCAGCCATTGGCCTTCGCGCAGATCGACCGTGGTGGACACGGCGCGGATGTTCAGTCCGGGAATGCCTCCCACTTCGACGTCCTCGTTGAGCGTGGAGAAGGAGGGCGACACGTGCAGCCGGATGCGATCCTTGTCGATGATGGTGGGGGTGAACTCCAGCTCGGTGCCGAAGCCCCGGAAGCTGGTCGTGGCGGCGCCGACGCCGTCGACGCCGACCACCGTGGGTACGGCGAATTCGCCGCCGGCGATGAAGTGGGCCGACTGGCCGTTGAGCGTCACCAGATTCGGTTCGGCCAGGATCTTCGAATACCCGTTGGAACTCAGTGCCTGGAAGGCCAGCCTCAAGTCTTCTGATTCCAGAATGGCTTGGAAGACTCCCGCCACGCCCAGCGTGGTGGTGAGGGTGAAGTCTCCGGCCAAAACCCTCAGATCGGCGCCCATCTCTCGCAACGCCGAACGGCTCAGTTCCGCGATGCGCACTTTGAGCATCACTTGCTGTTCGCCGGGCACGTCGAGCATGCTGATGATCTGCGAGGCGGGCAGGTCGTCGGCGCCGGGGATCGGCAATGCGGCGCGGCCTAAGGTGACGAAGCCTCCCCCTCCCCCTCCCGCCCAGTTGTTCAAGGTGTTCGCCCCGATCTGCCGGCCCGTCTGATCGACCGCCTGGCCCGCGATCAACGAGAGAATCTCACTGGCTTCCGCCGAGTCCCTCGCCTGTCCGCGAACGATCAGTTTGTCGGCGATCGGAATCAACTGGACCATGCTATCGGGAAACATCTCGTTGATTCGGTCTTGCAGCTTCCCGTATTGATCTTCGACGAGCTGTTGGTCGCTCTCGTCGCGGGTTACCTCTACCAGGTAGCGCAAAACCTGGTCGCCGAACCAGAGCGTCAGCGTCGTTTGGCCCGGTTCCCCTCCGATCAACTCGAACTCCTGGGCGCTGAACTGCACGACCTCCAGCACGTCGGGATCGGTGATCGAGAACTGCCTGACCGGCTCGTTCGTCCGGATCAGCTTCGATCGCTGCGAGTCGATCTCGATGGATATTTCCGGGTCGAGGATCTCGCGGATCAAGGTGTCGACCTTGGCGCGGGTCTGAGGAGAAGGATGGGACAGCTCTTCGACGGTGGGTGGACGCTTCCGGGCCGGTTGCTGGGCCAGGGCCGTCACCGAAACCAGCAAGAGGAGCGAATATACGACTGCTCTGCGGGCTCTCTTCCAAACGGAATGCCCTTTGGAAGCTCGACCAGGTTGGATCGGCTTCAGCATTGGATAGCAGTACATCTTGGGGCTGAATTAGGACTCGGATGTCACGCCCGTCGAAGGCACCGTGACATTCTTCGGGGCCGCTTTGCAGACAGTCTCCTAGCACCCACCAGCGATCCAGTAGAGCCAGTCATACCGTTTGTATCGGTTGTCGGAAAATGGAGAATTAGCCCAAAACATTTCGACGGCGGATCTTCTGACTCGCCAACCTGTACTGAGCAGCCGGGAAAGCTAAATCGGCACCGTGTAAACGACCGATCCGTATGAAGTCTGCAATCTTCACGCGACAGGACCGACGGAGGTAACCCGTGGCACCCACCGGCACCCTATCACTGATGCTATTGATGGTCTCGGCCCATCCGATGGGCCCGAACATGGAGCCGGCTTACTCATCCCCTTGGATAAATGGGGAAACTGCGATGTCTGCACCCATGGAAACGATGCCGGGAGAATCCTACTCCTCGTCGTACTATGAGGGCTCCAGCATGTTGCCCCACCTTGCCTATTTTCCGGCATTGCACGGATACTACTATTTCCGGCCCTATTCGCTCCGCCACCTCCAACAGCACCAAGCCGCCGTCGTCCGATGGGGGGGCGATCCTCGTAACCCCTACGCGAACGTTATATTCGAACGGCTGGATGATGGGTTCCAGACAGACCCGGCCCGCGTACCGGCCGAGGAAATTCCAACGCCTAACCCCTACAACCCCGCTCCAAATTACTACCCCACACTACAATAGAAGCCGGTTATCACGCTTTCTGGAGGTCGCTTCTGCACGGAGTTTCGGCCCCGGTAAACGGTGATCTTGGATCGGCTTTTCTCTTGGGTGCCATGCGGCACCGGGATACTCGCAAACCCGATGGACGGTTCCGACCAGCAACGCGAAGGCCCGATCGAGATTCCTCTAGTGGGGGATCTGACAGAGAACCAAAGCGACCTGTGCGAGAAGCTCTTGTCCGTGGAGCCGGGCGGCGAGTGTATTCTGTATATCGATTCCCTCGGCGGCAGCCCCTATTGCGCAATGGCCCTGACTTCGCTGATCGTGCTGCGTGGGCTCCGGGCAATCGGGATCGTGGCCGGCGAGTGTTCTTCGGCGGCCCTGTGGCCCTTCGCCGCCTGCCGACGCAGACTGGTTACCCCCTATAGCGTTCTTCTGTTTCACCCCATGAAGTGGCAGAGCGAGGAAAATGTCGACCTGGGCGAGGCCGCCGAGTGGGCACGTCATTTCAGACAACTCGAGACCGAAATGGACCTGCTGCTGGCCAATCTATTCGGTGTCCCCAACGAAAAGATCCTCGCGTGGGTCCGTCCGGGCCGTTACGTCAGCGGTCCCGAAATGGCCGAAACCGGCCTGGCCGAATTGATCGAGCTGAAATCGCTGGACTTTCTGGTCCGAGGTTAGTTCGGCCCCTCAGTGTTTCGCCAAGGGTTTTCGCGCCGTAACCAGCGCCCCTTCCGTGCAGGAGGAGGTGCGATAACCGGTCCACCCGTGGAACTTCGCGTCGACGAAGCCCGCATCCGCCAGCATTTTCAGGAGCGACCGCTCCCAAATCGCGCCGGTGATTCAGTCGGACCAGGTGCCCTTTCTTGACACCTGCTCGGGCGTCACTTCCTCGTGAAGCAGAATATCCGCCATTCGAAGCCGGCCGCCCGGCCGGAGCACACGGTACACTTCGGAGATGACTGCCGGCTTGTCGACGCAGAGATTCAACACGCCGTTGGAGATGGCCACGTCGATGCTGCCGCCGTCCAGCGGAAGATTCGCCACGTCGGCCTGCAAGAACTCGACGTTGTTCACTCCGAGGGACCGGGCATTGTCGCGGGCCTTCTCGACCATGGCCTCGGTCACGTCCACGCCGACGACTTTGCCCGCCGGTCCCACGCATCGGGCCGCCAGCAGGCAATCCAAGCCGGCGCCGCTGCCCAGATCCAGCACCCTTTCTCCAGGGCGCAGCTCTCCCAATCCCAGCGGATTGCCCACGCCGCAAAAAGAGTCGGTCACCGAAGAAGGCAATGCGGCCAGCTCATCCTCGCCGTAGCCGAGAGTTCGAGCGCTGTCCAGGCCGACCGGGAATTTGCTCTCCCGTTCCGGTGTGTCAGCGATCCGAGAGAATCGTTGGCGGACAGCCTTCTGGATTTCGTCTGGAGATTCGTGCATCTCACTTTTCCTTACTCACGGCTGAAGTCCACCCCTTGCGCCAGTATGGCTCTACTCGATTATACCGCCGATTGTCAAGAATCGGCAGAACTTCTCGCTTCCTCAACCCGGACATTGGAAGAGCTTTTCCTCGGTCCGTCGAAAATGAAAATCCGATCGCCAATCCAAGAAACCACGCAACTTCTCCTTGCTCCAAACGAGGATACGTATCACAGAAACACAAGCCAACATGAATGCGGTCAGCGAGTTCCAAGACCCATCGACACACCGCCACCTCCCGGGGCAACACAAGTACCAGCTTTCCGACTCCGATGGCCCCGGCGAGGTGGCGTTTTACCGGGATTTGCGGCCGCGTCCGAGTTCTCGTATAATGATCCAGGCCATTCCCGGCGGTTCCGCCGGGGCGCCGTCCGGAGGGGAGACTTCAGTTCGGGACGGAACGGAGGTGACCATGTCGAGGCGCCTGGCGTTGGGGGTTTGGCCCCGAATCGTGGTGGTCGGGCTGATGGCCCGAGTTCTCTGCTTCACGCCGGCACATGCGGCGGAAAACGACCCGCAGGACGCGTTGATCCGCGCGCAGATCGCCGCCGGCGAGTTTGCCCCGGCCGTGGCGGCGGCCCGTGCGGCGGCCGATCCGCAGCGCCGCGACCGTCTGCTGGCCGAAATCGCCGTGGCCCAGGCTGCCGTCGGGGCGCGTGAGGGCGCCTTGCGCACGGTGGCGGAGATGTACGACGACCGCAACCGCGCCGAGGCCCTTTCTCGGATTGCCGCCCAACTTTTCGGGGGACGCGGCGGCGGGGCCCAAGCCGACTTCGACCCCCTGATCGAACTAATCACCTCCACCATCGCGCCGGCGTCCTGGGAAACGGTTGGCGGGCCGGGGGCCATCGCGCCGTTTGCCACCGGCGTATACGTCGATGCCCAGGGTGTGCTCCGGCCGCTGATGAAGCAGAAAGTCACCGGCACATTGGGTACGCTGCATGCCGCCAGCGCGGTCCAAGCCGGCCAAGAGGACGTACGGCGGAGTTCACCGCTGCGGAAAGTCTCGTTGCCGAGGTTGGAGAAGCAAATCCAACTGCGTCTGGCGGCCGGCCGAGGGCCGACCGAAGCCATGCAAGTCCTGGCCGGCCTGCAACGCATCGAGTACGTCTTCGTCTATCCCGACACCGGCGACCTGGTCCTGGCCGGACCGGCCGGAGACTGGGCCCTCGACGGGGAGAACCGCATCGTCGGCAGCGACACGGGTTTGCCGGTCCTCCGGCTGGACGACCTGGTAGTCGTACTCCGCCACATGATGAGCGGACCCGACGCCCGATTCGGCTGCGCGATCGTCCCCACGCAACAGGCCTTGGCGCGCACGCAGCTCTTTTTGAACGAATCGAATCCCGATTTCCGAAATGCCGCCGACCGGGAAGCCTGGCTGGAACAACTCCGCTCGCGGCTGGGGAAGCAACAGATCGACGTCTACGGGCTCGACCCGCGCACCCGCGCCGCTCGGGTCATGGTCGAAGCCGACTATCGCATGAAGCTGGTCGGCATGGGCCTGGAAGAGGGCGTGCCCGGCGTGGAGAGTTACCTCGAGTCGATCCGCGTTCGCCCGGGCGAGGCCCCGCCGCCGATGGGCGTTCTCCGCTGGTGGTTCACGCTCGACTACGACGCGGTGCTGGCCAGCCAAGACGGCAGCGCCTTCGCCGTTCGCGGCCAGGGCGTGAAAGTCTTGAGCGAAAACGAACTGCTCACGGCCGAAGGCAAACGGGTCCACACGGGCGAGTCCGAAGAGTTGAACCGTCAGTTCGCCCGGAGCTTCACGCAACACTTCGCGGCCCTCTGTCGGAAATACCCCGTTTACGCCGAGTTACGAAATGTTTTCGACCTGGCGCTGGTCGGTGCGTTGATCCAAAGCGAGGAGTTGGCCCAGAAGGCCGCTTGGCATTTGACCTGTTTCGGCGATGCCGGCGCGTACTCGTTTCCACTCGGCCCGGCCCCGAAGCAAGTGGAAACGGTTGCCAATTACCGCACGATCCGCTCGGGCACGAAGATCCACACGATATCCGGCGTCAGCGGCGGAGTGCGCGTCGATCCCGCCCGGCTGGTCACGCGTCGGGCCATTGAAATCGACCGTTACAGCGGCCTGGAAGACCGTCGCTCGGCTGCGGCCGTGAAAGGGCTGCCGGCCGCGGCGTGGTGGTGGGATTAGGGCGCATGAAGAAGCCCCGTCCCGGAGTTCGAGGACGGGGCTCCCTGAAGGTGAGCCCGGAATTGCGGTCAACTGGGGATGTCGACCGAAGGAATCGTGGGGATGCAATGGACGATTGGACTCACCTGCCATCGATCGATGGCTGTTGGGTAAGAAGGAACGTGAAGTAACGCGTGAAGGATGCAAGCCTCATGCCAATGGCACGCTTCCCCCGTCCGCTTGCTTTGGTGCAACGTCCCTAATCTGTTATTCAACCGGCACTTGCGCCGACGGCGTGGAAGCGGCTGAAGCCGACACCCACGGCGGCGACACGTCGCTTTTTGGCAATCCGCGGCCGCGTGGATGATGCCCGAACTCGACGCCGGCCGCCCTGCTTCGAGCGTTTCCACCCGGAAGCCGGCACCCGGGCGGATTTCCCACTCGGCAGACTTTACGGTGCCGGCCATCTTTGCCCCCGGATTGTTTACAAAACGCCGCCCTCGGGCCCTTGGTCGTCGGGTACTCGCACTAGGGTTCAATGAGCCGCCGAGTTGCACCGCAACGCGACGGCCCGATCGGTGGGTTCGTACCCTTAGGGTAACTTCCGAAAGGCAAAACGAGAGGTGCGATGATGGAAATGGTGCGGATCATTCAGTGCGACGCGGCCGACTGCGCGTACAACCAGAACAGCCAGTGCCACGCAATGGCCATTACCGTCGGCGGCGGCATGGACCACAAGTGCGACACCTTCACGACGGGAACCGGCCAAGGCGGCTTCCCCGACGTGATCGGCGGCGTGGGCGCCTGCAAAGCCGCCTCGTGCAGGCACAACATGAACCTCGAGTGCGAAGCGCCCGGCATCAAAATCGGCCGCGAAGCGGGACTGGTCGACTGCCTGACGTTCGAACCCGGGTGAACCGGCTGGCACCAAACGGTTCTTGACATCGTTGCGGTAAACTCCGGGGTGGCACGCCCTGAGGAACGAAGGGCGTGGTACGTCGGGAAAACACGCCCTTCGTTCCTCAGGGCGTGCCACCCACCACCGCCAATATGTCGTGGTGCAATACACGCACCCTACCGACTCGGGCCGATGGCGTATAGATGCCCTTCGGCGCGGAGGTAGATCCGTCCGCCGCTGATCGCCGGCGAGGCGAAGCACCGCTCGCCCAGTTCGTTCTCGGCCACCACGTCGAACGTCTCGCCGGGGCGGACGATCGTGGTGACGCCTTCGTCGGAGAGGAAATGGACCAGGCCCTCGGCCTCGACCAGCGAGGCGCTGTAGTGCGGGCCGATCCGTTCCATCCAACACCGCCGGCCGGTCTCGGCCTCGAAGCAACTGGCGATGCCGATATCCGAGACGACCAGGAAGTACCTGCCCCCGCCGGCGACGATCGGCGAAGGCACGTACGAGCAGCCCTTGGTCGTGTGCCAGACCACGTGCGTGTCGGTCACGTTGCCTTGCCCGTCGGGGCGGATGGCCATGATGTGGAACTCGGGGAACCCGGCCGTCATGAAGAACAGCTCCCCGTTGAAGACCAGCGAGGCGACGTACTGTTCGGTGGGGCCGTCGATGATCCAGTGCCGCCGGCCGTTTTGGGGATCGTAACTGGCCACGCACTTCGTGCCGGAGAGGACCATCTGCACGCGGCCGTCGATCTCGCGGATGATCGGGGGGCAGTAGCTCCGCGTGTTGTTCACCCGGGGCCGTTTCCAGACCGTCTTGCCGGTGGCCCGATCCAGCGCGACCAGGTAGCCGTCTCCGTCGTGGTCGCCGTTGAGGATGACGAGGCTTTCGTACAGGATCGGCGAGCTGCAATAGCCGTGCCGGCTGGAGAAGCGCCCCGGCCGGGCGACCCATTGTTGCTCGCCCTGGAAGTCGTACGCCGCCACCAACATGTTGCCCGGCGTGGCCATGTCGCCGCCGGCGGGATCGCTCGGATCCGCCAAAGCCGTGTCGGGCTCGAGGAAGGAGACGTAGACGAGTTTGCCGTCGGCCGCCGGCGTGCTCGAGGCGTAGCTGTTCAGCCGGTGCTGCTTTTCCAACGGAGCACGGAGCACGACTTGTTGCCAAAGGATCCGCCCACTGCCGCGGTCGAGACACGACAAGACGCGATCCTTGATCTCCTCGAAGCAAGTGACGAGGAAGATCCGCTCGCCGAAGACGATCGGCGAGCCATGACCCTTGCCGGGGATGGCCGCCTTCCAAGCGATGTTCTTCCCGTCCGCTCCGTTCCAGCGGATGGGGATCTCCTTCTCCACGCTGGTCCCGTCGCTGCGCGGCCCTCGCCAGCCGGGCCAGTCCTCGGCCGCGGTCTCGGCAGGGAGAAACAGGGGAAACAGGCACAAGAGACACAAGAGGAGGATTGACGTCTTTGGCGGCACAGATTGATCCTCGGTCGATCTCGGGGGGATTCCGGGACGTGGGGGTCCATTATAACAGACCGGGGTGCAGACGCCATCGCGAAGCGTCGACGACCCCCCGCCGCTTGCGGCTTCGCCCGGTTCGCACATCCCGCGGCCTTCTTCTCGGGAGCACCTGCGATCCGGATTTGACCGGACCGATTGCCGACGTGTTCCGTCACGCGGACCGCCCTGATTGGAGCTATCAGCCACCCGCCGGCGGATCAGATGAACAGGTTGACGTTGCCGGCCTCGGCCTGGCCTAAGTACATGGCCACGCCGCCTTCTTCCACGCCGTCGATGAGTTCTTCGCGGCGGATGCCCATCAGGTCCATGCTCATCGAACAGGCGACCAGACGCACGCCGGCCTCCTGCGCCGTTTGGATCAGCTTGGGCAACGGATCGACGCCCTTGCTGCGCATGATGCCTTTGATCATCGCCGCGCCCAGCCCGCCCATGTTCATCTTCGAGAGTTTCAGCTTGTTGGGCCCGCGGGGCATCATCCGGCCGAACATCCGCTCGACGAGGTTCTTCGATACCGACACCTTCTGGTCTTTGCGCAGCACGTTGAGGCCCCAAAACGTGAAGAACATCGTCACCTTGCTGCCCATGGCGGCGGCTCCGTTGGCGATGATGAAACCGGCCAGCGCCTTGTCCAGGTCGCCACTGAAAACCACGACGGTCTTGTTCTTGGACAGCTCGCTCGGGCCGGTCGCCGGGGCGGCGGTGGCGGCGGGGCGGGCCCGCTTGGCGATCGTCGCCCGGCAGGCCCCCTCCTCGGGCACGACGCTCAGGAGTTGATGCCCGGTGCTTTCGCACCATGCCACCACGTCGTTGGGAAAGCCCGGATCGGCGACCAGAATGCTGACGGCCTGGTTCTCGCCGACGCCTTCCAATTCGGCGCGGAGTTGCATGATCGGGCCGGGACACTGCAACCCTCGGGCGTCGATCTCCTTGACGACCTCGGCCGGCGGAGCGTCGGTTTCGGCCGGCTGCGGAGCCTGCTGGCCGGTATCGTCGGTGACTTCCTTTACTGCCCCGTCGCCGTTGGAGGAAATCGCCCGGGCGGCACGGTAGGTCTTGTAACCGCCGGTCAGGTTGCGGCAGCGAAAGCCGTGCTGGGTGAGGATCCGGCAGGCGAGATACCCGCGCAGGCCGACCTGGCAGAACGCGAGGATTTCCCTGTCGCGGGGCAGCTCGTCGAGCCGGTCGCGCAGGTCGTCGAGCGGGACGTTCTTCGCCCCGGGGATGGTGCCCGACTCGAGTTCCTTCACGTCGCGGACGTCCAGCAGCAGTTGGTCTTCGGCCGGGTCGGTGACATCTTCGACGTGGCAGAGCTTCACCAGCCCGTCGAGCACGTTCGACGCCACCAGCCCGGCGTAATTCACCGGATCCTTGGCCGAACCATAGGGCGGGGCATAGGAAAGTTCGAGCCGGGCCAGATCGCGGACGGTCAGGCCGGCCTGCAACGCCGTGGCCAGGACGTCGATCCGCTTGTCGACCCCGTCGGCGCCGACCGCCTGCGTGCCGAGGATCTTGCCGTTGCCCGGATCGAACAGCAGCTTGAGGCTGATTGGCATCGCGCCGGGATAGTAGCCGGCGTGGCTGGAGGGATGGATGTAGATCTTCTCGTAGGCGGCACCGGCCTGTTTCAACGCCCTTTCGCTCATCCCGGTCATGCCGATCGCCAGATCGAAGACCTTGCAGATGGCCGTGCCCTGGCTGAAACCATAGACGCTCTCTCCGCCCAGGACGTTGTCGGCGGCGATGCGGCCTTGGCGATTGGCCGGGCCGGCCAAGGGGATCGACGCCTTCTGCCGGCTGACCAGGTGGGTTACCTCGACCGCGTCGCCGACGGCGTAGATGTTCGGGTCGCTGGTTCGCAAATGGGCGTCGACGACGATGCCGCCGGTCGGGCCGATTTCGAGACCGGCCGCCCGGGCAAGATGGACCTCGGGCCGAACGCCCACAGCCAGGATCACCAGCCCGCACGAGACCGACTCGCCCGTGCTGAGCAGCACACGCAGCGAGCCGTCGGTCTGCTGGATCGCGGTGACGGAGGTCTCCAGCCGCAGATCGACGCCGTGGAGGCGAAGCTGCTGGTGGATCGGCTCGACCATCTCCGGATCGGCGGCCGTGAAGACCTGGGGGGCCAGCTCGACGAGCGTCACGGCGGCGCGGCGATGCCGCAGGTTCTCGGCCATTTCCAGCCCGATGTATCCGCCGCCCACGACCAGCGCGGCGGCGGGTTTCTCTTCATCGAGCACCCGCTTGATGGCGTCCATGTCGGCCAGGTTCCGCAGGGTGAAGACGTGCGGGTCGTCGGCGCCGGGGATCGGCGGACGCAACGGCTCGGCGCCCGGACTGAGAATCAACGCGTCGTATGGTTCGGCGTGTTCCTCTGCGGTCTCCAGGTTGCGGACCAGGACTTCCCGCCGGGAACGGTCGATTCGCGTGACTTCACAGCGCGTGCGGACGTCGATGCGAAAACGCTTTCTCATGCCGTCGGCGGTCTGCACCAGGAGGCTCTTGCGCTTGGGAATGATTTCGCCGATGTGATACGGCAGACCGCAGTTGGCGAACGAGATGTGCTCGCCGCGCTCGAACATGACGATTTCAGCGTCTTCCGAGAGCCGTCTGGCCCGGGCAGCGGCCGACGCGCCGCCGGCCACGCCGCCGACGATCAGGATTCGTTTTCGTGAGGGCATCGTATGGGTTCCAACGTGTTCGTGTGTGGGTGGGGAGTGGGGCGGATCGGTTTCCATCCCGTCCCGGGTCATTCGCTGTTGCAGGCCGCCCGGATGCAGTCGATCAGGCGGGGCAAGCGGGGATCGGCAATCTCGTAGAAGACGGACCGGCCCCGCCGCCTGCTGTTCAACAGGCCGTGGGCTTTGAGCAACCGCAGGTGCTCACACGCCTGATGGGGGGGCAGGTCGCACATTTCGGCAATTTCGCCGACGGGAAACACCCCCTGCATGAGGATATCCACTATCCTCAACCGGGCCGGATGGCCGAGTGCCCGAAGGCACTCCGCCGCGTCTTCGAGGAACTCCCGGGGCAAGAGATCGAGTGTGTTTTCCATGGTCGGACCCCCTTCTCCCGTAAATATATCGTGATATCACGATATGTCAAGCATCGGCTCGACGGGGGCCGCTGTTTCACTGAAAGACGCGGCTTCTCGAGAGTTTTGCACTTTCTGGAAAAACAGCACCTAGGCCGATTTGTCCCCGTAGTGCGCTCCCACGGGCGCATGATTTTTGGGCAGCCAGCGGCGTCGCTCGGGCGGACGGTCCTATGGGTCATCATACGGCCGTTTTACGGCATATCTCACGCCTCACGGGTTTCTGAAACAATCGCTGAGCCGAAGCCGTGGGTATCGCCCAACTCTCTTCAATCGCAACTCACGTGATAACCGACCGGAAGCTTTTGCTCTGCTGCAGCGATGGCCCGTTTGATCTCAGCCATCGACTGAGCACGATCGCAAGCCTGCGCCTCGCAGGAAATCAGGATCGCCGGCTGCATCTGCTCCCGGTTCAGCGAGCGGGGGGCCGAAACCACTTCGAACTTTGCCAATTGCCCCAAAGTGATTGTTTCTCCAGTGGCGGTAGTCAGCAATAGTTTCTGCAAGGACTCTGCGTCGTTTCGCATGTCTCCGCCACAAGTCACGAGCACGTCGACGCTCCGTTGCGTTCGTGAGTCCTGCAGGTGACCGACTTTGCGGCCTTCGCAGGCCACCTCCACCGCGGCGAGTGCGTCGCCTATGGGAACTCCGAGGCGCGCCGCGCTGCGGCGATCGACGTTGATCCGCATTTGCGGGGCTTCCTCCAGCGAGTCTGCCTGAACGTCGACCACCCCCGGCACCTTGCGAAGCCGATCGGCCAGGTCGCGCCCTGCATTGCGAAGGTGTGCCCTATCCGGCCCGAGGATCACGATGGTGGTGCGCGGTGGCAACTCTTGCACCAGCACCGCCCCGAGGTCGGCAGACGTCTCTTGCCGGAGCACGACTTCAGGTGGCTGATCCCGCTGGATGTCTTCCGCCATTTGCAGCGCCAACGGCGCAAGCTCCGGGGGAAACCGGCGACTGAGCCGCACGCCCGCGGGCAGGGTCGCGCTGAGTTCATCGAGGACGCGATCAAGCTCTCGGCTGAGCCGCTTCGCGTCGGACTCGGGCTGCGTCAACACGCCCAAAAGCACGGCCGGCTGGGGCGGAATCTTTACCTCGCCTTTGGGTCGCGACGGGGCGCGGTGCGGCGGCACGCTGCTGAGCCGCACCTGTGCCACGTCTCTAAGCCGTAGCACCTGACCCTGCCGCACCGCCAGAACGATCTCACCGAGGTCATCCAGCGTCAACGCGTCGCGCACCACGAGAATTTCCTGCCTGTCCGGCCGGGCCGTATACTTGCCAAGGGTCTGTTCCATGGCGGACACCAGTTCGGAGATCGTCAAGCCACGCTGCGCCATTTTCTCCGGCGAGACAATCACTTGGCATTGGCCGACCAGCCCGCCCGTGACGACCACCTGGCCAACGTTCGGCATCGCCAGCAGTCGCCTGCGCACCACCAGATCGGCCAGCTCGCGCAATTCCTCGGCCCGGCGCGTATCCTCTTCGGACGCCTTGCCGGCGAACCTCAGAGCGACGAGCATGATCTCATCGGGGACGAAGAGCGGCGCGAGCGTCGGGACAACTGCATTGGGCAACTCGCGAACGGCCAATTGCAGCCTCTCCGCCGTGGCCTGCCGGGCCTTGTATACGTCTGTCCCTGAGGCAAACTCGACCCATACGGCAGCCCTGCCTGCCGTGGCACGGGAACGGATCCTCCGAACGCCCGGCATCCCGTTCAAGGCAATCGCAATCGGCGTCGTCACCAGGTCGTCCACCTGATCCGCACCGTATCCCGGTGCCTCGGCCGTGATCGTGACCACGACTGCCTGCCGTTCCCCCGCAATCCCCACGTTGCTGGCGACGCCCAGGCACACCGCCAGCAGGGGAAGCAGAAACCTACAACGAAATCGTGATGTGGCAATACCTATTCCGGAAAATCGACGGGGCCAGCCGGCCGCGGTGAGGGTGAGAAGGGTGTATTTCATGGGGATGCCTGTTTCCAAGACTCGCGCACCACCCGCTCCCATTCGTCCGCCATGAGCTGGTGGCCGCGATAGGTCGGATGCACACGGTCCCAGATCCAATAGTCGGGCGGCGCACGCCTGGCGGCCTCGTCGAAGACGCGCTGGAAATGCACCAGTGCCGCGCCGTGTTTTTGCGCGAGCCGGGCGACGATCTCCTGCCGCTTGCGGATGCCCTCGCTGATCTCGCCCGTGGGTTTCACGAACGGCTCGCCCAACACCAGCTTGAGCTTTGGGTT